>NZ_JBBEUE010000022.1:0-54365 GCF_037402435.1 Acinetobacter sp. NS-4 | reverse complement strand
TGCGCTGTCCAAAGCGGTGAAATACTTTGTTGAACACCGCGTATTCCTTAATGATGACCGTACGGTGGTATTTAAATAGGGCCTAAGTGAAGGCTGAGAACTCCACCGATGCAGCTGTATGGCCATTCAGCTAGCAACTATGCTGGCCGTACAGCTGTATCGATTGCTATTAATATGATTTTAAAATGAAAAATGGCATCATTCTTGCAAAATAAATCTTGCTCAAGAATGAAAATGAATACAATAAAATTAAGAGGTACTGTATGAAACTGATCACCGCCATTATCAAACCATTCAAATTGGACGATGTCCGTGAAGAGCTCAACAAACACAGCATTCATGGTATGACCGTGACCGAAGTCAAAGGCGCAGGCCGTCAAAAAGGCCATACCGAAATGTACCGAGGCGCCGAATACAGGGTCGATTTTTTGCCGAAAGTGAAATTGGAAGTGGCCGTCCGGAGCGATCAGGTCGAATCAGCGATTGAAATTATCAGCAAATTTGCCGCTACGGGCAAAATTGGTGACGGTAAAATTTTTGTCAGCGCACTGGAACAAGTGATACGTATCCGCACAGGTGAAACCGGTATGGATGCCATTTAACGTTGTGCTTCATCTCCTCCCTATCCCCCGATTTGCTGCTGCCCCAAGAAGTTAAACACTGAATTACCCGGCAAGTGGGGTTTGGGGACACATAAGACTGAACTCAACTCTTTTATTGCCAGCCGGGTACAATTCTGACTATCCCTCTGAAAGCCTATTGCACCGTTTCTGCCCTTGTTCATGGGTTCTAAAATCCCTTCTACGGCTGTGACTATGCCGCTATCCTCGAGATGTGTTGCAACTTGCTACATGTCTACATCACAGGCCATGTCCATGCGGTCATTCAAATAAAAGGGAATATGAAAACGGCTTCCCATAAGTTTAAAGCAGGCTCAGCTCCAGACTCATCGGCTGCTCAAACTGGTCAAATAGAACACCTAAAAAAATCCTGCTAACTGCAGGATTTTTTTAGGCCGAGTGGATTGCTGGCTACTTAGCCTTTTGCTGTACGTTTTAATTTCTCTGGATCATCAAATGGCAAGGTATGCGCGATTGCATTCACCTCCAGGCTGCCTTTGACCTGCAGCGCTTTGCCCTGCTCTGCATAAGGTACATCCAGACGTGCGATGGCCACGGTTTTACCGGTCAGCGGCGAATGCATGCCGCAGGTAATGACCCCCACTTGCTGATTGCCGTCCCATAAGGTATCTCCCATTGCAGGCACCTGATTGCCCTCCAGCAATACACCGAAGATTTTAAAGCGTTCTTTGCCTTTTAAACGGCGATGCTCATAGCAGCCACGGAATTCGCCTTTATGCGGTGACACCGTGAAATCCAGGCCAAGTTCCCACAAGGTGTCACCGCAGACATCATTCTCGAAGGGGAAATATTCTGAATTGTCATACGGAAAGAAGAGTAAATAACTTTCGGTACGCAGCCAGTCCAGCGTGGTAAATGAACAGGGAATAATGCCATATTCAGCGCCGGTACTGAGAATGGTTTCCCAGATCATCGGTGCATCGGCAGCCTTACAGAAAATTTCATAGCCGCGCTCGCCGGTATAGCCGGTACGTGAAATCATGACAGGCGCGCCAAACAGTTTGGTTTGCAGATGGTGAAAATAGGGTAAATCACGAATGCCCGCGACATGTTGAGCTAAATAGTCTACTGCCAATGGCCCTTGCAGCGATAAATCATGCAGGTCATCATCAAACAGTACCGCAACCTGACGCCCAGCCGCTGAACGGATCAGCATTTCATAGCCAATACCTGTGCCATGCACCACCATAAAGGCATTTGGCCCGGTACGGTAAATTACGCAGTCATCCACAAATTTTCCTTGCTCATTCAGCATGGTCGCGTATACGGATTTTCCGGGATACAATTTGGAAATGTCACGGGTGGTTGCATATTCCAGCAGGCTTTCCGCATGCGGGCCGACATAATGGACTTTTTTCAGGCCCGAAACATCCATCAAGCCGGCTTTGGTACGGATGGCCGTATAGTGATCTGCAATATCCGAATCATAGGTCCATGCCGTTCCCATGCCGTTCCAGTCTTCTAATTTTGAACCGAGCTGACGGTGGTGGGCTGCCAATGCAGAAATACGCCAAGAGTTTGCCATACAGGTCTTCCTTATTGAATATTTTAAAATGTGCTGATTACTTAATTTTTGAAACTGAGCTGTTATTCATCTACGCCATCGAACTGGCTGAGCCATTGCACCAGCGGTTCACGATATTCACTGATGCCCTTGTATTCTGCGATCGGCTCAGGCAAATCGCGGATTACCCGGTATAGCCGCTTGGCCCATGCCGGATTGCGGGTCAAATCATTCAGGCTAATCAGATAAGTGCGGATACTGAACAGCAGTGCATTGCTGCGCGCCAGACGCGGCATCGTTTGCAGCTCCACCCGCAAATGCACCAGTTCACCGGCATTTTCCGCAGTGACCAGACCGCGTTCATGTCCCCATAAATGATAGGTTTCCGAGGAAGTATCCATACGCGGATTGATGGTCATGGTCCAATTCAGACGCCGGTAGGGCTGACCAACCTGAATGTTGAGCAAGAATTTGAGTGCGCGCTCAAACACCCCCAGGTTATGTGCCAGCTTTGGTACAGGTGCATGCCATTGCTTAAAACTCATGCCAGCATCAAAATTCAGTGACCAGTCTGCAGGGCCGGTGATCATGCCAGTATCCATAAACAGATCGCCATCACGTTGGTCCAGCAAGGCAACATCGCCTTGAAACTGGCGGCTGATAAATTCAAACGGATCCATCGGCAAGCTGTTTGCCTGACCAAAAATAAAATGGACATCGATATTTAAGGGTTGGTTGACCCAGTGCCAGTTCAGGCCATCGCGCTCCAGCTGGAAATGTTCAGGGTAGTCTTGCGCATAACGCAGCATCACCATTTCCAAAAAGTCCCAGCTGGCTTGATGCATGTGCGGCATGATAATGCAACGTTTCGGGTCCTGTTCCAGGGTTAAGCGGCGTTCGTTCATGTCCGTTACATAATGCTCATCCACATCAAACCAATGCTCGAAAATACTATCCGGCCTTGAAACAACAGGCTCAATATTCACCGAATACATATACTGGTCTTCGGGAAATGGAAAAGGAAAACGGGCAATCGCCTTTGCACTGTTATGGTAGTGAAACTGATCATGCATATTTTCATTGGGGTTAAATTGAACCGTCATCGTAATCTCCCAAAGCTATAGGTCTAAATGCAGGCAATGGCCTGGTTTGGCACGCGAAACGCAAGGCATCAACTGCGCCGAGCGCTCCTGCACCGTTAAATAATGATCCAGATGTTCCACCTCGCCTTGGCTGTATGAGGTGGCACATTGACCGCATACGCCACCGCGGCAGAGATTGGGTACCTCAATGCCTTCTTGTTCCAGTGCTTCCAGCAGGCTGAAATCGCCGGGCACATGAATACGGCGCTGGCTTTTACTGAGCACGGCATCAAATGCGACTCCAGGTGCAGGCGAAGAAAAAGCTTCCCAATGCACACGTTTTTTTGACCAGCCCAGCATTTGCGCACAGTCAACAACGGCATGAATCAGGCGCTCTGGCCCGCAAATATAGACATGGCTGCCGAGAGACTGCTGGCCCAGCAGTGCTGCTATGTCCAAACGGCGCTGGTTTTTTTCCGAATAAATATGTACCTGGTCACGGAACAACTGCATCAGCATATCTTCATAGGCATTGCTGATGCCGTCACGACAGGCATAGTGCAGTTCAAAACTGTGTCCGGCATGCAGCAGGTATTTCATATGCGACAGGAACGGGGTAATGCCGATGCCGCCGGCAATAAATACATGGTGCTGGGCCTGAGAATTGAGGGAAAATAAATTCAGCGGCGCAGAAATATTTAGGGTATCGCCCACCTGAATTTTTTCATGCAGGTATTGCGATCCGCCGCGCGAGTTCTCCTGCAAGCGTACCGCAATTTGATACTGGTGCTGCTCATACGGGGCATTCAGCAATGAATAGGCATTGCGGATGATGCGGCCTTCAACTGGCAGCTGCACAATCACATGGCTGCCGGAGGAAAACGGCTGCAAGGGGGCATCTAAAGCGGCCAAGGTAAATTCGCGAATCATCGGGGTAACTTGATGAATGCGGGTCACATGGACAGGAACGGTTGGATTCATGCGCTGAGTGCTCCCATAGGTTGATGCGCATTGGCACAGACTCCCATATAGGCGCCAAGGCGTTCAGAAAAATGACTGCGGATCAGCAGTTCGACCTGACACTGTTCACAGCTACAGAGCTCGTCTTTAACCGTGTGCTGGGTATGACCGCAGTGCACGCAGTAGACTTTTTTACGTGGGTTTTGCAGGCTGGAGCTATCCGCAATCAAGCTGATTTCCTCATCTAGGCAGCCCGTACCCACCAGGCACTGCTGTACTGTCCAAACAAAGGATTCATCACCGCAGACCACGGCACGCACGCCAGCCTTTTCCTGCTGCAGCACGGTCTCTAGTTCATGCAGCAAGCCAGCCAAGGCTGGATCTTGTTGACTGTCCAGCATCAGCTGCAGCGTTTGCGGATGCTGTTTGCTCATTTCGGTTAATTGCTGTGTCACTGCTGATGCTGCATGCTGCAACACCAGCACATACTTGGGTGCATTCCAGTGCAGCGTTTCTACAGTTTGATATCTGGGGGTACTGTGCATGGCTTCCATCATTTGAGAAACCTCATATAAGAACTACATAATCAGATATTTAAAGGTTTTTACGCCGCCTGACCATTCCCTCTAAATCATACCCACTAAGGGGTAAAGCACAGCATGCGGGGGAGGTTTTTAAGCGAATGCGGACATAAAAAAAGCAGCTGGAAACCAGCTGCTGCAGAAGAAACGTATACCAGGTTGTTACTATATTTTGTGGGTCTGCCCGGCAGTGTGGCGGATCAAGCATTGACCGTCCTAACCTGCCTTTTGCTGTAGGTCTGCCTCGGTCTGTAAATAAGCCTCCAGGGAGTCATCCAGGGCATCAATCCAGGGCGTATGATGCGGCGTTGCCATAGTCCCGGTCATCAATGAACAGTAGGTATTGTCACGGAAGGCCATAATGTTTTCTTGCTTGTGTTTTTTCCATTGCAAAAAGGTCAGCCGCACCGCTTCAATATCAAAGCTTGGATAATCGGTCTGATCAATCAGGTGCATAATATAGTCGCCTTGAAATTTGAACATGGCTGCTGCATCCTGCAGGGTTTTTTCTTCCTCATGCCAGGCTTGGGTGTCGGCCTGCATCTCGGCAAAACTCGGCAAGGCAATTTTACCCAGCATCACATCGCGCGCATACCAGGCCTGTGCATCAAACATATTGAAGGAATACCACTGATCCTGCATGCCTAAATAAAATAGCTGCGGATTGGCTTCCCAGACCACGCCCTGATACAGGTGCAGCGGATAGAGAATGTTATCGGTTTTTAAACGCAGGCTTTCCGACATGAAAGGGAAACTGTGCAAATAGCCGGTACATAAAATAATGGCATCAATCTCGGCCGAACTGCCATCAGCAAAATAGGCATGGGTCTGATCGACCCGCAGCAGTTGCGGACGCTCTGACCAATTTTCTGGCCAGTGATAGCCCATCGGTGAACTGCGGTAACAACTGATAATCTGCTTTGCACCATATTTATAGCATTGTGAACCTATATCTTCAGCAGAATAGCTGCTGCCGACCAGCAGTACATTTTTACCTTTAAATTCCAGTGCATCACGGAAGTCATGGGCATGTAAAATCCGTCCGCCAAAACTGCCGAAACCTTCATATTCAGGAATTTTTGGGGTAGAAAAATGGCCTGAAGCCACCACCACAAAATCAAAAGTCTCGGTATACATCTCGTCGGTGACATGGTTATGCACCGTCACTGAAAACTGCTTGCTGTCAGGGTGAAACTCGACATGGCGCACCGCGCTGTTGAAGCGGACATATTTGCGTACATCGGCTTTTTCTACCCGGCCTTTGATATAGTCCCACAGCACGGCACGTGGCGGATAAGAACCAATCGGCCGGCCAAAATGCTCATCAAAGGTATAGTCTGCAAATTCCAGACATTCTTTCGGGCCATTCGACCACAGGTAACGGTACATGCTGCTATGCACCGGTTCACCATGTTTATCCAGGCCGGTATGCCAGGTATAATTCCATTGACCACCCCAGTCGGCCTGCTTTTCAAAGCATACCATTTCCGGAATTTCGATGCCCTTGCTTTGCGCAGATTGAAAAGCGCGCAGTTGCGCCATCCCGCTTGGCCCTGCCCCAATAATTGCAACTCGTTTCATGGTGAATCTCCATGTGATCTGTTTTAAACAAAACTGCCGTGATGCCATTACCTTAGACAGACCTAGATTATTTCGAAATTCCTCAGATGGGGTATGCACAATGGGATACTGACCTGGGGTCATGCCGCTTTAGCGACTTGCATGCCCTCAGTTTTGGATAAATACAGCGCCTTCCAGACCCAGCACCATGTCACTTTGCGAATATAGGCCCTGCCCGATTTCCTGTACCGACTGTATGCGGTTCTGGGCAGTGACAATGCGGTAGTGCAAATGAAATACGCGATGATGCTGCACAGCCAACTGGATACTGTCCCAGACATACTGCTGGTCATCGGGATGAATCAGCTGTCCATAGCGCGGCGTATTGATCAGCAGCTCACTGCGATAACCGGTTATCTGCTGACAGCCGCTGCTGACATAGTCCATGGTCCAGTTCCAGTCATTGCGTGAGCGGTACAGCATGACCGGCAGGCGCGACAGCAAATCATGCAGACTGCGCTGCTGTGCATCCTGCAGTTCTTGCTGCCGGATTTTTTGCGTCTGCTCCGTGCCTAAAATGCACCATCCCCGCAACTGGTTTTTTCCGGCACCGGCACAGATCGGCTGCAGCGACAGATCAAACCACACCAAGGGCTGTTCCGGAATTAACAGGCGCAGTGCCAGCTTACACGGCCGTCCGGCCATGAGGGCACATTGGAAGGTCAAACTATCTTCGGAATACAGCCAGTAGCTTAAGGGTAAGCGCTGTGCTGCAGCATCCGGTTGCAACTGTAGCAAGTTGTGCCAGGTACGATTGCTGCGCTGAATCGTGCCATGGCTATCCAGCAACAGTGCAATATCGGCAAACTGGTCAAACAGTTCAGGCCAATCCTGATTCAAGTCCATATTCAGCCCGTCTTTGCTGGAGGGCAGCGCTATTTTCGACATATCAGCATTACTCGCACGGTGAACCTTAAACGGAAGACGAGGGATAAATATCAAAATCTGCAGTGTTAAGCTGCTGATGCACCCACACGGAAAGCTCCAGCCGTGAATGTACATTCAGTTTGCGTAGCAGACTTTTCACATAGACTTTTACCGTACCGTCACTAATGCCTAATTCACGGGCAATCAGTTTATTATTCAATCCTTTGGCAATCAGCTTTAACGTTTCCTGCTCCCGCTGCGTCATTTCCGACAGCAGTTTGCGCTGCAATAGCACCTGTTCAGAGGTTTTATGCAAGGCAGCGGCTAAGGGTGCCGTCTGCTGTCGGACTTGCTGGGCCAGTAAAGCGACTCCATCGGCATGCAATACGGTCCTGCCCTGCATGACTTGATGCAGTTGCAGCAGAATATCTTCCGGCAAGGTATCTTTGGGCAAAAAGCCATTGGCACCCAGACGAATGGCATCCAATACAATGCTGTCCTCCAGGCTGGCGGTTAAAATAATCACTTTAAGATCGGCATTGCGTTCCCGGATGCATTTTAGTACCTCAATGCCGCTCATCTGCGGCATCTGTACATCCAGCAGCAGCAATTCAATGTTCGCAGTGTCCAGTGCTAACAGAAATGCTGATCCGCAGCTGTATTCCTGCTGTACATCAAAATGCTCGGACTGGCGGATAATATCCGCCACACCGCGCCTGAACAGCGCATGGTCATCTACAATACTGACTGCAATTTTATTCATCTCATTCCCCTCCAGTGCTCAGGTCTAATATCAGTTCAACGCAGGTGCCGCAGGGCTGATTCGGGCGGATACTGAGCACAGCACCAATCCGTTCGGCTCGTTCCTGCATAATTTCCAGTCCGAAACTGTCCGGCCGTTTCCGCCCTGCCTGTATGCCGCGGCCATTATCTGCAATCTGAATGTGCAGCTGCTGAGTGAAATTGCGCTTTACAGAAATGACAGCTGTACTGGCATGGGCATGACGCACAACATTGCTCAGGCTTTCACGGATGATATACAGCAGCTGTACCGACTGTCTGGCACTGACTTTCAGCTGCGGGATACGGTTATCCAGTTCAAAGGCCACACTGGACTGATGTTCAAATTCGGCAATAATTTTTTTCAGCGCGGTGAAAAAATCCAGTTCCTGATAGGTTAAGCGTGAGGCGGTAATCAATTCACGCACCTGCTGGTAAGCATAATGGGTATAAGCTGCCAGTTCCTCGGTCTGTTCCAGCAGCGGTGCATAGCCAGGCTGCTGTTTGCATTGTTGGTTCAGCTGCGCAGATTTCAATCTTAAGAATCCAATAATTTGCGCAATACTGTCATGTAAGTCGGCCGAAAAATCACGCCGCTCCTGCTGCAATATGGTTTGTATGCGCTCCTGCTGTAGCGCGCGTTCCTGAAAGCCCGATTGCAAAGCCTGATCCAGCTGCTGCAGTAGCTCCGCTTCCACCGGCTGGGCTGCCGAATAGTTTAAATAGACTCGCCAGACTGCAAAATTCTGTCCTGTAAACAGCGGGAGGCAATCATGCTGGTCCAGCAGCAGCGGCACATCTTGCTGCATCACAGAGATGGAGCGAGGTAGCAGCTGCTCTTGGAGCAGACGTACCTCAGACTGCGCCAGCGGTTGCGCCAAGGCATGAAAAATGAAACATTCCTGAGTGAAGGGATAGCACATCACCAGACAATATTCCGGCAAGCCCGGCACAGGAAAATGCTGTTTCAGCCATTGCAGAAAAAGTGGCAATTCGGCCTTGGGATACTGAATCTGCATCAGCTTTAATTTGGCCTGCAGATAAAACAGCGTCAATTCACTCTGGCGAAGCAGCCGTTGGGTCTGATCTAAATCACCTGCCTGGTTTATGGCACGCTCTGTCTCTATTTTGCCGTCATTCATCACTTCACTCGCAAGATGCGCCATGCTGCTGAATTATTCTTTACAGTTAAATTATTTGAGCAGGAATCATGCCAAAATCCAGCACTACCCTATTCAGGGTATACCTCTGGAGAAATTGCTGTGCCAGCAGAATATGTGTGAAATGAATAGCATCAGAACCAGCGGGACGCTTTGGGCTCATCTATGGGAACGCTTACTTCAGCTTTAGCCACTGCAGTGACAGATGAATATATTCATTTGCAGCAGCCAATCCATGAACTGTATTTGCGCGCAGATGCACAGTACATGCACATTTTTGACCTGGATGCGGGCGATCGCATTCAATTTGACTTACCTGAACAACAGAGTATTGATCTACTTATTTTCAATACAGAACAGCAGCTTAGGCCGGAATTGCTGCAGGCACTACAGGCCGAATCCCTTCTGGTGGCCAATGGTGCTCGGGCTACGCTTGCGCAGTTAAATCAGGCCAGCGCCTCAGGCCAGCGCCTGAAACAGCAGTTAACACAGCATGCCATACAGCCTGACTGGCTGGAGCAGGCGCTGACCTTGCACAGCCCTGGAAAGAGCATTTTTCAGGCGTCGGCGGCAATTCAAGTCATCGTGTTCAATACTGGCCTGGACATGAATGTACAGCAGCAGTACTGCATAGATGAAGTGCCAGTGACGCTATTTAAAGCCCAGCCCGTGCATTATTATTTGCCGCAGCCTTTAGCCAAACCGGTGCAGGAAATTCTGATACCGCGTGCTTCAGCACGGACGTATAGCGTTAAAGCGGGCCAATGGATTCAAATTATCGACTTGTCGGGCAAGCAGTGTTCCGATTTTTTAGCCTTTGATGCCCAGGCTTTAGCCCAAGGCCAAGAACTGGGTCTGGATGCCATGGCCACCCGGACCATTTTGGGGCATGCCACCCCGGCTCCCGGGCTGCACTCTAAATTTTTTGCCTCAGATCTGCAAGCGCTGGCCGAAGTGGTTCAAGACACCGTGGGTCGGCACGATATGTTCCTGAGTGCTTGCAGTCCGAAGTTCTATAACGATTCCGGCTACTTTGGCCACATTTCCTGCACCGATAACTTTAACCAGGTTCTGCAGCCTTTTGGCATCCAAAGCCGCAATGCATGGCCTGCCATTAACCTGTTTTACAACACCTTTGTTGAACCTTGCGGTGCAATCAGCATGGCAGAACCGTGGTCCAGACCGGGAGATTATGTCCTGCTGCGTGCCCACCGCGATCTGCTCTGTGCATCATCTGCCTGCCCTGACGATATTGATCCTTCCAATGGCTGGGTACCGACGGATATTCTGGTCCGGATTTATGATCAGGATCAGCATTTCCCACGCTCCCAGCATTATCGAATTGACCCCGAGGAACTGCCGCGCATGACCCAAGCATCAGGATTTTTTCCGCGCATCCAAGCGCTTACTTCAAAAATCAGTGAGTACCACGGCTATTGGATTGCCAATGAATACGACGGCTGGGGTGCCAAAGCGGAATATCTGGCCTGCCGTGAAAGGGTCGCCATGATCGATTTAAGCGCGCTGCGCAAATTTGAAATTACCGGCCCGGATGCAGAAGCTTTTATGCAGTATGCCTTGACCCGCAATATCCGCAGACTGGCGGTGGGTGAAATTGCCTACTCGGCCTCCTGTCTGGAAACAGGCGGCATGGTGGATGACGGCACGATTTTCCGCATGGGTGAAAACTGTTTCCGCTGGATTTGCGGTGATGAATATTCAGGAACCTGGCTGAAACAGCTGGCACAGCAGCATGGCTATAAAGTCAGCATCCGCAATTCATCCCGGCATATTCACAATATTGCAGTGCAAGGTCCGCACAGCCGTGCGCTGTTGCAGCAACTGATCTGGACGCCTGAACATCAGCCAAGCGTAGAAAAATTAGCATGGTTCCACTTTACCCTCGGCAAGCTGGGCGGTACAGACGGGATTCCGGTCATGGTATCACGCACCGGCTATACCGGGGAGCTGGGCTTTGAAGTCTGGTGTCATCCTAGCCATGCCGAACAGCTTTGGGATGCCGTTTGGCAGGAAGGCCAGCAATATGACATTGCTCCGCTCGGTTTTGATGCCCTGGATCTATTGCGCATAGAAGCTGGGCTGATCTTTGCACAGCATGAGTTTTCAGCTGAAACCAATCCCTATGAAGCCGGCATTGGTTTCACGGTACCGATGAAAACCAAGGAAGAAGATTTTATCGGCAAACAGGCCATGAAAAATCAGGCGCCGGAAAGCCGGCATAAACTCATGGGCCTGGTCCTGGAGGGCAATGAAGCGGTCCAGCATGGCGACCCGGTCTATGTCGGACGTTTTCCTGTGGGTGTGGTGACCAGTGCAGCCAACTCTCCTTTACTGCAGCAACAGATTGCCCTGTGCCGCCTTGCACCGCAGTATGCCCTAACAGGCACCGCTGTCGAAGTTGGACAACTGGATGGTCTTAAAAAACGCCTGAAAGCCAAAGTGGTGGAGTTGCCTTTTTATGATCCACAAAGGTTAAGAGTGAAAAGTTGATTATCCAACCCATCATTTTTGCCTAGCTGTTGGATGCTCTTTAAAGCTGAACATTGCCACCGCTGAACAGCCATCCTGAACATAAGACCAGCGCTGCATTTTTCTAGAGGGTGCGGTGCTTTAACCCTGAGTTTTTATCTGGCTATGGCAGGATTATACAAATATTTTAAAGGCGCAATATCTCGGGTGGTGATAACTGCAAGCTCCCACTCGGGTGGGTCGTTTGGCTTATTCAGTAGACTGGTGCCCTGCAGCTAGCTTCAGAATATTCAGTGGATGAGTTAGAGAAAATAGCAACATATTTTAAGGATCGAGAAAAATGTGTAGATAGCTGCGCCTTGAGGTTAAGCAGAATGTCAATTTCTAATTTATTTACTGCAATCTGTTTACATACCCAAAGTAGAGAAATGATGAGCTAACCATCGCTATATGTCTGATCACATTGCAGAAATTCTTCCATTTTTGGGTTTTTACGTTATTTTTTAACTGCAGGTTTAAAAGCTTTCAATACTTCCTCTCTGGCGCTTGCCAGCCATTAAGCCAGATCATGGTTGAGGCTAGCTCCTTACCCCTCTATCCGAACCACCTGATTTTAGTTTCCACGTTCTTTTAACCAGGGGCTAAACACACCAGATGATGGCCTGCACAACGTCCCCGCTTCCAAAGCCTTTGTCCTATGTAAAAGGTGGCATTATGCGTAATTTAAACATCAGTTTCTTTCAGCTTAGGCTATTTCCAGCAGTCCAGTGAATGAAAACAATCATTTTGGCACCCATTTTGCTTAATCAGTATTACGTTTTATAAAAATTGTAATATTGAGGGGCAACACTATGGGTTACGTTGCACGTGAACTCAGTCAAAGAAATAAACTGCTGTTTGGCTTGGGGTCTTTTTTAATACCGGTCTTGATTTGGTGTGCAGTCAGCTATTTACCTTTTATCTGGCATCCACAAGTCCAGATTGCCGATTCAGGCAGCGTGAACTATTTACAGGTCGGTAGTCGCATTGATAAAGACGTCTTTTTCTCTGCCGCCCAGTCTGCGCTAGATCAAGGTCTGGCTCCACCTCAAGGGATTCTGGTGAATCCGATCTATCTGCCCGCCCCGCATGAAGTGGCGATTGCCCTGGTCACGGCATTCACCACTGAACCGGCACAGGCCAATGCACCCTGGTTCCATGAAAGCCTGTGGCACAGTATCAAGCTGGTCTTTAGTGCTTTCTTTATTTCTTCGCTGATCGGGATTCCACTCGGTATTTTATGTGGCTTCTCTCACAAAATTTCCCAGCTGACCGAGCCTTTTGTTGAATTTTTCCGCTATCTGCCTGCCCCGGCCTTTGGTGCACTTGCAGTGGCTATTTTAGGGATCAATGATGCACCGAAAATTGCCATCATTGTCATTGGCACCCTGTTCCAGCAAATCCTGATTATTGCCAATACCACACGTCTGGTAGACCGTAGCCTGATTGAAGCCGGTTTTACCTTAGGCACCAATAAAATGAAAAGCCTGTTTCATGTGGTCATTCCAGCGGCCCTTCCTGAAATTTACCGCAATCTGCGTGTCCTGCTTGGCTGGGCATGGACTTACCTGATCGTGGCGGAACTGATCGGCAGTACCTCCGGGATTACCTGGTTCATTACCCAGCAAGCCCGTTACCAGAATTTTGACAATGTCTTTGCAGCGATCCTGATCATTGGGGTGATTGGTCTGCTTTGCGATGTGATGTTAATGAAACTGGGACAACGCCTATTTAAATGGAAACCGGGAGCAAACTGATGCAAAACCCTGAATTTAATACCCGCGAATACTTTGACAAGATTTATAGCCGTCCGGTGATTCTGGAAGCGAAACAGCTGACGCAAAAATTCAGTCATGGCAAAACTGAACGTACGGTTTTAAATGCCTTAGATCTCAAAATTCATAAGCGTGAGTTTATCTGTGTGATTGGTCCTTCCGGTTGTGGTAAATCGACCTTTAGCCGTGTGGTGGCGGGGCTAGACCCTTATAGTAGTGGTGAGATTCTGGTCGATGGCCAGCCGATTACCGGTCCGAGTCCGGAACGTGGCATGGTGTTTCAGGGCTATACCCTGTTCCCATGGAAAACCGTCAAAGAAAATGTCATGTTTGGCCCGAAAATGAAAGGCCAAAGTAATGCCTCAGCCGAAGCGCAGGCACGGGAATGGATCAATATCATTGGTCTGGAAAAATATCAGGACCAGTATCCGCATCAGCTTTCTGGCGGGATGAAACAGCGTGTCGCGATTGCCCGTGCGCTGGTCAATGAACCCAAAGTCTTGCTGATGGATGAACCTTTTGGTGCGCTGGATCCGCATACGCGCCAGAAAATGCAGCGTCACCTGCTGGACCTGTGGCAGAACATCGATATCACCATTATTTTCGTGACCCACGATATGGATGAAGCGATTTTGCTGGCCGACCGGATTGTGACCTTGAAAGCCAATCCAGGTGAGATCAAGGAAATTATTGAAGTGAATCTGCCACGTCCGCGTCATCCCGATCTGATGCTGACGCCGGAATTTAAACAGCTGCGTGAGCATGTCAATCACCTGGTGCATGCCCAGGAAGATGAACTGGATCCTGCACTGGCGGATCTGCCGACTATTCCACGCTTAACTAAAATTAGTAACTCCAAATAAGAGGTAGACCAAGACCATAATGGCTTATGTGTATTTATTGATTGCAGTCATTTCAGAGGTTATTGCGACCTCTGCACTGAATGCATCAAAAGGCTTTACCGTTTGGCAACCCAGTGTTGTGACCTGTATTGGTTATTTGATTGCTATTTATTTCCTGGCATTAACCATGAAAAGTATTCCGATGGGGATTACCTATGCTCTCTGGTCTGGTGCTGGGATTGTATTTATTTCTACGATAGGCTGGATTGTCTTTAAACAACATCTGGATGCCGCTGCGATGATCGGTTTGGCATTTATTTTGGTGGGTATTTTTATTATTAATATCTTTTCAAGTTCAACTACTGTTTAATTTTTTACTTGTCGTTTCTCAGTCATTGCAAACTTTAAAAATAAACTAGAAAAAAGCCCAGATTTGGATCTGGGCTTTTCACGTTTTTGGTATTATTGTAATGATTCCACCAGTGTTGGCACAATCAGGCCATCTGCATCTTGTTCAGTAGTATAAACACCATTGCTTACGTTGAATTTATTCACATAGTAAGTTGATCCATAAATTGAATCGAAACCTGTACCTTTGCTAAATACCTTTTTATTGGCTGACAGATCTAGCAGATGTGTACCACCAATAAACTGTTCATATTGTTTAGGATCAACGCCCACTTTATTTGCCATGATTTTTACAGCTTCTTCATGGGTCGCTGGGTCATTGATGAATTTAACAGTCTTGTCCCAAACCTGAATGATCTTTTTCCATTCTTCTTTATTTGCAGACAAATGGGTCATATTCACAGTCAGCGTATCGTAGATCAGACCCGGTTTATCTTTCGAGCTATAGATAATTTTAGAACCTGAAACTGCTTTGAGTGCCTGATTTGCTACTGGTTGCCAAACTGCAATCGCCGATACATCAGGGCTATTAAACACCTGTGGCAATTCATTGGTCATCGAGTTAATCAGATTGACCTCAGAAGATTTAATCTTGGCATCTTCCAGGGCTGTAGACAGCAGCAAGTGATCGACCAGACCTTTTTCTACCGCAATTTTTTTGCCTTTCAGTTCATCAACACTATTGATGCCATTTTTAGCGATGATGACGTCATTACCCGCAGAATAATCTGTCACCATGATCATTGCACCTTTAGTACCGCCGGATGCAATCACCAGATTGTCACCATTGGTCACGGAAATTGCATCCAGCTGGTTCGCAGAAAAGGCATTAATCGACGCTGAATAGTCAAACCATTTAAAGTCTACATTCACACCAGCTTCTTTAAAGAAACCTTTTTCAATAGCGACTTGCCAAGCCACCCAGCCCGGCCAGTCGCTGTAGCCAATGGTGATTGGTTTAGTATTTACCGTTCCAGTTGTTTTACTGGATGGTTCTGGCACTTTAGCCGTATTGTCACAGCCACTCAATAAAATGGCGCCACAGACTGATGCGGCTAAACTTAATTTTTTCATCATGGTGCGATTTCCCCTATGCAATTACATTTAAAATGCGTGTTTGAAGGTTGTTTTGATTGAATAAAGTCACGCCAGCCGCCGAAATGGCTGATGTCAGTGGCATCTTCCAGCGCATAGCCTTCACAGATAAAGCCTTTGACCCAACTACCATCCGCCAGCTGAACATTGCCAATACCGAGCGGTGCCGGCACTTCTGCAACAATCTGACCAAAGTTGGCAAATGGAATATCCCAGACTTCGACTGCAATCTTCTGACCTGTACTGCTGTACTGCAGGCCAGGTTTAGGCGGTGTGGTATTTTTCAAGGCATATAGTTTATAGCTGGCTGCGGTCTGGGTGGTTTGCAGCAAGGTTCCGCCACGTGTAGTCAGCTGAAAGTTCAACGGCATACCCGTCAGGTGTGCACCTACGACTGCGAGTTTGACCGAATGCTGAGATTGAATCTGGGTGCTTGGTATATAAGTTTTTTGCGAAGTCCCCAACGTTAAAGCGGTCGCTTGCTGCCAGCGTTGAGCAAAGTTGGCCAAGGCCTGATCCATCCAGGCGGGAGCAATAAAGGTCACACCGCTTGGCAGGCCATCGGCACGAATGCTATTTGGCAGTGCCAAGGCTGACAGATCGGCAAAATTGACAAAATTAGTATAGGCACCCATGTGGCTGTTCTTGACCAGTGGATCTGCTTCCACATCGGTAATCTTGTAAATGGTCGGTGCGGTAGGCACCATCAAGGCATCAAAGTCCGCCAATACCAGATTGATTTGGCTCGCCAGCTGGGCACGTTCATATTCCGCCTGCATCATATCGACAGCGTTGAAGTTGTCCGCCTGACTGATGATCTGGTGAATCACCGGATGGGTCACCTCACACGAGACCATTTTCTCTACGGCGCTGCAACGCTCTGCGACCCAGGCTTTGTTATATAAAGCCGAAGCCAGCTGATTGAAGATGCTGAAATCAATCGCTTCGACCGTATAGCCCAGCTGTTTGGCACGAGCGATCGCCAGTTTAAAGGCTTTTTCCGATTCCACATCTGCATAAAATTCCAGCTGTGCCGGAATGGCAATTTTGCCTTTGGAGAACTGGGTGGGTACATTGGCTGGATGCTGGCGTGAATATTCATCAGATGTATCATAGCCTTGCATTAGCTGAGCCACTTGCCAGGCATCATCCACCGTCAAGGCAAAAATTGAAATCACATCAATGGTACGGCAAGCCGGAATCAGCCCCGAAGTTGAGAACCATCCCTTGGTCGGTTTAAGCCCCACAATATTGTTATGTCCTGCCGGCACACGGCCTGAACCTGCGGTATCGGTGCCTAAACTGAAGGGCACCTGACCATTGGCAACTGCCACAGATGAACCCGAACTTGAACCGCCACTGATGTAGTCCGGATGAAAGCTGTTTTTGACTGCACCGTATGGAGAACGTACGCCGACCAGACCCGTCGCGAACTGGTCCAGATTGGTTTTACCCACCACAATCGCACCAGCCGCTTTTAATTTTGCAACAACAGCCGCATCCCTGCTGGCCAGATACGCAGCTTCTTTACAGGCTGCCGTGCTATAAAAACCGGCAACATCAATATTGTCTTTCACCGCAAATGGAATACCGTACAGTGGCAGGTCTGCTGCGGATTTACCCTTTAAAGTATCAATTTGGGCTTGTAGTTGTTCGCTTAAGGCAATGGAAATCCAGGCATGATCGTCGTTGTTAAACGATGCAACATAGGAGATCAGGTCCTGTAACTGGATCTGCTGCTGTTGGTAAGCATTCTGCCAGTCCTGAATGGTCCATAAAGTGTTCATGACAATACTCCTTTATTGGTATTTTGAGGAATGGGAGGCATCACGGCATCCATCAGTTCCAGATGCCCTTTGAGCATCCCTTTCAATGCAATAAATTGTTCACTAATTTCTTTCAGGTCACTGCTCACGCCCTGCATCAGCATCACCTGCAGCACTTTTTCATCATCTAGCTGAATATGCAGAGAGCTGATCACCTGTTCCAGATATTGCTGTTGCAGGTCCACCAGCTGGGAACGTAGCGGCTTGAGGCTGACGTCATAGACCAAAGTCAGTGTGCCGACCATCACTTCATCGTGTGCCACCAGATCATCAATCAAATACCGGTTAATCATGTCGAGAATAGCCTGAGAACGGCTTTCATAATGTTGCTCGACAATCTTTTGATCGAGTGCCTGAAGCGTGCTTTCCGGCAGGGTGATACTAATCCGTGCCAATTTCTGTTTAGCCACGGTGGTATTCCTTCTGCTGTGCGGATTGCTGTAAATGTAGTCCGGCACGTACGCTTAAAAGCTCAACTAAAAATTTCAGCCATGGATGCAGCTTTTTATTCGAGTTTGGATGATTCATGTGCAACTCCTACAGGTATTACAAAACTGGAATTTCGTATTACTTGCTAAAATGCAGAAAGCGTGCCAATTTTAGCGATGGGGTGAAATAAAAACGGCTAAAAAAAAGCCCCAGTACGCTGAGCTGGGGCCTGTTTTAAATCAGGGGGTTATTGATGATTTCACCGGTTCGATTGCTTTTATTCTTCATGTACAGTTATTTTTTTTATACATGATGGGTTGACCGATGAGTGTGGTTGAGTGATCAAGTGAATGGCTCTCCTCTGTTTATCTGTCATATAAATAAAAGCAGAAAGCATGCCAGCTTAGTTCTTATAAATAAAATTATCTAAAAACAGTTATTTATTAAAGTAAAAAGTGCTTCAAAATATTGATCAAATGTTTATGCGCCAAGATTGATCAGATTTGCACCAAAACGATGTCATTTAAAATATAAAATTGTGCTGTGTAGTCTTGGGTGGCAGTTATAGTGTTTTACCAATGAGTTTGTGGATTTTGATTCCGGCTGTGGTGGCTTGGGGGATTTGGCTCTTAGATCATAAGCATATTTAAAATAAAAACCGCCAAGAGGCGGTTTGTTTACATATTTTTATAAATGGTATCTCGCCGATCTACATCCAGAACAAGCACAACAACTTTTGAGTCGATCACTTGATAGACCAAGCGATAGCCTGCGGATCTGAGTTTTACTTTGTATAGGTCTACTGAGCCACTGAGCTTGTTTTTGGGAATCTTGGGATTTTCCAAAATAGTTTCGAGCTTACGAATAAACTGTTCTGCTATTTGCGGATTCAGCTTATCAAACTTTTTAAGCGCGATTTTTGTGAACTCTAGCTCGTAGGTCATCTAAGCTTACCTTTATGGTTTCTTCAGTTTCAGCTTCTTCTGCAAGTTTGAGCAGTTCTTTGTCTTCAATTAAATCCATCAGACGTTCATACATGTCCGCAGGAACACAATAGAATGCTGGATTGTTTCGGTTCAGAATTGCGACTGCTTCACCAAATCCGTTATTAACCACTTCCATGGGGTTCTTTTTCAGGTCTGAAACGCTTGCGACAAAGCGTGAATGGATAATATTGTTCATATTGGTGGATGTCCTGGATATGTAAACAATAGACAAATTATAACTAATTTAGAGATCTTTTAAAAGACCTATTAATTGGTCTTTAAACTCATTCAATCGTTCTTAAATAAATTGCCCAATAGGTTCTCTCTAATATTTCTTGTATATGTTGATTTACACCTTTTATTTCACATAAGTCATTCAATCTTAAAAAATGTTGTCTCAAACCTGTGTACTCAAGATTAGATACAACAATATCTACCGCTAAATCACAATAATTGGTATCAAGCCAAGATATTAAGACTTCAAATGCTTCAACAATACTCCATCCTTGATCAACACAATCATGAAGCCATCTATCTGACCAAATAATTCTGCCTTCTTGAAGTTCTTCACTAAGCCTTTTAGTACTTATTTTTAAGGAATATTGGCTATCATCAGCAATTAGAGGTTCTATAATTTCTTGTGCAAAATTTTTCCACCCATTTTTAAGACAAATTTGGTACAAATTCATTTTAGCTAGATCATCAAAATATTGAATATATGGCTTTATTGCTAAAATTTGTTGATCACGATAGATTCCTTTACGACCTTCAGTTTTAAAGCCCCAATGATGATTAAAGTATTTAAAAACTTCTTGTAAATTTCTCTCTTGGATTGAGTTATTCACTAACGAACATAATTTATCAGTACCAACTAAAAGTGCTAGCTGAATAAAAATATTATATTGATTGAGCTTATCCCAATGTTTTTTTAATAAAGTTTCTGCTTTCTCTATAGAGAATTTTTCGAATATTTCAAATAGCATCCAATAATTATCATCATTGATGGTCAACATATGATCTTCAAAGATTTGTTCAAATTTGTCATGCCACATATAGCGAGTTGCTTGCCACCAATATGTGGAATCATCATTTTTAATTTTATCTATTAACTGATCGACTATGCTCAAATCCCTATATTTTGCTTTTGCCATTAAAACTCTATCATATATTTCATCTTCACTTAAAATGGTTTGAAGTATAGGTAGATCCCCCTCACTAGGACTGCTAATCCATATAGCTAAAGCATGTTTACGAGCACAAGAATCATTTTGATTATTTATAAATATTTCTTTAAGTCTATCCTTTGAAGGCTTAGATAATAATTGACCTTCTTTAAAAGCACGACTCACATCGTCAGCTATCTGTCCCCATGTATGAAATCCTCTTCTATCCCAATCTGCTAATTTTTTAACTTGGGCTTCTAATACATCAGGATGATCAACTAATCTCAATAAATACAAAATATAATTTTTTAAACCACTCGTCTGAGCCCAATTTAGTAAATAATGGATAGTAGACTCTGTTGGTAAATAATTTTTAAATTTAAAGTCCAAAGAGTACATTGTGAATGAATTTTTAGGTGATCTCTGATACTGATCTTGCTCTTCTGATAAGTTATTCCAATAGTTTAAAACTGAATCTAGTAAATATACTGATTTTTCATCACAGATTCTTGATAGCACCCAAAATACAAGAAGGTAATCTTTTTCTTCATCTTTAATGTTGTCTATAGCAATCGTTACCGAATCTAAATACTCTACATCTTCAATGTATCCTATGATTATAAATAGCGAATGAAGAGTTGAAACTTTAGTATTTTGATCTTTAAGAATTTCAAATAACTTATTTTTTAAGCCATTTTTATATTTTTTTACTATGAAATTTATAACTAAATGAATCTGCGGATAGTTTATTTCAAAAGGGAACAATCTTATCCAATGAATACCATCACTTAAATTTCCATTTTTAAAGCCACATTCATAATACAAATCATGGCGATCTTTTTTAGGATAAAGTTTAAGCAATTCTAGAATTGAGGTGTGTACCAATTCATTTAGAACCGTAAGTGATTTATAACGTAATGTACTCTTCGATAGCTTATGATTTTCTTGATTATTCAACCAATTTGAAATAACTTTTATGCAAGTATCAATATATTCAGAATTGTCTTTGATAGCATAATAGTAAGCATATATTCCTATTAAAAAATTATGCTGATTAAGTAATTCAAGTCTTTCAATGTTTAATAAGGATAAATAACAGGATAGTCCCAATGCTTCTGAGAAATAGGGATCAGTCAAAAATTCTAAATATTCATCTTTTTCTAAAAAATCCTGTATAGCTTGAGCCATGAGCAGAAATTTAATCTTGTCATGACGAAAGATAATAATATTTTGTTCATCAAGTCTTATAATTTGTCCATCATCGAGTATATTCCGTAGATCTGACCTTTCCTCACGATCTAAAAATCCAGATAATTGACTTATATTGATTTTATCAATCTTATTTAAAACCAAATATGAAATACTTTTTGAAAGAGTTATTTCAAGATCATTACAAAATTTTTCTTTTGCATATGCAATATTTTCTAGTGTTGTTGAAATAAATTTTTCAATAATTTTATCATTTTTTTTAGTTTCCTTAAAATCAACTAAAGCCAAAAGCAAGGGATCATTACCAACGTTCCTTGCAATACTTTTTAATGTCAACTCATCAATATTTAGGTTTTCTGATTTACATCTTTTTTGTAATGCCTCTAATGCTTGCTCATCTGTGTAATTATCTAAATAAATATATGAAAATCCGTTTTTAGATAATTCTTCTTTGAGCTTGAGTGAAAGTATGCTTAGTTTTTGATACCAAACAGGACACAAGATATTTATTCTTTTTTCATTGCTTGCCCATGAGCTAATTTTTTCAATTAGTTGTTCGGTATTATTTATATTGTTAATATCCTCAATTAAAATGATTAAAGGGTTTTCCACAGAACATAAATCTAAAGCCTTTCTACCACATCCTTTAATTAAGCGACCTGAATATCTCTGTAGCTCTTTTTCAATAGCTTCATCTAAGTTTAAAGAATTTTGTATGTTTTCTTCCCTCAATACTAAAATCGGATGCCCTTTATCTAACTTTTTTAGAATAAAGTTCGTACAAATAGTAGTTTTACCTGAACCAGAGGTTCCAATTACTAAATTCAAATTTTGAAATTTTATGTCATCACGTTCAACGAATAAGTCTTGTTTAAAATTAAGATGTACAGTACTTAAAGTGCCTATTCTTAAGAGTTCTTCATGAGATAGAACAGTAGGCAAAACACCAAAATATTTATGACGGATTGTTTGACCATTCGGATCAATATCTAAAAATGAAGAAATTCTAGAGTTTGACCATATTTCTAATTCAATATCATGTTGTGAAGCAAGCTGATGTGCTTTTATACGTATTTCTTGAGGCTCATCACTATTACACATCAAGGCTAACCTTGCTTTTAAATCAGGATTTCCTTGCCTAATTTTAACTAACTCTTTAATTGCTTTTACTAAGTCACCATCACTTCCTGTGGGTTTACTACCTTTTTTTCTCGGTGTAACTGTGTCTAAATCTCTCAACCATTTGGTTTCTAAATCATTACGTGATGTTGTTGTATGTGCTACTGCAACAACCTTTGCTTCGCCGTTGACATAACACCAACCTACATTATCCAATGGTGCTTTAATTGTTTTACCTTGCGGATTCATACCCTGATGAGAAATACTCTTATAAATCTCAGGTTCAGCAAATCTAAGCACATCAGATGCTAATCTTTCGAATAATCCTGCATCAGTAATATTTGATAGAGCACTATTGGTTTCATTCATAGTCTGGATTTGAATAATTCATATATTTTTCATTAGTATAATAAAGAACCGCCCTAACGGACGGTCTTTTTTATTTCCACTTAATTAAGCCACTGGCGCCAAGGTAAACAATACCTGCCCCGTTTTCACCGTTTGCCCTTTCTCAATGGTAATGGCATCCACACGCATACGCTCAGGGGCAAGAATTGGAATCTCAATTTTCATCGCTTCAATTACAGCCAAAGTTGAACCTTCTTCCACAATATCACCTGACTGACATTCAATTTTCCAGATCGAACCCGGCATATGCGACTCTACTGCACAGCCACCATCAGGAATTTCAACGCCTTCACCATCATCGACAGCATCTAGGCTTTCAGACACATATTCTGCAAGACCTGCTGCATGCCAGCGACGACGTTCTGCATCAAAGTTGGCTTGTTGCACAGACTTAAAGGCAGAAATTGATTCCTGATTTTCCGTTAAGAAATCGTTGTACTCTTTGAGGTTGAGTACACCTTCTTCAATACGCAATTTTAAACGTCCCGCTTTAAAGTCCTCACGCATTTGCATGAGTTCCACTTCAGAGACTTCATAGAACTTGATCTGGTCAAAGAAGCGCAGTAACCAAGGTTTGCCTTGTTCAAAGTCGGCATTTTTACGGTAGCGTGACCACATTTGCGTAGTACGACCGACAAACTGATACCCCCCCGGACCTTCCATACCGTACACACACATATAGGCACCGCCAATACCTACGGCATTTTCAGGTGTCCAGGTACGTGCCGGGTTATATTTGGTGGTGACCAGACGCTGACGCGGATCAAGTGGCGTTGCCACAGGTGCCCCTAAATACACATCGCCCAGGCCCATAACCAGATAACTTGCGTTATAGACCACATCTTTCACGGCTTGTTTATCTTTTAAGCCATTAATACGGCGAATGAACTCGATATTGTCTGGACACCACGGCGCATCTGGACGCACGGTTTGCATATAACGCTCAGTTGCCAGTTGGGTTTGTGAATCTTCCCAGGCCAGCGGCAGATACACGGTACGTGATGGTACTTGCATTGCTGTCACATCCGGCAGTTCAGCTTCAGCGACTTGCAACAGGCGCAGCAGGTCAAGCTGATCCAGCTGGATCGAATCAAAATGGATTTGCAGCGAACGAATGCCCGGTGTCAGGTCAATAATGCCAGCAATATTCTGTTTCTGTACCCATTGCATCAAGGCATGGATACGGAAACGCAGGTTCAGGTCCAGCACCAGCTCGCCATATTCCACCAGCATATAGTTATTGCCGGCAGGACGATACACTACATCCGGCAATCCATTCTGACCTTTTAAGGTATCCAGCACGGCATTTTTCAGCGTACTGATTTCAGGGTAGAACGATTCATCAAATGCTACATTTTTTGTATCTGACGCTTCTAACTGCGCATGATATTTTTCATTGAGCACTTTGGCTTGGGTATAGCTGACAGGGACAAACTTGACTTTGTCACCGGCTTTCAGCTGACCGAGTTTCCACAGTTCTGAATTGATCACTACGGCTGGACAGACGAAGCCACCCAGACTTGGTCCATCTGGGCCTAAAATAATCGGCATATCGCCAGTAAAGTCAATCGCACCAATGGCATAAGCATTGTCATGAATATTGGAGGGATGCAGACCGGCTTCACCACCGTCCTCACGTGCCCATTCCGGTTTTGGACCAATCAGACGAATCCCGGTACGGCTGGAGTTAAAGTGAATCTCAAAGCTGTTGGCAAAGAAGGTATCAATGTCATTTTTGCTAAAGAAATCCGGCGCGCCATGCGGACCGTACATCACCGCAATTTCCCATTCATGGCTGAATGTTGGCACTTGTTCAGGTGCAAGTGCTTTCACTTCATCTGAACTAAATGCTGTGATTGGCAGCATATCGCCAATTAACAGGTTACGCCCGGCATGACCACCAAACTGGCCCAAGGTAAAGGTCGCTTGTGAACCCAGATATTTCGGGACATTCAAACCGCCCTTGATGCCAATATAGGTACGGCAACCTGTAGTGATTTTGCCACATTTTAAAATCTGGCCTTTACCTACATTCACCGTTTGCCACATCGGCACCTCTACACCATCCAAGGTCGATGGCATATCCCCACCGGCCAGTACGATCTGGCTATCACAATGGAATTTCAGTGTTGGGCCTTGCAGGGTACATTCCAGACCGGCCGTATTTGGCGCATTGCCAAGTAACTGGTTGGCGACATTGAGTGACAATGGATCAATCGCACCTGAGGGCGGTACACCAACATCCCAATAGCCCAAACGACCTGTGACGTCTTGTACCGCAGTTTGGATGCCCGCTTGTAGCACTTCAATTTTTTGGGTTTTCCATGCAAAGGTATTTAAAAAACGTGTGGTTTGGGTACCGGCTTTAAACACCTCACCGTCGATGATGTTTTGCAGATATTCCAGATTGGTTTCAATCCCCGCAACCTGCGTTTTTGCCAGCGTTTCGGTCACCGCCTGAATCGCAGACTCACGATCGTCCGCAGTCACAATGATTTTGGCAATCATCGGATCGTAAAAAGAGGATACGGTGGAACCGGTTTCTACCCAGGTTTCATTGCGGGCATGGGCATCAAACTCAACATGGGTCAAAAGTCCTGCACTGGGCTGGAAGTTCTTGATCGGGTCTTCGGCATACAGACGCACCTGAATCGAATGGCCTTTGGCTTCCAGTTTCTCACTTGGGGCGGTCCAGTCACCGCTGGCCAGGGTCACCATCCATTCCACCAGATCCACGTCAAAGACCTGCTCCGTCACGCCGTGCTCGACTTGCAGACGGGTATTCACTTCGAGGAAGTAAAATTCCTGCGTATCGGTATCCATCACGAATTCAACCGTACCGGCCGAACGGTAATTCACTGACTGCATCAGCTGGATCGCGACATTCTGGATATAGGCACGCTGTTGATCAGTAATATGCGGTGCCGGGGTTTCTTCAATCACTTTCTGGTTACGACGCTGTACTGAACAATCACGTTCACCCAGTGCAAGTACCTGTCCGTTGCCATCACCAAAAATCTGCACTTCGATATGACGCGCGTTTTGTACAAATTTCTCTAGGTATAAACCTGCATCTTTAAAGTTGGCTTGGGCTAAGTAAGACACCGTTGCATAGGCATCTTTCAGCTCGGCTTCGTTCCAGACCAGACGCATGCCGATGCCGCCGCCACCTGCAGTACTTTTTAGCATCACCGGATAGCCAATACGCGCAGCCTCATTCAGCGCTTCAGCTTCATCCGCCAGTAACTGGCTGCCCGGCAGTAATGGCACCTTGGCTTGAATCGCCAGTTCACGTGCGGTGTGTTTCAGGCCAAACTTACGCATTTGTGTGGAGTTTGGACCAATAAAGGCAATGCCTTGAGATTCACACAGGTCGCAGAATTCGGCATTTTCAGACAGGAAACCATAACCCGGGTGAATGGCCTGCGCACCGGTCTGTTTGGCAACTTCTAGAATTTTCTCAACATTTAAATAGCTTTGACTGGCCGCTGCTTCACCGATATACACCGCTTCATCCGCCAAAGTGACATGCAAGGAATCACGGTCGGCTTCTGAATACACCGCAACCGACTGGATACCCAATTTCTTTAAAGTACGGATCACGCGGCAGGCAATCGCGCCACGGTTGGCAATGAGGACTTTATTGAACATGACTTACTCCTCACCTTCACGGATGATCAGTTGAATTTTGGTTGGGTTATAGGCATTGCAGGGGTTATTCAGTTGCGGGCAATTTGAGATCAGTACAATCAGATCCATTTCTGCTTGAATCTCGACATATTTACCGGGTGCTGAAATGCCATCATCAAATTTCAAATGACCGTCTGCTGTCACCGGCACATTCATAAAGAAATTAATGTTTGGACCAATATGACGCACATTCAGCTCATGCTTTTTCGCAATCGGATGCTGAGACAACGCCATCATGAAATTATTACGGCAGCTGTGCATTGGGTATTTATCATGCGCATAACGCACGCTGTTACTTTCACATGAACATGCACCGCCTAAAGTGTCGTGACGGCCGCAGTTATCATCCTGGATTTTTGCAATCGCATTGCCAAAATTGCTATAAAGCGTGATGCCTTTTTCTAAATAAATCTGTTTATTGATCGAAAGCGTATCGCTTGCGCTGTAACGCTCTTCAGGATTTCTTGCTGAAATAAATAAGGTATCCACCGCCTGGTTGCCCTCCAGGTCAACAATACGGAAATACTGTCCTTTCTTGACTTCACCCATCCACGCTTCACCGGCAGGACAGACTTCACTTAATACTGATTTTTCTAAACCATTTTCTAAATTAGCTAATGCAGTCATGATGATTCCCCCAATTAAGCGCCTAGAGCGTAGTAACGATTATTGTTTTGGAAAGCACGCTGATTTTGCGGGCATGAATCACGGCAAATATCGGTCTCGGCTAAAGTATTGGCTTTGAACAATGACAATTGAATATCGGCAGGTTGATACTCAGCACTGTTATCTAAGGCATGGGGTGCTGCAGACAGGAACAGCAGACAGTCCATTTCAAAACGCAGTTCAATGATCTGATCGGTATGGTCCGATGCCACATAAGACAGCTCACCGGCATCATTTGGCACAACTTTAGAAAACAGATTGACCGTAGCGCTTAAATCTTGAGTCGATAAGCCAAATTTGGTCATCTCTAACAGCAAGCTGTCACGGCCATTGCGGTACATGTCATTGCGTGCATCTTGAAAGGTTTTGGTTCCAAACTGTTTTTCAATTTGTACTTTGGTGCTTGGAGCGCATAAAGCATCATTCCAGCCATGCTCATCTTTGACAATCGATGCCATGACCCGGCCGAGATCTGAATACAGCACATGGCCGGTGCTTAAAAATGCGGTATGCTGCCCTTTTAGGCTGTCGGGCATGTTGTAGCGTTCCAGCTTATCCTCAGCATTGACACAGAACAGGGAAACGTTGGCATTGGCACCGAGTGCCTTGAATTGCAGAATTGCGCCTTTTTGAATGCGGCCGGACCAGTGATGCCCGCCTGGCAAGATTTCAGTCCATAAAGTGTGATTGTTATGATAGTCGCCCATGTGCATGACCTCTCTAAGGTTTTTGTTCCAACCTCCCGGGCTTTTATCCCTCCGTGTAGCTCTGTTTTTTATCAAAACTAAGCCGTGAACTCTCGGTCTCAGGCACAGTATTTTTGCAAATAACTGCCCAAATAACTGCCGGAACCCTAGATCACTTTATGCTAGAGAGGTAAATGCAAATGATGTGCCAGTTTAGTATTACGATTTTTTATTTTTATCACACTGTATTGGGCATAAAAGCAGGCATTGCAACGTAATCTTCGCTGCCCTGCACCATGATGAATCAAATTGGCTTGAAGTGCTGAAAGCTTGGGTTTCTAGCTTTTGTCCATCAAAATTCCGCTACTGGATCCTGTTGTCTCACGCTATTCGCTGGAATTTTTAAACGCCCTTGAGGTGGAAATAGGGCGAATGAATGCCGAAGTAGGCTTAGACCATGTCATTGCTTCTAGGCCCAATCGATGGAGGTTGGCTTGTGATAAGAACCGGTTAAACGCTGTATTACACCAGCTTCCTGCAGGGATGTATCATAACACAGGCGCTTAACCCGACGCTAAACAGACAGCTGCTGTTGCGGCAGCTGGCTAAAAAATGGCGGACTTGAGAAGTTGTTACCCGCGGGGTTTACTGATCAGCCAGTTTAAGTTTTGGCGAACGGCAGGCCACTCATGTTTTAGAATACTGTACACATAGGTGTCTCTTAAAATATCGCCAGCCACCACCTGATGACTTCTTAAGATACCATCCAGCTTTGCCCCCAGGCGTAAAATTGCGGCCTGACTGCGAACATTAAAAGAAGATGTTCTGAATTCCACCGCAATACAATTCAATTGTTCAAAGGCATGCGCAAGCAGTAACTGCTTAGACTCTGTATTCACCAGTGTGCGCTGTACGGACTGCCGATACCAGGTAGAACCAATTTCCACACGTCGATGCAGCGGCTCAATATTCATAAAACTGGTCATGCCTAATGCCTGCCCTGTGCTGCGATCTTCTATATAAAAAGGCAGCATACTTCCCGAATGTTGTAATGCCAGCCGTCGTTGAATTTCAGCACTCACTTGCTCTGGTGCAGGAATACGCGTATACCACAGCTTCCAGAGTTCGCCATCGCGAACCGCATCCACAAGTGCTTCGACCTGGGTTAAATCAAGCGGTCTTAAAATGACCTGTTCACCCACCAATTCAACCGGTTTAATCCACGGCATGTTGCTCTCCCCCATTAGACCGAAATGCTGCCTATACTTTGTGCTTGATGTACTGGATTCGGCAATGCATGCTTCATTTTTGCATCACATGCCGGCATGCACCTGCCCAGGCATGTGCCTCATCCAGAATAGCGCAATACTGTTGGTTTTTCCCGGGTTTTAATTGTTCTTCAAGTCGTCGCATTGCTCTTTCGATCAAGCAGTGTAAGGGGAAATATTTTTCAGCATATAGTCAATCTCTCCAGATTCATGCACCTATTAAAAGCCGTACCACCCATCCAAGAGCCAAACCACCTGCTGAAAAGCAGCACTTTGCCGGTGAAGCTGAGTGTCCTGTTTGGCACTAGGATAGCCTGTCCATAATTTGCTTGAATTTTGCAGCATCTGTTTGCCACTGCGGATTTTTGTCTTTATCAATGATCAGTGCCCGTACACCCTCAATAAAATCGCCCTGCTCTAACCAGATATCCTGCAAATCCCGTTCCAGTTGCATACATTTTTCCAGTGACAGGTTCTGACCGGTCTGCTGCAATTTCAGACTGGCTTGTTTTGCCATCAGCGGGCGTTGCTGCAAGAGAGCCAGCATTTTCTTGGCCCAGTCCTGATTGAGGGCATCGCTGGCATGGGCCAGACTGTGTTCAATTTCGTCCAGATGAGGATAGGAAAAATGCTGGTTAATCGGGTCGATACGTTTTTGTAATTCGCTTTCTAGCGGATGGGTGATAAATGTACTGATGATTTTTCGGATTTCCACTGGGTTCAAAACAGCTGCCGCGCTCAATGCCGCTTCTAAATCAGCAAAATGTTCACTCGGCACATGATAATCGACCAGATCCAGATACAGCGCATCACTGCTGCTGATCTGCTCACCGGTCAGTGCCATATAAACGCCGACTTCATCCAGTCGAGACAGGAAATGGGTTGCACCGACATCAGGGAAAAAGCCAATCGCGGTTTCTGGCATGGCAAAACGTGATTTTTCACTGGTGACCTTGATATGACAGGCCTGAGCCAATCCAAATCCTCCGCCCAGTACATAGCCATCCATCATCGCGATCACAGGTTTAGGGAAATTGCGCAATGTGCTCAGCATGGCATATTCAGTGGCGAAAAAATCCTGATATCGGGTATTTCCGGCCTGATAGCTGTCATACAGATAACGGATATCGCCTCCAGCACAGAACGCTTTCGGACTGTTGGAATTGATCAGGATAGCTTGCACCTGCGGGTCATGGCGCCACTGATCGAGTTGTGCCTGAATACCCTGAATCATCGGCAGGGTTAAGGCATTTAAATGGCTGGTGCGGTCCAGGCTGATGATGCCCAGACCTCCTGCGACACGAATCGCTAAATTATTTTCATCACTCATTCTTTTTGTTCCTATTATGATTTTTATTGATGGGTAAATTGGGCTGGACGTTTTTCCACAAAGGCCTGCATGCCTTCTTTCTGGTCAGCACCGGCAAAAATGGAATGGAAAACCCGGCGTTCAAAACGCAGACCTTCAGCCAGACTCACTTCAAAGGCCCGGTTAATCGACTCTTTAATCATCATCACTGCCGGCAAAGATTTCTCGGCAATCTTTTCCGCCGCTTGCAGGGTGTGTTGCAGCAGTTCTTCCTTGGCAAAGACCCGTGCCACCAGACCGCTTTGCTCGGCTTCCTGTGCTCCCATGTGTCGTGCAGTCAGACACATTTCCATAGCTTTGGCCTTGCCAATGGCCAGGGTTAAACGCTGGGTGCCGCCAATGCCGGGCAACACACCTAAGGTGACTTCAGGCAGACCAAATTTTGCATTGTCGGCACAGTAAATAAAGTCGCACATCAGCGCCAATTCGCAACCACCGCCCAAGGCATAGCCACTGACCGCGGCAATTAAAGGCTTACGGCGCTGGGCAATCCGGTCGGCCAGACTGAAAAAATCGTCCAGATAAATTTGCGGGAAAGTTAAATCGGCCATTTCCTTAATATCGGCGCCTGCTGCGAAAGCTTTTTCCGAACCGGTAATCACGATACAGCCGATGGCCGGGTCTTTTTCCAGCTGATCCAGGGCTTGATTGACCTCGACAATCAGCTGGTTATTCAGTGCATTTAATGCCTGTGGTCGATTTAAAGTAATCAATCCGACGCCGTTACGTTGTTCGAGTAAAATGGTTTGCCATTGCATGATAAAAATCCTTTTTAATTGGTTATAAACTACGTGCAATCACCAAGCGCTGAATATCGCTGGTGCCTTCATAAATCTGACAAATCCGGGCATCGCGATAAATGCGTTCAATCGGAAAATCTTTCAGATAACCATAGCCACCAAAAATCTGTAAGGCTTTGGAACAGACACGTTCGGCCATTTCCGAAGCAAATAGTTTGGCCATGGAGGCTTCAGTCAAACAGCTTTCACCAGCTTCCTTTTTACGTGCGGCAAAATGGACCAGTTGACGTGCCGCTTCAATTTCGGTGGCCATGCTGGCCAGCCTGAATGCAATCGCCTGCTGCTCAAAAATCGGTTTGCCAAAGGCCACGCGGTCATGCGCATATTTGCTGGCTTCTTCTAAAGCGGCACGCGCCAGACCGACCGCTTGTGCGGCAATACCAATCCGTCCACCTTCCAGATTGGCCAGGGCGATTTTCAGGCCTTCACCTTCTGCACCGAGTCTTAAACTTTCATGAATGCGCATATCGGTTAAGGCAATCTGACAGGTATCCGAAGCATGCAGGCCCAGTTTTTCTTCCACCCGGATCACTTCATAGCCGGGAGTATCGCGCGGAACCAGAAAAGCACTCATGCCTTTTTTACCCGCAGTCGGATCGGTGACGGCAAAGACAATAATCATTCCGGCATTATTTCCAGAAGTAATAAACTGTTTGGCACCATTGATGATGTAGTGATCGCCATCTTTGACCGCACGGGTTTTAATTGCAGCAGCATCCGAGCCAGTATGCGGTTCGGTCAGGGCAAAAGCACCAATCATTTCACCTTGGGCCAACGGCTTTAAAAATTGCTGCTTTTGCTGTTCGGTTCCGAACTTGAGAATCGGTACACAACCGACCGAATTGTGCACGCTCATAATCGCAGAAGTTGCACCATCGGCTGCGGCGATTTCTTCCAGTGCCAGCACATAAGCCAATGTGCCTGTGCCGGAACCGCCCCATTCCTCGGGAATCAGCATGCCCAGAAAACCTAACTCGCCCATTTGAGCCAACGCATCTTTGGGAAAGATGCCTTTTTGATCCCACTCGCCGGCATGTGGTTTAATCTGTTCCTGGGCAAAGCTCTTGGCCATATCCTGAATCAGGTGTTGTTCTTCCGTAAATTGCATCGATTCTTCCTTCAATCTCTTTAATTTGATCTTTTATTCAATCTGCTGGCTTTGGCTGCTTATGCTGTCTTGGCCTGCTGCTTGTTGATTTCCTGATTGCGCAGTAAAAAGCGCTGAATCTTGCCACTCGGGGTTTTCGGAAGTTCAGTCACAAATTCAATCAGACGCGGATAGGCATGGGCTGACAAGCGCTTTTTCACAAACTGTCCCAGTTCCTGTTGCAGCTCGGCAGTTGCAGGAGAATGGCTGGCCAGAATCACAAAGGCTTTAATGATTTCGGTCCGCTCTGGATCGGGTACACCTATCACCGCCGCTTCGATCACCGCGTCATGCTCCAGCAAGGCACTTTCCACATCAAACGGACCGACCCGATAACCTGAAGTGGTAATGACATCATCACTGCGTCCGACAAAACTCATACTGCCATCAGCATGAATTTCGGCGGTATCTCCGGTTAAATAGTAATGACCGACAAAAGGTGACTTGCGGCTTTCTTCATAGCCCGAAAACCACATCATCGGCGACTGGCTGATATCCACCACCAGAATGCCCGGAACATCAGCCGCTAATTCATGGCCCTGCTCATCGACAACTGCAATCCGGTAACCCGGGCTGGCAAAGCCTGCCGAACCTGAACGCACCGGATGTTCCAGTGCATGATGGTTACAGACCACCATCCCGACTTCGGTCTGGCCATAATGGTCATAAATCGGCACATCCAGCACATCTTTAAACCAGCGGATCACTTCAGGATTTAACGGCTCTCCGGCACTACTGACCACGCGCAACTTGCCGCGCAGCTGGGCCATCTGTTCAGGGTCTGCTGCCATCATCATGCGGTAAGCGGTCGGTGCACCAGCCAGATTGGTGATGCCATATTCCTTGACGATTTCGCAGACACTTTCGGCATTAAAACCGCCTTCATAAAACAGGGTCGCGTGTCCAAGCAGTAAGGGTCCGGTAATCGCATAGTACAAACCATAAGCCCAGCCCGGATCGGCAATATTCCAGAAGGCGTCGTCCTCGGTGAGACCGATGGCATTGTGCATATAGCCGGCAAAAGCAATCAGCGCTTTCAGCGGAACTTTTAACGGTTTGGCTGGCCCGGTGGTGCCCGAGGTAAACATCAGTAAAAATGGCTCATCGATACCGAGCATTTCCAGTTCACAGTTTTTCGCTTGCCGGTTCAGCACCCTCCAGAAGCTGAGATCCTGCGGATAGACTTCGGCCTGAAGTTCAGCCTGTACCGTCACAATCGGGGGACAGTTGCTGATCTCGGATAATTTTTCCCGATTGGCCAGATCAGTCACCACCAGCTTGCTTTGCGCCAGCTGAATACGATGCTCAATAGCTTTAGGGCCAAAGGCGGTAAATAAAGGCTGATACACTGCACCAATGCGCCAGGTTGCTAAAATGGTAATGATCAGCTCTGGGGTGCGCGGCAATAAGCCGGAAACGCGGTCGCCTTTACCAATGCCCTGTGACTTTAAAAAGTTGGCAAACTGACTGGAATATTTCTTCAGCTCGCGAAAGCTGTATTGTTCTTTGCGGCCATCTTTGCCATACCAGTACAAGGCAATCGCATCGGAATCGGCATGCCGGTCACAACATTCATAACAGGCATTCACTGCCTGCATCGAACCGGACAAATACTGCTTTGCCACCGCATCTAAATCAAAATTTTCAACCGTTTTTTGATAATCTAACATGTTCAACCTCAGCCTGAATTTATCGTTATTACTGACAAGGTATTGTTGATGAAGCGAATCCTTGCTCCATTGGATCATTAATTTTTTAAGCAGGTGTTGTGGTGTATTGATGCATGATGCTGGAGAAATCCAGATGGGCATGACCGTCCTGACACAGCTGTTGGTAGAGTTTTTGTACCATGCTGCCCAGAACTACCGGCTGCTCGGCCTGTTGCGCTGCATCAACCGCCAGACCCAGATCTTTCAGCATCAGTTGCGCGGCAAAACCGTCGGTATACCCCCGTGAAGACGGTGCATTGGCACAGATATCTGGCCAGGGATTATAGATTTCAGAACTCCAGCAACGTCCGGTAGAGCTGTTGATCACGCCAGCCAGCGCCTGTGGATCAATCCCCAGTTTGGCCCCGAGCGCCATTCCTTCTGCCACAGCAGTCATGGAAATACCCAGAATCAGGTTATTACAGATTTTGGCCACCTGTCCTGTTCCCACAGCGCCACAATGCACCAGATTTTTACCCATGCAGCTGAGAACCGGTTTAACCGCTTCAAAGGTGGCATCATCGGCACCGACCATAAAGGTTAAAGTGCCGTCTTTGGCCCCTAAAGTTCCACCGGATACCGGTGCATCACAGACGCGAACCTGTTTGGCCTGCGCTGCTGCGGCAATCTCTTGAATGGTTTGCGGGTCAATGGTGCTACTGTCAATACACAGGCTGCCCGCTTGAAGTACGTTCAAAATACCGTGTTCACCGAGATAGACGTCACGAACATGCTTGGCTGCGGGCAACATACTGACCACAACCTCTGCCTGCTTGGCAGCGGCTTGTGGACTGTCACAGACGATGCCACCGGCTGATGCAAAATGCTGTAGTGCTGTTTCACTGAGGTCGTAACCAAACACTTGGTGTCCTGACTTGAGCAGATTCTGCGCCATCGAGCCGCCCATATTGCCTAGACCAATAAATGCAATCTTCATGCTGATACTCCTTAACGCAGACTGATGGTGGTATTCACACCAGTAGTTTCCTGATCATCTTCAAACCAGCGGCTGGTAATGGTTTTGGTCTGGGTATAGAACTGCACTGCCTGTTTGCCATAAGGACCTAAATCGCCGAGTTTTGAACCGCGTGATCCGGTAAAGCTGAAGAAAGGTACAGGTACCGGAATTGGAATGTTAATACCGACCTGACCGATATCAATCTGGTTTTGGAATGTACGCGCCGTATTGCCATTCTGGGTAAACAGTCCAACGCCATTACCGAACGGATTGGCATTAATCAGCTCAATTGCTTGCTCTAAAGTGTCGACATGCATGATCGCCAGTACCGGGCCAAACACTTCTTCCTTATAAATGCGCATCTCGGTCGTAACATGGTTAAAAATCGTGGGACCGACAAAATTACCTTGTTCATAGCCTGGAACCTGCACATCACGCCCATCCAGCAGCAGTTCGGCGCCCTGTTCAACCCCGCTGTTAATCAGGTCCAATACGCGTGCCTTGGCACGGGTTGAAATCACCGGTCCAACATCGGTATTGGGTTCATGTCCGGCATTGACCTTTAAGGTTTTGGTTTTATTCACCAGTTCATCGACCCAGTGTTTGGTTTCACCGACCATCACTGCCACTGAAAGAGCCATACAACGCTGACCCGCCGCGCCAAAAGCTGCTCCCACCAACGCATTCAAGGTCTGTTCTTTATTGGCATCCGGCATCACCACCACATGGTTTTTGGCACCCATCATCGACTGCACACGCTTGCCATGCTGGCCTGCAAGGTTATACACATGCGTACCGACTGCGGTTGAACCGACAAAAGAAATGGCTTTGATGTCACGATGGGTACACAGCAGATCGACTACTTCTTTGCCACCATGGACCACATTCAGTACACCCGCCGGTACACCCGCCTGAATCGCCAGCTCCACCAGCATCATGGTCGACAGGGGGTCTTGTTCCGAAGGCTTTAAGACAAAGGTATTGCCGCAGACAATGGCCATCGGGAACATCCACAGGGGAATCATCGCCGGGAAGTTAAACGGGGTAATCCCCGCACAGACCCCCAGCGGCTGCTGCAAGGTGTAGGTATCGACACCGCGTGCCACGCCTTCCACATACTCCCCCATTTGCAGAGTACCGATAGAACAGGCATGCTCGACCACTTCCAGACCGCGCTGGATATCACCCTCGGCATCGGCCAGGGTTTTGCCCTGTTCAGCAGTCAAGACCTGGGCAATGCTTTTTAAATTATTACGGATCAGGTCCTGTAGTTTCAGCATAATGCGCATACGGGCCTGAATGGGGGTCTGGCGCCAGCTGGCCAAGGCATTTTGTGCAGCTGCAATCGCAGCATTGACTTCTTCAGTCGTGGCAAAAGGCACCTGACCCAAGATTTCCTGAGTCGCAGGATTGACAATATCTTGCCAATGGCTGGTTTTTGAATCGACAAATTCACCATTAATCAATAATTTGGCCGTGGTGAATCCGGTACTTTGCTGTGGATGATGAATAGCGTTCATGGTCGCTCCGTGCTGGTTTGTTATTGTCGTTGTCTCTGCCTTTACTGGCTTTTTTAACGTATTTTTTACGCTGTTTCAGCAGACTAACAAAGAACACTTTGACCACCAATAGAAATTGATGCACGATGGTTGTGCAAATATGCACAGGAATTTAACAGGATGTTAAATAGAAGATGAAAGTAGATTGGGATCATTTACGCTTTTTTTTGGTTTTGGCACGTGCTAAAACGCTCACCAATGCAGCCCGCTTGATTGGGGTCGAACACAGTACCGTGGCACGGCGCATTCAGGCGCTGGAAAGTACCTTGGGTACGCAACTGTTTAAACGCGAAGCCAGCGGTTATGAGCTGACCTCGGAAGGTTTGGCGCTGGTACCGCGTGTAGAACAGATGGAACAGTCCTTTATCCAGATTGACAAGCGGCATGACCCCTTGCAAGGTCGAGTCCGTATCGGAGCGCCGGAAGGATTCGGCACGGCATTTCTGGCCGGTCTTTTGGCAGAGTTTTCCCAGCATTATCCGTTGCTGACCATTGACCTGATTCCAGTGCCGAAAACCATTAAACTCTCGCATCGTGAAGCCGACATTGTCATTTCCATCGACCGGCCCAAATCCGGACCGTATATCATTACCCGGCTGTCGAATTACTGTCTAAAGCTGTATGGCAGTCAGCATTATTTACAGAAAAATCCGAAAATTAAAAAACTGGAAGACCTCAAGCAGCACCGCTTTGTCGATTATATTGATGATCTGGTTTATAGCGCTGCGCTGTATTCGCTGGAACGTTTACCCTTGCAGGTCAGCGCCTGCTTTCGCAGTAACAGCATTCTGGCGCAGGAGATTGCAGTGCGTGCAGGTGCCGGACTGGCGATTTTGCCACGATTTCTGGTGCATGATAAAAGCGAACTGGAAGAAGTTCTGGGCGATCAGCTGAGTTTTACCCATACTTTCTGGATGCTGACTCTGGTCGATTTACAACATGAGCCCAGAATTAAGTTAGTGTGGGATTTTTTGCGTAAACAGGCCGATGTTCAGCAAGGACTATTAATGGGCTGATAAATCACAGCTTGAATCAATTTCAATAACAACATCTCGATACAGCAAATGAACGGATCACAACAATCTACATGCCAGCGAATTGCTAAATTAACTTGCGATGATGCGTATAAACGTTAAAGAAAGACAGGAAAATAATATGAACATTCTGATGGTTTTGACTTCACATGACACGCTTGGTAAGACCACTAAGAAAACCGGCTTCTGGCTGGAAGAACTGGCTGCGCCTTACTACACCTTTGTGGATGCCGGTGCAGAAGTCACCTTGGCCTCTCCGAAAGGCGGGCAGCCACCGCTAGATCCGAAAAGCAGCGAAGCGGATGCACAAACTGAAACCACCCGGCGTTTTGAAGCGGATACATCGGCCATGCAAGCCTTGGCGAATACCCGGAAACTAAGTGAAATCTCTATTGCCGATTTTGATGCGATATTTTATCCGGGTGGTCATGGTCCATTATGGGATCTGGCCGAAGATCAGACCTCGATTTCCCTGATTGAGCAAACCCTGCAAGCCAATAAACCGCTGGCCTTGGTGTGTCATGCACCCGGCGTACTCCGTTATGCAAAAAGCACTGATGACCAGCCTATTGTAAAAGGCAAATCAGTCACAGGCTTTAGCAATACGGAAGAAAATGCTGTGGGCCTGACCGAAATTGTTCCCTTTCTGGTCGAAGACATGCTCCGGGAAAATGGAGGACAGTATTCTAAAGCTGAAGACTGGCAGGTGCATGTACAGCAAGACGGCTTACTGATTACCGGACAAAACCCGGCTTCTTCTGCTGCGACAGCAGAAGCACTATTAAAATTACTCCAATAGGGGGCATTACAGGTTAGAAAGAAGCACTAATCAGTATGTCGTTTTGATGATAATGCATAGGTTCTATTCAGATTCATCAGAATAGGCATTTTTATGGAACTGGCTTGTTTAATGTATTCAAAAGACTGAATATCTCTCGCCATAAAAGATTAATCGATGCTATGTGGTCGAAGGCATAGAATTATGAGTTCTTGCTTCAATATATTTATCAGCGTTCATTAGCGTTGTTCTATTGCTTTAATTTAATGATATATAGATAGAATTATAAAAATCTAATCTATTTTGAGTTGATAATAAAATCTTAAAATTGATTCTATCTACTACCTTTTTTATGACAACTACAACATTTAAATTTACAACCAATCGCTTAAACCAATGTACATGCCCTGATAAAAAACCTTATGTCATTTTCTGGGATGAATCAGTTAAAGGATTAGGATTAAAAACATATCTAACAAGCTTACTCAAATATCAAAGCACCTACTAGCTGCTTGCCCAAAGATAATCTCTAGATTCCAACCTTAAATATTCATGACTTGGTCAATGTAAAAGTTGATCAATTTCTCTTTATTCAGCACTGATAGTTTACAATTGTTTGAACTGATCAGCAGAGCAGCCCCATAGGTAATACTCCAAATATAAGAAAAATAATCACGCACAGAAAATCCACTTCCCACCCGTTTTAAATGCTCCGCTGTAATGTCTTTCATTTCAACAATTCTTTTTTCCCGTATCGCATATAGCTCTTGAAACAAGGCATTGAGGTTTTTTTCCTTATTGGTAATTTTTTCTTCTAAATGATGAAATTTAATTGTACGAAGCGACGCATACAAATGGTATTTCATATACGTAGATAAAAACTTATGAATATTTCCATCGTGTTGTATGGAAATTTCGAGCAGACGTTTTTCGTTTTTTATTAATATTTCAAGATATAACTGGTTTTTACTTTTAAAGTATTTATATACCGTCCCTTTTGCCAGATCTACTTGTTTTGCCAGGTCTAAAACTACCAGCTCATGTTCACTTTCAATAATGATCTGTTCTGCAGCCTCCAGAATATTATGGATATTCATCAAGTGTCTTTGCTGTTTAGCTAAATTCATAAGGAATAAACCGCGATATATTTGATAGGATTTATTATTGACTATTGAATCGTTTCAACTCATTTAAATATCCACCCTGCTATAAACCCTATTTAAGCTTTAAGCGCATAAAATGTATAACAAGATGGATAATCAAATGAACGGTATGATGAATTAAAAATCATAAATTGCCGTGAAATTCAGTCGATTATCGATACCCTTTTTATCATTAAATGTTTTACGCTCACCATACATATACTCCAGACCAAAATTCACTGGTTTCACTGGATTGTAAAATAAATTGATCCAGCCTTCTTTCAGCTCGGAATTTTGGGTTTCATCATTATGCACCAGCTGTGAAAAGGCATTATTATCATCTGCTTTCATATAGCCAAAGCCTAATGTTGAGCGGATTTTAGGCGTGATTTTTTGCGTTAAACCGACGCTAATCGCATCAAACTGATTGGCACGCATTTTATTATTTTCATCAAAGACATAGGCCATATTAGACCAAAGTAAGTTTTTGGTATCTCCTTTAATGTGGTTGTAGTCGAAACGAATTAAGGTATTTTCCGCAGCCTGATATTTTCCGCCTAATGCCATACCCCATGCTAAGAAATCATCATTGCCTTCATGATTGGTTGCTTTTTGTGTAATGAAAGCACGTCCAGAAAGCGCCAAACCATTATCAAATTTATAATTCACACGCCCAGTTGCTGATGGCAATTTTAATTTCGCATCGGGATCTGTTGTAAAATTCTGCGTACCTGTACGTGTCACCGTTTCAGCTTTCGAATCTTCCAAACTAAATGCCAAATTCAGATGAGGGTTCACAGGAACTGAATATTTGATTTGCGGAACACGGGTTAATGACCCACCGACAGAAAGTGATGCATCTACCGTTTCAGGGAAATATTCTACAGCATTAAAGTTAGACCATGTTTGACCCAAGAGCCATTGATCATAAGTCATATAGGCATGACGAATACGGAAAGTATCACGCCCAGCTCCGCCAAAAAAGTCCATTTCTACCTTACCGCCAACTGCGTGATCGCCAAGTTGAGGTGTTTTAAAATTAAAACCAAAACGTGTGGCATTTAAAGTACTTTGAAATTTATCTGAGTTTTTGCGTTCAGTCTCTGTTCCTTCCAGCGGTACAGCACTGATTAAGTTATACATGGTGCTTGGACCTTTCATTTGATAACTCATGTCCGCGCGCACATTGCCGTATAGTTCAAATTCAGCACCGCCCTTTGTCGTATGCTTTAAAATAGGTGCTGGTGATTTTTGTGGTGCAGCACTTTCAACCCATACAGGTGCAGCTGCCATTTTCTGTTCATTGAACTTTTGATCATTGGCTTTTTGCTGTTGTTGCACCAATTCCTGCAGGGCTTGGACTTGCTGCTGCAATTGTGTAACTTGCTGTTCCAAACTGACCTTTGCATGAGCCAATGACGTAAAAACCAATATGGATAAGGTCAGAGTGCTTTTAGCAAAAAGCTGTACATTTTTTTTCATTGTTAAAGTCCTTTTATTCCCCAAATGTTTAATTTTGGATACTCACATTTTTTACAGACCGAAAAAAACTATTGATAAATATAAAAAATAATATTTATCGAATAGATTTGTTCAGATTTTGGTTGGTAAAATACGTCTCTGTATTTGTTAATTCTTTAATAATTCACGAATTTTGAATTTTTGAATTTTGCCCGATGGCGTCATTGGAAGTTCATCCCAAATTTCTAGCCGTTCTGGTAAATATTGATTAGCCAGTTGATGCGTTTTCAAAAATTCCAATAGTGATGGCAGCGTCAGCTCATGTTCTGGATTTTTCAGTTTGACTACTGCACAGGCTTTTTCCCCCATACGCTCATCTGGATACGGTACTAAAGCGACTGTCGCAATCTCAGGATGTAGGTAAATAAGAGATTCAATTTCTGCAACTGGAATATTCTCCCCGCCACGGATAATCACATCTTTTTTACGTCCCGCAATGCGGATATAGCCTTGTTCATCTTGATAAGCGATATCCCCAGTATCAAACCAATCTTCGGCATCAGTTTCATTTAATTGTGGACGTTTTAAATATCCGCCAAAATTCGAACAGCAACGGATCATCAGTGTGCCCGATTGCATCGGGGATAAAGTTTTACCATCATCACCGACAATTTTCACTTCAACACCAGGCAATGGCAGTCCATCGGTATTAAATGAACGCTCGTCATCATCTTCAGGGCGCGTCATGGTCACTGCGCCGCACTCGGTCATTCCCCAGGCCGAAATCACTTTAACCCCCATATTCTGACGCGCTTTTTGCACCAAAGTACTTGGAATTGGCGCACCTGCACACAAGAATAATTTCAAACTATCTAAGGATTGATGGCTATCCAAAACAGCCTCAGATAAATCATTTAAAAATGGTGTAGATGCCATGGTAAATGACACTTGATGCTTATGAATCAGATCAATTGCGGTATTAACGTCCCATACATCTTGCAATACAGCTTTGGCTTTGAGCAATACAGGCATAATTAGGCCATACATAAAGCCCGTTTGATGTGCCATTGGCGAACCCATGAAGATCACATCATCTTTATTTAAATGCAGGCGTTTAGCATAAGGTACAATATTGGAAAATAAGGTATTTGCGGTATGCATTACACCTTTGGGTTCACCCGTGGTTCCCGAGGTAAAGACCAGCTGTGCAATATCATCTGCCGTAATAGTGACATCATTCAATGTGTTTAGAATCTGCGGATCACTGTCTAAGCCATGATTAAGCAACAATTTTTCAAAACTGTTTTCTCCCTCACCGCCGATGACAACAACATGCTCAATACTTGGAATGTTGCTTTTAAGCTGATTCGCCTGTTTTTCATAGTCAAATTTACGGAAGATTTTCGGTACGACAAAAACTTTACTTTCCGTATGTTTTAACATAAAAGAAAGTTCGCGTTCTCTGAAAATCGGCATGAGTGGATTCAACACTGCACCAATGCGTCGACAAGCAATATAAAGCAATGTGAATTCCCACCAGTTGGGCAATTGGCAAGAAACGATATCTTGTTTTTGCACCCCCAGACGCTTTAAACCCAAAGCCATTCGATTTGCTGTATGCAGCATTTCACGGTAAGTAAAGCTGGTTTCCGACTGATCTTCTGTCTTATAGCTCACTAAGCCAATTTTATCCGGATACTGGTGCACTGCTTCATTTAAGGATTGCAGGATAGTTTTATTCAGCCAGTAGCCTTCTTGAATCATTTTTTCCCTGCGAGGGGGTAAAAGAACCGCATCGAAATCCATTCCATAACTCCAATTTATAATTATCCAACCGTTTTATTTCAAACCGCTTAATTGCCAGCGCACAGCTGCTTTTCTTATTTCATTTCAATATGTGCCTATTACCCAAAAGTAAATTCAGGTAATAGACATATAAAACTGCTTCACGTTTGTTTACGCTGGCACTGCCTTACGTCCCGCTTTATGTCTGGCAATAATCGTTTTCATAATTTGCGCAGTGCCATCGCCAATTTGAAAACCAAGTACATCACGCATACGCTGTTCCATCACACCACGGTCATAACCTGCATGACCGAAAGTTAGCAAGCATTGGTGCACAACATCGTAAGCCAATTTCGGACCCCACCATTTGCACATGCCTGCTTCTGCGGTATGCGGCAAGTGATTATCTTTCAACCATAAAGTTTGTAAACATAATAAACGGGCTGCCTCGACTTGAGTTTCATAGTCCGCTAATGGATGTGAAACACCTTGGAATGCTGTCAATGGTTTACCAAAAGCTTCTCGCTGCGCAGCATATTGCCAAGCCTCATCCAAAGACACACGTGCTACAGCCAGTACTTGCAAACCAATCAATGCACGGGAAAAGTCAAAGCCCTGCATCACTTGAACGAAGCCCTTATTCTCTTCACCTAAGCGGTGATTAACCGGAACCCGCACATTGTCAAAGAAAATTGAACCACGGCCAATTGCACGCTGACCATGACAATCGAAACGGGTCGTGGTGATGCCCGGTAAATCCATCGGCACTAAAACGGCCGTCACGCCATGTGCGCCTGATTCAATCGTACCCGTACGTCCAAAAATGACCGATGCATCAGCTTGGTCGGCAGCAGAAATTGAGGTCTTTTCACCATTGAGCACGTATTCGTCGCCATCACGTTCAATTTTAAGACGCAGGCTGCCTGCATCTGAACCGCCGCGCGGCTCGGTTAATCCAATGGAAAAAATCGCTTCACCAGCAGTTAACTTGCGCAGCCATGGCTCTACTACTTCTGGATCGCCATGTTCCGCCAAAATTTGACCATTCAGTGATGCTAATAAATTGATATAAGAAAAGCTTAAATCGGCTTTTGCAACGGCTTCATGAATCACGCCAGCTGCCAATCGCCCCATGCCTTGTCCGCCATATTGTTCAGGCAATTCAGGTGCGATGAAGCCCATTTCCCCCATTTTTTTGACTAAATCACGGTCAAAAATTCGGCTTTGATCACGTTCTAAAAAACCTGGAGCAATATACTTTTGCGCAAATTTTTCAGCAGTTTCTGCTAAGAACTCTAAATCTTCAGTGATGTAAGGATTTTTACTCATGGCTTGTTTCTCCTTACTTAAAAAATTTACGGAATTCAGGTTTGCGTTTTTCTTTTAGCGCATTGACACCTTCACGCGACTCTTCTGTATCGTAATAAAGCTTCAAAGCGTACATGCCCATGCCTGCAATGCCTGCTTGATGTGCGGTATCCATGTTGAAGCTGCGTTTAGCAATGGCAATTGCCGTTGGGCTACGTTCACAAATTTCTTCTGCCCAAGCTTGTACTTCTGCGTCTAATTGATCTGCAGGTACACATTTATTGGCTAAACCAATGTCGACAGCTTCTTGACCTTTATAGCGGCGGCATAAATACCAAATTTCACGTGCTTTCTTCTCACCAACCACACGCGCTAAATACGCTGTACCAAAGCCCGGATCTACTGAACCCATTTTTGGACCCACTTGACCGAAAATTGCATTTTCAGAACAAATGGTTAAATCACAAATGGTAGCTAAAACGTTACCACCGCCAATTGCATAGCCTTGTACACGGGCAATCACTGGTTTAGGCACATCGCGAATAGCGGTATGCAGCTCTTCCATTGGCAAACCAATCGTACCGCGACCATCATAGTTTCCGTCATGTGCAGATTGATCTCCTCCGGTACAGAAGGCTTTCTCACCCGCACCCGTCAGTACAATTGCGCCGATTTCACGGTCGTAGCCTGCTTTGTTTAATGCGCGGATAATTTCGTCACAGGTTTGTCCACGAAAAGCATTCATTTTTTCTGGGCGATTAATGGTGATCCATGCCACGCCATTTTTTACTTCGTATAAAATATCTTCAAAATTCATGATCTTTTCCTTTCCTTGAAAACTACTTTTAACTTTTTACTTCATATATTTTTAGGACTTGCAAATTCAGTAGAGTCCATCGCTCATTACTTAACTCTGCGCGTTGCAAGTCACTTAACCATTCATGGTTAAACCACCAGAGACACTCAGGACTTGTCCTGTAATAAAGCTTGCGTCATCACTTAAGAAAAATGCGATAGATGAAGCCAGATCATCCGGCTGACCTAAACGGCCTAGCGGGATAGCGCGTGTAAATGCTTCACGAAGTTTTTCAGGATTCGATGCGCCTTCAGTCACGCCAGCTAAAAGTGCTGTATCTGTTGGGCCTGGACAAATTACATTGACCGTAATGTTATTGCGCGAATGCTCACGCGCTAAAGTTTTAGAGAAAGAAAGCAATCCACCCTTACACGCGGCATATACCGCTTCACCTGATGAACCCACGCGCGCTGCGTCTGATGCAATATTAACGATACGTCCTTGATTACGCTCAACCATGCCTTGGAGTACAGCGTGGTGCATGTTCAACATGCCGACTAAATTGATTTGAATCAGTTTTTCCCACTCTTCAGGAACAGATTTAATGAATGGTTTGAAGATATCCCAACCTGCATTGTTTACGAGACCATCGATTGGGCCAAGCTCAGCTTCTGTTTGCACAATCGCCTGATCAACGACTTCTTTATTGGTAATGTCGCACTGCACTGCGAGTGCATTCCCGCCTGCATTTTGAATATCCGTTACTACCTTTTGCGCAGCATCAATATTCATGTCAAATACCGCAACTTTTGCGCCTTCCTGTGCTAAGCGTTTACATGTTGCACTGCCGATACCACCAGCACCGCCTGTTACAATAATGACTTTATCCTTTAGGCCTTTCATACCAGTATCCTTTCTTCGTGTTATTCAGAATTATGATCTTCTAATCGATAAATCTAACATAGACAAAAAGAAAATTAATTTCAATTATTGATTATAATATTTTGCTATACGAAATTTTTCTAAATTAATCTAAAAAAACATATCTTATTGTTATTTATATTTATTATTTAAAATAAAGACCAAAAATAGAAATATTTTGTTACATATTTAGATATTGTTTAATTTTTAAATCATTAAATTTAAAAAATAGCATCTTTATTTCTGCATATAAATTTAAAAATGAAACTTAAATATTAAAATATTCCGTATAGTGAAATTTAATATTTTTATCATAAAAAAGCTTTAAGCTGGTCTATTGGCATAAAAAAGGCATTACAACGAAGGTAATGCCTTTAAAAAATACAGATTTTTAAAATAACGCTCAACTGCCCACTGTTTATTTTAACGGTGGATTGCTGTGTTCTTTTAAAAGTGACCGTTACGGATCAATTACAAAATGCTGGAATACCCGTTTGCGCTCGCCCGAGAATCAATGCATGCACATCATGAGTCCCTTCGTAAGTATTCACCACTTCAAGATTCACAAGATGACGTGCCACTCCAAATTCGTCAGAAATACCATTCCCCCCCATCATGTCACGAGCAACACGAGCAATATCAAGCGCCTTACCACAGTTATTTCGCTTGATCAGTGAGGTGCCTTCTACCGATGCAACACCTTCATCTTTCATACGTCCAAAACGTAGTGCTGCTTGCAAACCTAAGGCTATCTCAGTCTGCATATCTGCAAGTTTCTTTTGGATTAACTGATTGGCTGCCAATGGTCGTCCGAACTGCTTTCGATCCATAGTGTATTGGTGTGCGGTATGCCAGCAGAATTCAGCGGCACCCATGGCACCCCATGCAATGCCATAACGGGCACTGTTTAGACAAGTAAATGGACCACGCAATCCGCGTATTTCAGGGAAGGCATTTTCTTCAGGGACAAACACATTATCCATGACAATTTCACCCGTGATGGATGCACGTAAACCCACCTTGCCGTGAATTGCAGGAGCGGACAACCCTTCCCAGCCTTTCTCCAGAATAAAACCGCGGATATCACCAACATTACCCTCAGCAGAGACTTCTTTGGCCCAAACCACAAAGACATCGGCGATTGGACTGTTGGTAATCCACATTTTCGCACCTGTTAAACGGTAGCCGCCATCGACTTTTTTTGCACGGGTAATCATACTGCCAGGATCTGAGCCATGATCCGGTTCGGTTAAACCGAAGCAACCAATATATTCACCTGTTGCAAGTTTCGGCAGGTATTTCTGTTTCTGCTCTTCTGAGCCAAATTCATTAATCGGCACCATCACCAGTGAGCTTTGCACACTCGCCATAGAACGGTATCCCGAATCGACATATTCAATCTCACGCGCTACCAAGCCATAACTGACGTAGTTTAAACCTGCGCCGCCATACTGCTCTGGAATGGTCGGGCCTAGTAAACCAAGCTCCCCCATTTCACGGAAAATTTTTGGATCGGTTTGTTCATGACGGAACTGTTCCAGTACACGTGGCTGCAAGCGCTCTTGGGAATAGGCATGTGCTGAATCACGGATCATTCGCTCTTCTTCAGTGAGTTGAAGCTCTAATAAAAACGGATCTTGCCAGTTAAACTTTGCATTTTTCATTTTGTTTTTCCTCAATTTATCGTGTTATGCAGTCGCTGCTTTGATCATGTCACGCGCAATAATAATCTGCTGAATCTGGGTGGTACCTTCGTATAAACGGAACAAACGCACATCACGGTAAAAGCGTTCGATTGAATACTCACTGATATAACCTGCACCCCCATGAATCTGTAAGCAGCGGTCTGCAACACGGCCGCACATTTCTGTTGCAAACATTTTCGAGCAAGATGCTTCCGTACTGATGTTTTCACCTAAATCACGGCGGCGCGCAGCATCCAATACCATGCATTTGGCTGCATAAATTTCAGTTTTAGAGTCAGCCAGCATACCTTGAATGAGCTGGAAATTTGCAATCGGCTGGCCGAATTGCTTACGTTCAATGGCATAGTTCAAAGCATCATCAAGCATTCGCTCCGCCATACCAGCGCTATAGGCAGCAATATGCAAACGTCCTTTATCTAGGACTTTCATCGCCGTTTTAAAGCCCACACCTTCAACACCGCCAATCAGCTGATCCTTATGCACGCGGCAATTATCAAAAATTACATCACAGGTATAAGAGCCTTTTTGACCCATTTTTTTATCAATTTTACCCAGTGACAAACCTGCGGTACCAGCTTCTACCAGAAAGGCTGAAATGCCCGCTGCGCCTTTAATCTCAGGATTGGTGCGAGCCATTACAGTAAAGGTCTGCGCACGCGGAGCATTGGTGATAAAACGTTTTGTTCCATTTAACACATAGTAGTCACCATCTTTCACAGCTGATGTTTTTAATGCTGCGGCATCTGAACCTGAATCTGGTTCCGTTAAGCAGAATGAACCGATAATTTCACCGCTTGCATAGCGCGGCAGGTATTTCTGTTTCTGTTCTTCCGTACCGTCGATCAAAATACCGCTTGAACCGATACCGTTATTTGTCCCAATTAAAGAACGAAATGCAGCAGAAGTATGACCAAGCTCAAAAGCTACACGGACTTCTTCTTCCATGGTAATACCAAGGCCACCAAACTCTTCTGGAATCGTTAAACCAAAAAGCCCCATTTCACGCATTTGCTGCACAATATGTTCAGGGATCGCATCTGTTTCATCAACTTCATGCTCTAGCGGTCTTAATACAGTTTTCACAAAATCACGAAGCGTCGATAGCAACTGCTCTAACATCTGTTCGTCACGAATCATTTTTTCTCCTAGTCCATTTTTAGGATGAGACTTCCTTTAATTATCAAAATAGGCATTAAATTTCGTTATGCGAAATACATTATCAATATTTCCCTATGGTGACAATTAAAATTGTGTATATTTATAAAAATAATTACAAAAATTTGCTTTTGTTTTAGATATTTTATTTTTTATTGTCATTTTGATTGAACAATGAACAAATTTGGCTTAAATTATTTTGTAAATTTAATTTTGCTATACGGAATTTTATAAAAATGAATCAAAATGCAGTTGTTCAAATTGATTATGCACTTCCTGCAATAGCAACAATAAAAATTAACCGCCCTGAAGCTAAAAATGCACTGAATACACAAGTGCGTAAAATGCTTGCTGAGGCTGTTGCTCAGCAAGTTGAAAATCATGATATCCGCGTGATTATTTTAACTGGTGGTGATGATGTTTTTGCTGCAGGCGCTGACTTAACTGAACTTGCTGAAGCAAGTTCAATGGACATGTATTTACGCCGAACTGAACGCTACTGGCAAACCATTGCCAATTGCCCAAAACCGATTATTGCCGCAGTCAATGGTTTTGCTTTGGGTGGTGGCTGTGAACTGGCAATGCATGCCGACATTATTATTGCAGGTCAAAATGCACAATTTGGTCAGCCGGAAATTAAAGTTGGCATTATGCCTGGTGCGGGCGGCACACAGCGTTTAGTCCGCGCAGTCGGTAAATTTCAAGCTATGCGCATGATTATGACGGGCTGCCTTATATCTGCAGATGAAGCCTTCGCCATGGGGTTAGTTTCTCAAGTCACAGAGGATACTGAGACCTTAAATACCGCTTATAAAATGGCGCAGCAAATCGCCAAGCTTCCTTCAATTGCCCTAGAGCAAATTAAAGAGGCGGTTTTACTCAGTGAAGATGTGCCTTTGCATGCTGGGCTGTCCTTTGAACGTAAAGCGTTCCAATTGCTCTTCAGTACTGAAGATCAAAAAGAAGGCATGGCAGCATTTTTAGAAAAACGCAAACCAAGCTATCAAGGCAAATAATAAACATCAGCGCAACATTGATTAAACGCTATTGAGGTCAACATGGAAAGACGAATCAAAAACATTGGAGTGATCGGCGCAGGAATCATGGGAATTGGCATTGTTCAAATTGCTGTTCAAGCCAATCATCCTGTTTACTTATATGATGCACAGCCAAATGCGGCGAAAAATGCTTATGAAAAATTAAATGCGACATTCAGCCGATTGGTCGAAAAAAATAAAATTTCTCAATCTGAACTTGAACAAGCTTTATCAAACTTACATATTGTCGAAAATATTCAAGATCTGCATGCCTGTGATTTGATTATTGAAGCAATCATTGAAAAATTAGAGATCAAGCAAACGCTGATGAAACAGCTTGAGAGCATTGTCAGTCCGCAATGTATATTGGCGTCAAATACCTCCTCCCTGTCCATTACTGAAATTGCCGCTGAATGCCAGCACCCAGAACGGGTAGTTGGCTATCACTTCTTCAATCCTGTACCTTTAATGAAAGTGGTTGAAATCATTCAAGGCTTACATACCGATGCACAAATTATTGAACAGCTCTCAGAACTTGCCCGCAATATAGGACATCACCCTGTACGCACTAAAGATACTCCTGGCTTTATTATCAATCACGCAGGCCGTGCTTATGGCACTGAAGCGCTTAAAATTTTAAGTGAAAATATTGCTTCAATTCCTGCAATTGACCTTATTTTGAAAAAATCATTGGGTTTTAAAATGGGACCATTTGAGCTGCTTGATCTCACTGGCTTAGACGTTTCTCACCCTGTCATGCTGTCGATTTACAACCAGTATTTTCAAGAGCCGCGTTACCGCCCAAATGTATTAACACAGCAAATGCTGATCGGTAAAAAATTAGGGCGTAAAACAAGCGAAGGATTTTACAAATATATTGATCAAGTCAAACAAGAGATTCCGATTGTTCAAAAATATTCAGCAAATTGTCATGGCCTAAAAACAGTTTGGCTCAGCACTGAATTTAAAGATGATTTTGAAAAGCTCTCTGCATATTTAGCTCAAAAAAATATTCAGATTAATCCAAATACCCAACCAGATGCCGATGATTTGATTTTAATTGCCAATTATGGCGATGACGCAACATACAGTGCGCTGCGTTTAGGGGTCAATCCTGAACAGGTGGTCTGCATTGATATGCTGGGCAATTTTGAACACTGCCGCACTTTAATGCCAAGCCTCATTACCAAACCGAAAATGATTGAAGCTGCGCTGGATCTATTCAGCCAGCCAGACTGCGAAACCATTGTGATTGATGAAAGTCTTGGTTTTATCTCGCAGCGTGTGCTTGCCATGGTGGTCAATTTGGCATGCGATATGGCGCAGCAGAAAATCGCGACGGTTGAAGATATTAATGCTGCGGTGAAGCTTGGACTTGGCTATCCATTTGGCCCAATTGAATGGGGCGATGTGATTGGCAAAGAAAAAATATTACGGATTCTGGAACGCATCTCTAGCATTAGCCAAGATCCGCGCTATCGCCCGAGCCCATGGTTACAGCGCCGCTGCAAACTAAATTTATCACTGATGCATCAACAATAAATTTTAAATTAAAACTTCAAGGAAAGAATAGTATGAACGCTTATATTTACGATGGTTTACGTACCCCAATTGGCCGCCATGCAGGCAGTCTTGCCAGTATCCGTCCTGACAATCTGGCTGCTCTGGTCATTAAATCCTTAGTGCAAAAAACGGGCGTAGATGCTGCTGATATCGAAGAAGTGATTTTAGGAAATACCAACCAAGCCGGCGAAGATTGCAGAAATGTGGCTCGTCATGCTTTATTGCTGGCGGAGCTGCCGGTCAGTGTTGCAGCTCAAACGGTCAATCGCTTATGCGCCAGCGGTTTAGCCGCAGTGGTTGATGCAGCCCGTGCCATACACTGCGGTGAAGGCAACCTTTATATTGCCGGCGGTGTTGAAAGTATGTCACGCGCGCCCTTTGTTCTAGCCAAGGCAGAATCTGCTTACAGCCGTGACATAAAAATGTTTGATAGCACCATTGGTTCTCGTTTTCCGAATCCGATTTTAACTAAACTATATGGCAACGACTCTATGCCAGAAACCGGTGACAATGTTGCAGAAGCTTATGGCATTAGCCGTGAAGAATCCGATCGTTTTGCAGCAGCGTCACAGGCCAAATATGGACAAGCCAAACAAGACGGCTTTTTTAAAGATGAAATTTTAGCAATTGAAGTGCCGCAAGGCCGTAAAGCTCCGCCAAAAATTGTGGATGAAGATGAACACCCGCGCCCTACGTCTAACTTTGAAGCTTTACAAAAATTAAAACCTTTATTTGAAGATGGTGTTGTGACTGCTGGAAATGCCTCTGGAGTGAATGATGGTGCCGCAGCTTTACTGATTGGTAATGAAAGTATCGAAGAAAAATACGGTATTCGCCCTCTGGCTAAAATTTTAGCCTCTGCATCTTCCGGGATCGAACCGCGCATCATGGGTGCAGGCCCTATTGAAGCAATCAATAAAGCTTTAAAACGTGCCAATCTCAGCTTAGACGACATGGATATTATTGAAATTAATGAGGCCTTTGCACCGCAAGTTTTATCTTGCCTCAAAGGCTTAAATATCGAGTTTGATGATCCGCGGGTAAATCCAAATGGCGGTGCAATTGCGATTGGTCATCCATTGGGCTGCTCGGGTGCACGTCTTGCCTTGACTGCAGCGCGTGAATTAAAACGCCGCAGCAAAAAATATGCTGTCATCAGCTTGTGCATTGGGGTTGGACAAGGTTTAGCCATGGTTATTGAAAATACCCAGCTGAATTAAATGCATTTTAAAAATAAGCATTGGTCTAAATAATAAAGTTCGCTATACAGATATCTTCAAGTCAAATCTTTAAAAAGTTTTGTATAGCGAAATTTGTTGATATTATATGTTATATATTGTTTGACTAACGAATGGAACACTATGAATCATCAAGATGAGATTGCTCCTGAGCAACTAGAAAAAAAAATAAATTTAGATGAAATTCGCCTTGATCCAATTTCACATATCCATCGTGAAAATAATCCCCAATTTATTGCATCTCTTGCACGCGGCTTAGAAATTCTGCGCTGTTTTACCGCAACCACTCAAATTCTAGGTAATCAAGAACTCTCACAATTAACAGGCTTACCAAAGCCTACGATTGCACGGATTACCAATACACTGGTTTCCCTTGGTTACTTAAAACAATTACCGAATTCAACAAAATACACATTAGATACAGGTGTTTTGGCACTGGGCTATGCATCTTTATCAAATATCTCTGCGCGTATACATGCCCGTCCTTATATGGAAGAAATGGCGAAATATGCTCAAGCACCAGTAGCGATGGCAACGCGCGACCGTTTAAATATGCTGTATTTAGACGTGGTACAAGCTGAGTCAAATTTAACCATGCGTCGCCCGATTGGTTCAACAATCCCTTTACACAATACTGCAATGGGCCGCGCGTGTTTGGCTGCACTGCCTGAAAACGAACGCAATTTCATTATGGAAGCCTTATCAAAACGCCATCAAGATGAATGGCCAATGATGAGGCGGGGGCTAGAACGTTCATTTCACGATTATCGAAACTATGGTTATTGCCTTTCCTTGAGTGAATGGCACAAAGAAGTCAATTCTGTTGCTGTACCTATGGTGCATCCAATTCATGGTTTACTGGTCTTTAACTGCGGCGCACCAAGCTATTTGGTCAATCAAGAAAAGCTTGAAAATGAAATTGGGCCACGTCTGATTTACATGGTTCAAAATATTGAAGATGCGTTAAATGCGCTTTAAAAAGGCTTTTTTTTAATTCCGCGATGTCATTCCTTTGAGATCACTCTAGACTAAGATTTGATTTGACTTACCTCAGTCTATATACATTTATTTAGCTCACTTGAATTAATAGTAACCCATTAAAAAGCCAGTCTGTTTATACAGACTGGCTTTTTAATTTAAGTCATCAAATATCTTTAAATATGAGACACCAATTCCGGAACTACAGTGTTCAAGTCACCCACTAACCAGTAGTCAGCAACTGCATTGATTGGCGCTTCTTCATCTTTGTTGATCGCAACGATCACTTTAGACTCTTTCATACCTGCCAAATGCTGAATCGCACCAGAAATACCTACAGCGATGTATAGCTCAGGCGCAACGATTTTACCCGTTTGACCCACTTGCATGTCGTTAGGAACAAAGCCAGCGTCAACTGCAGCACGTGAAGCACCTTGCGCAGCGCCAAGTTTATCCGCTAATGGATCCAGGATTTTGTGATAGTTTTCACCTGAACCCACACCACGACCACCAGAAACAACGATGCGTGCAGCAGTTAATTCTGGACGTTCAGATTTAACGATTTCTTCTGAAACGAATTTAGAGATGCCAGCATCGCCTTGTGACGCAGCTGCTTCAACAGCAGCT
>NZ_JBBEUE010000021.1:0-59738 GCF_037402435.1 Acinetobacter sp. NS-4 | reverse complement strand
AAAAAAGCAAAAAATACCTTATAGGTACAATTTCTTATTATTTTGAAACTTGTTATTGATGAAAGAAATAATGCACAATATTTTAAAATAAAAAATAGAAGAGGTTTAAAATAAAAGAAGATAAGCCAAAAGACAAATTATTAAATGAACAACAATCTGCAAATTTTTTAAATATTTTAAAAGAAAGATTTGAACAAAATATGGAGAGGCATAAAGCTATGCAATGGTTGAAAATTCAAATCAAACTGAAAGCAAGCCCTGATAAAGTATGGTCACTTCATGAAATGGAGCGAACAAGTGGTGAACCCGATGTGGTAATGCATGATCATATCTCTGATCATTATATTTTTATGGATTGTAGTGTAGAGAGTCCAGCTGGTCGAAGAAGTTGTTGTTATGATCGAGAAGCATTAGATTCTAGAAAAGCCAATAAGCCTGAGAACTCTGTGCTAGACATGATTTCACACATGGGTGTCGAATTGTTAACAGAGCATGATTATTATGAGCTTCAGGCAATAGATTCAATTGATATGAAAACTTCAAGCTGGTTATTCACCCCAGAAAATATCCGTAAAAAGGGCGGGGCTTTATTTGGTGATAAGCGTTATGGTCGAGTTTTCATCTATCATAATGGAGCTGAATCATATTATGCTGCTCGTGGTTTTCGGGCTTTATTAAAAGTCTGACAAATAAAAAATCTCCTATGATCTGTCAATAGAGAGGAGATTTTAAGTTAAATTTATAAGGCACCTTTTAGTGTTTCATGATGTTGCTTAACTTGCTCTGCATACTTTTTACCTTGTTTTTTCATCTTGTGGCTGGAGTTATAACCCGCAGGACCTACATTGTAATAGGCTAAAGCTTTTGGCCAACTTCCCGCTTTGCTGTTGTATGTGGCTAAAATATAAGTCCCGCAATTGATATTATTATTTTCTTCAATCAGATTACCTGGACAAGTCTGTTGCCAATAACGTGGAATGACTTGTGTCAATCCGACCGCCCCAGCGGGCGAAATCACAGAGTTTTTATAGCTAGATTCTTGTCGAATCATAGCAGCCAATAAGATTGGATCCACATTGTATTTGTCAGCACTTTGAATAATCATCGGCGAAATACGGTTTGCAGTATCCGGTGCCACTGAATAGGCTTTTTGAATACCTGTTGATAATTTTGCAGATCGTTTAGTAACTGAGTGGCTAGATGAACATCCAGCAAAAGCTAAAGTAGTCATAATGATAGCTACAGATTTAAATGCATATAAATGATGGTTTGAATTTTTAGATGATAAATATGAGAGATGCTGTGTAAAAAACAAAGTTCAAAACCCAAAGTAAAATTTTATTGCAGCTATGCTATTAGGCGGAATAACGAGAGTCAAGAGCTGAAATTTTGCTGAATTAGAGAAATTTTATGGTTATTTTCAGAATCTTAATTTATATTAAAATAATTCAATTGCTTAAACTCTGAATCTATTGTCCCATTATTTTAATGGGACTTTTCATTTAAACATATTTATTAAAAGACATTTATTAAAAGATATTTTAATGATCTAGTTCCTGCAAAATTGCTTGGTTGAATGCAGGAATATCGTCTGGACATCGTGAGGTGATCAAAGGCCAATTATTGGTATTGCAACGATGTACTTCTTCATCTAACCAGTTGGCACCCGCATTTTCCAGATCTAACTTGATGCTTTTATAAGAGGTTAAATTTTTATCTTTAATCCGCTGTGCATTGACTAACACCCAAGGTCCATGGCAAATAGCTGCAACCGGCTTGTGATTGTCAGTGAAGTATTGAATGATTTTATGTGCGTCTTCATTTAATCGAAGAATATCAGCATTTACGGTTCCTCCAGGAATTACCAAAATATCATAATCTTCAGCTGATACTTTAACCAAGCTGGTTTGAGGAATATAAGAAGCCGCAGGTTCATTACCATGCTTAACTGTTTGTACTTCCTTTTGTTCTTCTGCCGCATGAATGACTTCAATGCCTTTGGATTGTAGAAATTCAAGAGGTTTGATCAGTTCATCTTGTTCAACACCGATATTGGAAGTAATAAATAGTGCTTTTTTAGTCATGTTAATGATCCTAAATCACATATTAAACTTTGACATTAACAAAGTGCCTAAATGAAGCTGTACAATTTTTAGCTTATTCTTGTTAAGGTTTGAAAGAATGCCGACAAAAATAAGCCCCATATCTGGATGAGGCTTATTTTATTTAGTGACTGTGAATGACTTTTGTCTTAGTTTTTGCTTCCTGCTTACATCGTTTATTCTTTTTATTATGGAAACTTCCTGTTTCCTGATGCTTTTAGCATAAATTGATAACTGGGTATGCTGTAGAGGTTAATGAATACTTTCAATGTAAGTAAAAGTAGACACCACGGCATTTATATTAAGTCATAGCAACTCTAATGAGTTAAATGAATAGGGTCTCTGACAGAAAAAATACATAAAATATGATTCATTACAGTCGCTTTTCCATCCAGATTTCACAGGCGTGGCTATGTCCAGTGTTACCCTTAGGTTGATCTAAATATTGAAAACCTAATTTTTCATAGAGTTTTACCGCTTGCCAAAGTTCCTTGGTGGTTTCCAGGTAACAAGACTTAAAACCTTGCAGGAGTGTAAACTGAAAGGCATTTTCTAAAAGTTGTGTGGCAAAGCCTAAGCCTCGAACTTCAGGTAAAAAATACATTTTTTGAATTTCTAAAATTGTTGGATCACCTTTTAACGTTGATAAACCACCACCACCCACAATTCTACCTTGTTGATTTTCTATTACCCAATACTTTGCATTCGGTTGATCATAAACTGTATATAAATGATCCAAAATTGGATCAGCCACAGCAAAACCTGATTCAGGAGCAAGTCCAAATTCTTTGGAAACTTCGCGGATGATCGCTGCAATTTCAGCATTGTCTTGAGCTTGAATAGGCCTAATTTGGTACATAAAGTTAAAATGAATTAATTAAAAAAGAGATCGATTCTTATAACAAAAAATCCATCTCTTGTAAGGTGTTTATGTATTAAAAATGCTTAAAACCTATTTTAATTCACTTGAATTCTTACCTAATTCACGTCGTGCGATAATCAGTTGTTGAATTTGTTGAGTCCCTTCAAAAATATCAAGAATTTTTGAGTCGCGTGCCCATTTTTCCAACAATTCATCTTCGTTATAACCTACGCTGGCTGCAAGCTCTACGCATTTCAAAGTAATTTCATTACAGATGCGACCGGCTTTGGCTTTAGAAATAGAAGCTTCACGTGAGTTCGGCTTTTTATTATCTGCCATCCAGGCAGCTTTCATGGTAAGTAAACGTGCCGCTTCCCATTCTGCCTCCATACGGTAAATCTGCGCTGCAATATGCGAGGTCTGCAAATAGGGTGTCTGGTAATTTTCATCTAACTGATCTTTGAAAATTTCCTTAATTCTTTCCAATGATGCTTTAGCACATCCTACTGCCATGGCTGCCACCAAAGGACGGGTATTGTCAAAAGTTTCCATGACTCCAGCAAAACCTTTGGCCACATCAATTTCAGCATGTCCCAACAGATTTTCGGCAGGAACACGGCAGTCGATAAAGCTAATGACAGCAGTATCGGATGCTTTGATCCCCAGTTTGTGTTCCAGACGCTCCACTTTCATTCCTGGTGTTCCTTTAGGAACAACAAACGACTTTATCGCTGCACGGCCGAGTTTTTTATCTAATGTTGCCCAGACCACTACAGCATCGGCACGCTCACCCGAGGTTACGAAAATTTTTTCACCATTTAAGATGTAATGGTCACCGTCTTTTGTCGCTGTAGTTCGAATAGCGGCAGAGTCTGAACCACAGCCGGGTTCCGTAATGGCCATGGCCGCCCATGTGTCTTTAAAGCACTCCAGCTGTTCATCATTGGCGACAGCAGCAATGGCAGAATTCCCCAAGCCTTGGCGCGGCATACTGAGCAATAAGCCGGTATCTCCATAGCACATCTCGATCACGCCGAGTACGGTGGACATGTTGACGCCATTTTTATTGCCTGTCTCTGTGTTGCCACGTTTGCCAACCGCAGCACCTGCATTAATCCCTTCACCGCCATCATTCATCCCATCAATGAGTGAAGCGAACATGTCGAGTTCCTTAGGATAGCTGTGTTCAGCTTTGTCATACTTACGTGAAATCGGGCGAAGTACATTTAAAGCTGATTCATTAGCCTGATCTATCAACATCTTAAATTTTTTAGGATTTTGTAAATTCATTTTTTATAATTCCTGATTTGACAGATTAAGCATGTAAGCCTGAATGTAAAATTGCTGTGGCACGTAAATCGCGATACCAGAGCTCAACAGGATGTTCCTTGGTAAATCCATGACCACCTAGAATCTGTACGCCATCGGTACCAATTTTCATGGATTTTTCTGCACAGAGCAGACGTGCTAAATAGGCCTCACGATGAAAGGGTTTTCCTGCTTCTGCCAGACTGGCAGCATTTAAAACCAGCATGCGCATGGCATCAATCTCAATCGCCATATCTGCAATCATGAAGGCAATACTTTGACGATGGGAAATAGGTTCACCAAATGCAGTACGTTCATTGGCATATTGAATGCAGTAAGCTTTGACTGCCTCACAAGTGCCGACCGCCATAGCACACCACATCAAGTTACCTAAGTCTAAAAATGCCAGATAATCAAAGTCATCATCGCCCAACAGTTCAGCAGGGGTATTGTTGAATTTTAAAGTAACCGTTTCGGTTGCTTTTAAACCCATGGCCGTACTTTTTTGAGCAGTAATACTGCTATCACGTTTAACAATAAACACTTCTGCTGAGCCATTGAGTTCAGCATTAACCAGAAATAAATCGGCAGTTTCACCCAAAATCACCAGAGTTTTTTCGCCATTAATACAGTATTTTCCATTGACTGAACTGGCTTTGGTTTTTAATTGCAGGGGATTAAAGGCGGGCGTGGCTTCTTGGATGGCAAAGGTAGCTTGTATCTCTGAATCATCTGCGAAGCTTGGCAAATAGGTAGACTGAACTTGTTCAGAACCCCATTGGGTAATGGCATTAATGACACTAAAGGTTGAAAGAAGTCCTGCTGTTAAACTGAAATCACCTTTGGCCAAATGTTCAGCGATCAAAATATTGCTTAAGATATTCTTTTCAGCGGCTACACCACCGAATGCTTCAGGAAGTGCGTAATAGTTAAGACCTAAGTCAGCAGAATGTTGCCAAAGCGTTGCAGGAAATTGTTCGTTATTGTCTGCTTCAGCTGCAAGTGGATAAAGCACTTCTGATGCAAATTGATCCATGGCATCACAGCTCATTTGCTGTTCTTCGGTCAGGCTCAAATTAAATAGCGATTTCTGCTGATTAGGTAAACGTTGCTTACTGACACCGGAATTGGCTTTAAAGACTTTTTGGGTTTTGCTTAATGTTTTAAAACCCATTTTTGAACTTTGATAGAGAGATTTTTCCAGAAATTTACGCAGTTTGAATTGGTCAAGTACATTGCTACCCGCAATTCTAGTAATGAGTGATAGCCCAAGTCCTTGAGCCTTGTTTACCATATTGGTCATTTTTTTCGTCCATCGATTTTCGATTCTTTATATTTTTATGCTGACATGCGAATATGAAAATGACTATGTCATCGCTGACAATTAAAATTGACTTGGATAAATGGTAGAAATTAATTTTAAATTTAATTAAATATTTGAATATTATTTATTTTTTAAAATTGAAAGCACAGATTAAAAAGTGAGAATTGACTAGAATGACATAAACGCATTCTAGTCAGAATATATTATAAAAACTTTGCCACCATTTTTCGCACATTGGTTTTTGCATCAATCACGGTCATGAAAGTATAAGCACCAATGAATTTACGACTAATAAACATAAATTCTTTCGGTGGAACACTGAAATAACGTGATGCCATCGATTTGGAAGCACGTTGCATAACCCGGCTATGTAACTGGCTTTTTTTCCAGTCATAGCGCTGATTGTCATCCATCACGCCTTCAGGCAAGTCTGGATTATTGATAAGAGTACTAAAGGCTTCGGTTGCCAATAAAAACACTTTTGCCATATCTGGCTTGATGCTTTGCGGGATGGAATCAAAAAATTCATAGCCGGTCATGGCATGAACCATTTCATCGATATTGTGATCATAACCGGCTTTAATCAGGTTACGGGCGACTTTCAGCAAATGTTCATCGAATTGACGAATCGCGCCAAAATCGAGTAACACAATCTTGTCTTGAGCTTCTGCGCCATCTCCCAAGCGGACCAGATAATTGCCAAAATTTGGATCGGTTTGCATTTCGCCCCATTCAAAGATCTCACGAACGGCAATCTCAAGCGAGGCTTCACCTAACTGATTGCGGCGTTCTTGAGGAAGAGACAGCATCACCGGACTATTGATCGGTACTCCACGCTCAAAAGTCATGCACAGTACTTGATCGGTACAATATTCATCCACAATTTGTGGGACGATATAACGAGAATCATCTTTTAAACGTTCGGCAAAACGGCGAGTGGTCGCGGCTTCAATCTTATAATTGACTTCACGATGCATCATTTCACGAACTTCATCAAACCACTGATCAAATTCACGGGTTTGCGGCACCATACGGGTCAGTTTGAGCATGTTTCTAAACAGGCTCATATCTGAATCAATCGCATCAGCGACGCCGGGATACTGGATTTTTAATACAATTTCCAAACCATCTGAGTTGCGTGTGGCACGGTGTACCTGGGCTAAAGAGGCTGTGCCCAAAGGTTCACGATCTATGGTCAAATCATGCAGCTTAGAGCCGAGTTGCTGTTCCAGTTGTTTTTTGATGGCCGGCCATGCAAGTGCAACAGTCTGATTGTTTAAAGTATTTAAAGCTTGGGTAATTTCTTCAGGTAAAAAATGTTCGCCATAGAGTGCCATCATTTGCCCAATTTTCACAATCGAGCCTTTCAATTTACCAATTTCAGAAACTAGATAGTCAGCTTGTTCCTTCATGGCTTTTTTACGTTTTTTTTCTTTTTCTGCTTCGCTTGAAAATATGGTGGTTGCACTTGATGCAGCCCAACGCGTTCCTGCGAGTAATGATGCTTTAGCGATAGATAAGCGTCGATCCATAGATGAGGTTTTGAGTTGTTTAAGCTTATCGTTCTGATTTGACATTAAACAAAATCCTTTAATCAGCAAGTCGCGGAATAATTAATTGTAGCGGATATTACCGTGTATTCGCGTATTAAAAAAGTTCAACGTGCTGAATGGAGAGTAAATATGTTTAATATTTAAGTTATTGCTCTGAAAAAGTGCCATTGTGCGCGACAAAATTAGCTATTCAGATGAATTTGGGATCACTCTTGGAGATAAGAGGATATTCACGCTGAATAGATGTTTATCTGGCAGGTATATACTGCTGCCAGGTTGGCAGTACTTACATGCGAAATTGAATTTTAATATCGCCTTTTTGCTTTAACAGATTTTTATGGTTTTGAATATGTTTAAAAATCATGGCTTGAACAGCATCATGCTGAAAACCAAGTGCATAACCTTTAACAATAATGATGCTTGGTAAACTAAAAAACAGATATTTGGCATCATCTTCTGATGGGCTGCTATGAATTGCCTGTTCAAGTAGCGTTTGTTGAAAGAATTTTTTTTCCTTCTGTACCTGTGCAGAATTGGTATCATTCCAGTAGCTTTCACGCATCGCCATTAAATTATTGTGTTTATAGCTCATAACAATAAAAATATTTTGTAGAAAAAGAATTGAAAATATATGGGGATATTTTAGCCAGATTCAATATGCAATATGAATGATTTTTTTGAGTGGGGGAATAAATGATCGGGTTATAGGAATTTGCACATGATTGATGTAGTATCACGGCATAAACACAATAATAGTATTTGATATTAAGTCTTTTATAGGGCAGGGGAATATTATGCGATTGGCAATATCAGTGATGCTGAGTCTGGCTGCTTTCTGGTCAAATTCAGTTTTAGCTCAAGGCTATTCTGACGAATATAATAAATGTCTCAACACTTCTTATGGTGAAATTGGAACAGTCAAAAAGTGTGTCGACAAAGAACTGAAAAATCAGGAAAAACTTTTAAATAAAGCTTATAAGGGCTATATAAATAAGAATGGGGTTAATCAAAGTAGTATTGAGCAACAGCATAAACTTTGGCTTAACCGTGTAGATCAAAAATGCTATTTAAAAGTAACTTCTGCCTATATGGCCGTTAAACAATCCAAGTGTGTACTCGAAATGACAATGGAGCGTACTTACTTTTACCAGACCAAATAAATTCGCCATAGATATTTGTTTTTAATCTGGTCGAAACATTATAAAACCCCGCAAAACAAGGTATCATAAGGCGTTTTAAAAATTGACCTTGGAGATGCCTTAAGTGGATCAACTGACTATTAGCCCTGAACATTTACAGGAAGCCGCTGAAAACCTAAGCACAATTCGCGATTTTATCCGTTTTGGTGTTTCAGCTCTACGTCAATACGATGCACACTTAGGTCAAGGTACAGAAGATTTTTTTGCTGAAAGCTCGGCCTTAGTTCTGCAAACACTGGCATTGGACTGGAATGCCAACCCTGAAATTTTAGATGCGAAATTACTGCCAAGCGAAAAAGCAGAATTTATCAGCTTGCTGGAACGTCGTATCAATGAAAAAGTGCCAACCTCTTATTTATTAAATCTGGCGTATTTCTGTGGTAAACCGTTTTATGTTGATGAACGTGTACTGATTCCACGTTCACCAATTGCAGAATTGATCAATCAACGCTTTGCACCTTACTGCCTAGATGAACATGGCCAGATGCGTGAAGCTTTAAACAATTTGCCTGAAAATGATCAGCCACAAACTCCGCGTCGTATTTTAGATATGTGTACCGGTTCAGGCTGTATCGCAATTGCTTTGGCTTATGCATTCCCTGAATCTGAAGTGGATGCCACAGATATTTCTAAAGAAGCTTTAGAAGTGGCCTCTATTAATGCTGAACATCACAATATGCAATATCAGGTTGCGTTGATGGAATCAGATTTATTCGCAAAAATTCCTGCTGAAAATCAATATGATTTAATCGTGTCCAATCCTCCTTATGTCGATGCGGAAGATATGGCGGATTTACCTGCGGAATTCTTGCATGAACCTGAGCTTGCACTTGCTGCCGGCCAAGATGGTTTGGATCTGGTGCGTAAAATGTTGGCGCAAGCTGCGGATTACTTGACTGAAGATGGTTTGATTGTGATTGAAGTGGGTAATTCTGAATGGGCGATGAAACAGAACTTTAATACTGTGGATTTCCATTGGTTAAGCTTCCAGAACGGTGGTTCAGGCATTTTTGCTTTGACAGCAGAGCAGTGCCGTAAATACCGTGATTTATTTGAAAAATCTGTTCAAGCATAAGGAGTTGTCAACATGGCAGGTAATAGTATTGGACAACTGTTCCGTGTAACGACTTGCGGTGAATCTCATGGCGTTGGCCTGATGGCAATTGTCGATGGGGTACCGCCAGGGATCGAATTGACTGAAGCAGATTTACAAAAAGATTTAGACCGCCGCAAACCGGGCACTTCTAAATTCGCGACCCAGCGTAAAGAACCGGATGAAGTCGAAATTATTTCCGGTGTATTTGAAGGTAAAACCACCGGTACATCGATTGGTTTACTGATTCGCAATACCGACCAGAAATCAAAAGACTATGGCAATATTGCACAAACTTTCCGTCCGGGGCATGCGGATTATACCTATACCCAAAAGTATGGTTTCCGTGACTATCGTGGCGGTGGCCGCTCAAGTGCACGTGAAACGGCAATGCGTGTAGCTGCGGGTGCAATTGCCAAGAAATATCTGGCTGAAAAGTTTGGCATCGTGATTCGCGGTCATGTGACGCAAATTGGTACGGAAAAAGCAGAAAAGTTGGACTGGAATGAAGTTCCAAACAACCCATTTTTCTGTGGTGATATCGATGCCGTGCCACGTTTTGAAGCTTTAGTAACTTCACTTCGTGAACAAGGTACAAGCTGTGGTGCGAAGCTGGAAATTCTTGCCGAGAACGTGCCTGTGGGTTGGGGCGAGCCGGTATTTGACCGCCTGGATGCTGATATTGCACATGCCATGATGTCTATTAATGCGGTGAAAGGCGTTGAAATTGGTGATGGTTTTGCGGTTGCTGAACAGTTTGGTCATGAATCACGTGATGAATTGACTACAGATGGATTCCTGGCCAATCATGCCGGTGGTATCTTGGGCGGAATCTCAAGTGGTCAAACCATTCGTGTTGCGATTGCACTGAAACCAACTGCAAGTATTACCACGCCAGGTAAAACCATTAATATCGACCGTGAAGATACCGATGTATTGACCAAAGGTCGCCATGACCCTTGCGTGGGCGTACGTGCAACCCCGATTGCTGAAGCGATGTTTGCCATTGTACTCATGGATCACTTCATGCGTCATCGTGCACAAAATGCCGATGTTGTTGCGCCGTTTACTCCGATTGAGCCTAAGTGAAGAGCAAAGCACTGCTTTGCTCGAACGCAGTGGGTGAATAGCGTCAGCTATGAACCATAAATAGAAACAAAGCACTGCTTTGCCCAAATGCAGTAAATGATGAGCTTTTGTGATTCACTAAAAAAACCAGACACCAAGTCTGGTTTTTTTATTGCCTGATTTTTTATCTATTATCTATTATTTGTGGTAATTTCTCTGAAACAGAAATTTTTAGAAAAAATGAAAGCATTAAAATATAGACTGGCAAATGCCAATGATGTTGAAACTCTTGTTCCATTGATCAATCAGGCCTATCGTACAGATAGCGGTAATAGCTGGACGAGTGAACAGAATATTGTTGCTGGAGATCGGATTAATGCCCAGCAACTGCAGAAAACCTTAGCACAAGAGAATTTTTATCTATTTATAGCAGAAGCTACTGAAGATTTTCAAACACATTTGGTGGCATGTATAGGCTTAACATTCCAAGCAGATCACGTAGAAATTGGAACGTTTTGTGTAGATTCACATTGGCAGAATAAGGGCATAGGAAAACAGGTTTTAAATTATGCCGAGAAAATGGCAGTAGAACGCTGTCCTACATTAAGTCATTATGAAATGTGGGTGCTGGATAGCAGAACAGAGCTGATTCAATATTATGCACGGTGTGGCTATGCTAAAACGCAGCATACCGACCCTTATCCCCTTCATGCCAATGTAGGACAACTATTGATTGATTTGCAATTACAACAGATGTCAAAGCCGGTGCTGAGTGGTATAAGTTAAGCACTCAAAACAGTACATAACCTTAAAATAATAGCCTAAGCTATACCATTGAATTAAACTGGTTATAATTTTAAGTAATTAAAAAAAATATTTATTTATATTGCTATAACTGTGCTTAACAAATAAATGAATTTAGTGCTCGCGCATGGTATAAAAATTGCTCATATTAATATAAGAAAATTATTGCAGGAGAGATGTTCTTCTGTGAACACGCCGAAGGAGCAACGACCCCGGAAACTCTCAGGCAAAAGGACTGTAATAATTTCAAAAATCTGGAGAGAAGCATATTCAGCCAATATGCTCACCGAAGGGGATGGTCAGCGTTAAAATTTTAGCGTCATGATCGAAGCTCTCAGGTAACCATGACAGATGGGGCGCATAGAAATGTAGATCTACATTTCCAAGGAGTGTGCTATGTGTCATATTGTTGTGATTGGATCAGGCATTACTGGTGTTACTACTGCCTACGAACTTGCCAATTTAGGCTATAAAGTCACGGTTTTGGATAAGCATTTGTATCCTGCCATGGAAACTTCATTTGCCAATGGCGGACAACTTTCCGCCTGTAACGCAGAGGTTTGGAATCAAAAAGCCACCGTACTGAAAGGTATCAAGTGGATGTCCAATAAAAATGCACCATTATTACTCAACCCATCTTTTGATCTGCATAAATATGGCTGGTTAATGGAGTTTCTGGGCAATATTAAACATTATGAAACCAATACTCGTGATACCGTTAAAATGGCACTTTTAGCGCGTGAGCGCTTATTTGCAGTTGCTGAAAAAGAAAATATTCAGTTCAATCTGGAAAAACGCGGCATTTTGCATTTTTACCACACCAAATTAGATTATGAGATCGCCACCAAAGTGAATGACCTGCTGACTAAGGGTGGACTGGAAAGAATGGCGGTTACTCCTGCAGAAATCAAAAACATAGAGCCAAGTTTGAAAGGTGAATATTATGGCGGGTTTTATTGCCCTGGAGACGCGACTGGCGATATCCATAAATTCACCAAAGGTTTGGCTGAAGCCTCTGAAAAGTATGGAGTAAAATACCTGTTTGGTATGGAAGTCACGGATGTAAAACACCATAAAAAAGGTGTCACTGTGCTTTACCATGCCAGCAATGAAAATATGCACCTAGATGCAGCTGTGGTGGAGTCGCTGGAAGCTGATGCCGTGGTAGTTTGTGGTGGCGTGGGAAGTTATCACTTGGCAAATTTACTGGGTGATCGGGTCAATGTTTATCCAGTGAAAGGCTATTCTATTACCCTGAATCTAAATGATGAAGATAGTGTCAAAAATGCGCCTTGGGTCAGCTTGCTGGATGAGAGTGCTAAAATCGTTTCCTCACGTTTAGGTGCGGATCGTTTGCGTGTTGCCGGAACGGCCGAATTTAATGGTTATAATCGTGATATTCGTGCTGACCGTATTCAGCCATTGACTGACTGGGTGAACAAGAACTTTGATATTACCACTGAAGATGTGGTTCCTTGGGCAGGTTTACGTCCGATGATGCCCAACATGATGCCGATGGTCAGTCGGGGTCGCCGTGAACGGGTTTTTTATAATACCGGTCATGGTCATTTAGGCTGGACTTTATCTGCCGCAACTGCGGTGATGATTAGTCAGCAAATCGCTTCGCAGCATCCTGTTTGAGTTATTAAAAAAGCATGAAGTTCATACTTCATGCTTTTTATGATTCTATCTATTTTGGTTAATTAAATTCTGTGAGATCTAAAAATGATAATTATAAGAACCTTTAAGCCAAATATTATTAAAATTTTCCCAGTTAAGTTTACCGTTTGGCGTATAGCCATCTAAAGAACCAATTTTGATTTTATCAAATAGGAGATCATAGTGAAGCTCTGTTAATTTATCGTATTCATGTTTTTGTTTATCGGATGAAACTGGATATTTACCATTCCAAATAATGGATTCAGTAAAAAATTTTAAAAATTTAGATTCTTCATCAGTAATATCTATTTGTGCATCTTTTGCAAGAATGATTAAGTTGTGAGTGGATTTAAATTTTATATCTTTTCTCACACAGATAGCTTTGTAAAGAACCTCTAATGAAAGTCCACATAACATGGGAAAAACAGGATAACAAGCGATCCCCATAGAAAAGCCACTGCCTAATTTTAAATGTTCAGCAATATTATTATCTGAATCCCTCATGGCAAACCATAGCGCGCCAGCAGAGGCTCTTAAATCATTTGATTTGTTATATCAATATTGATGAGTCTTTTTTCTAAATTCAAAAGAACCGATATCTTCAATCATAAAGCCGGTATATACCTGCAAACCGTTCACAGCCTTTTTGTTTGGTTGTAACCGATAAAATTGCCTTATTAAAATCGAAATGGTATTTGCAATCGTGTTCGTTATCCACAATCTCGCTTTTTTGATCAGCTGTGGTATAGGCTAAAAAAGGAATCGTTTGCGTTTCTAATTTATTGTTCGGGTTACGGTAGGCCACGCCCTCAATTTTAATTTTATCTTTGGTCAGTTGATGTACCTGTAAATGTACCGGTTGATGAGCAAATTGACCATTTTCAAATTTTAAATAGTGATTGGTCAAAGTCTGGTTCAATGAAGTATAAAAATTCAGATCTTCAATGCGTATTTCAAATTGCTGCTTATAACAGTCCAGGCTTTTACATTGCTGTAAGCGCTTAAACCATAAATGGTGTGTATCTTCGAGTAAATGTACCGGCGCATCGCTGACCAAAAAAGCCGTGATATAGTGATTAGAGAGTTTTTCTCGCGATTTTGCAAAATTGTCAGCGCAAATATTTTTCATTGAGACTGTATCGGGCTGTGTACAGTCAATGTCTTGAGCATATACCATGGTTGAGCACAAACAGCCAATACTGAATAATGTGCCTAATGTTTTAATGAGATTAATATCGGTATTCACCAGCATGATCGCTTATAATTTCACTATGTTGCGCTGCTGTAACTATAGCGAAATAGAAAGCGTGAATACAACATCTCAATCATTTATTTCTTAAGGATGCTTAACGTGGTCGCACAAATTCGAATTGGTCAGGGAATGGATGTACACGCCTTTGAAGAAGGTGATTTTGTTACTTTGGCGGGTGTTAAGATTCCTCATACGCATGGCTTAAAAGCACATTCGGATGGTGATGTGGTGTTGCATGCACTATGTGATGCATTATTGGGGGCTTTGGCTCTGGGCGATATCGGACAGCATTTTCCCGATACCGATGCAAAATTTAAAGGTGCAGACAGCCGGGTATTGCTGAAACATGTTTACCAGCTGATTTTAGACCGGGGTTATGTGTTAAATAATGCCGATATTACAGTCGCCTGTGAACGCCCAAAATTGGCGAAACATAATTTAGAAATGCGTCAAAGTATTGCAGATGTTCTGGATGTACATGTCACACAAATTAGCGTTAAAGCCACAACTACAGAAAAATTAGGCTTTACCGGACGTCAGGAAGGAATTCTATCGATGGCAACGGTGCTGATTTCACATCAGGCAAAATGATCGGGATGGATCAACGACTGTTGTAATTCTTTGGTAGCTTTACGGCCTTGAAGTTGTAGGGCTACTGCATGAATGAGACCTGTCCATGTTTCATTTGGTTCCCAAATACTGTGCATCAGCTCTTGCGCAGTGGGCATGTCCATATCCATATAATATTGACGATATAAATACATCAAACTGCTGACATGGTAATTGGTGGCGCAGTGCACCCACACCATCTGTTCCTGTACCAAATGATCTAGCATATCTAATGCCAGTAAGCATTGATCATCTGAAGGGGTTTCTGGAGAAAGGGGCAGCTGAATATAATTTAAGCCCAAATCCAGACAAATTTTATCTTCATGATCTAAATGCTGCGCTGCATCGGATAATCCCAGATTCACAATGCTAGTCACGCCGTATTCTTTAATCAGCTTTAACTGTTCCGCTGTAGGCTGAGCAGAAGTGAATAGGTGTTCGTGAATAAACTGGAAATTTTCGATATGACTGAGTGCATTTTCAATTTCATTCATAAGATAAAATTTTTCCTAAGGTTAAAGTAGAAACGCCATCTGTTTAGATGGCGTTTTAGCTCTTAGCGATTCGGCAAAATGTCTTTCAATGCTTCGTGCATGTCGAGTAGGGCTTTTTCTGTAGTTTCCCAATCGATACAGCCATCAGTCACTGATTTGCCGTATTCAAGATCATCCAGATTTTCAGGAATGTCTTGGCGACCACCTTTAAGATGACTTTCTACCATAATACCGACAATAGACTTATTGCCATCCTGAATCTGTTCAGTGATATTTTTCAAGACCAGCGGTTGCAAGTACGGGTCTTTGTTGGAATTGGCATGGCTGGCATCAATCATGATTTTGTTGCTGACTTTGGCTTTGGCTAAAGCATTTTCAGCTTCTGCAACAGAACCTGCATCGTAGTTCGGTTTGCCGTTACCGCCACGAAGCACTACGTGTGCGTATGGGTTACCACTGGTACGAATCACAGAAACCTGACCCTGGTCATTCAGACCAAGGAAGCTGTGACCATGTTTAACCGATTGCATGGCATTGGTTGCAACGGTTAGGCCGCCATCAGTACCATTTTTGAAACCTACAGGTGAAGATAAACCTGAAGACATTTCACGATGCGTCTGGCTTTCGGTGGTACGTGCGCCAATTGCTGACCATGAAATCAGATCTTGATAATATTGTGGCGAGTTTGGATCGAGCGCTTCAGTGGCACATGGCAATCCTTTTTCATTCAATTCAACCAAAAGCTGACGGCCAATACGAAGACCTTTTTCAATGTTGAAAGAGTCATTCATGTCTGGGTCATTGATTAAACCTTTCCAGCCTACAGTGGTACGCGGTTTTTCAAAATAAACACGCATCACGATATATAGGCTATCTTTAACTTTTTCGCTTAAAACTTTGAGACGATCAGCATACTCATGAGCAGCCACAGTGTCATGAATTGAACAAGGACCAATCACTACAAATAGACGGTTATCTTTACCATCCAGAATATTGCGAATCGTTTCACGACCTTTCAGGACGGTTTGATAAGCCTGTTCAGTCAAAGGCAACTCTTTTTTTAATTCAGCTGGAGTTACAAGAGGCTGAATGCTTTGTACATTCACGTCATCGATGTCAGATTGTGTAATAGGTTTTGACTGTAGTGTATTCATTGCCGTCACTGGTTTGATCATACAAGAGTATTTTTAGTAGCCTGAATATAACACGATTTCAGCAGTGAGTTGCTATACAAAACACCAATAAATCCGTGAAAAAAACCGATTAATCGCATAGATAGTTTAACCATTGGTTGATTTTTCAGCAGTTAAAATCATAGTAGTTGCAGGTTTTTCAACAGGTTTTGCTTTTACCGGATGAAGCATGAAATTCATGCCTAATGCGAATAGGGTAATACCGAGAATCTTACGGATAATTTTTTCTGGCAAGCGAGAACTGATTAAAGTTCCAACTACAATGGCAGGAATTGAACCGACCAGTAACCAACCGAGTAAATGTAAATCTACATTACCGGAACTCATGTGTCCAAGACCTGCGACTAAAGTCAAAAGTACCGCATGGACCACATCTGAACCAATAATTCGGATCATGGGTAAATTAGGAAACATTAAAACCAATGCCATGATTCCAAATGCACCAGCACCCACTGAAGATAAGGTTACGAATACACCCAATATAATGCCCATAATCACAATATAAGCACGTTTGTTTTTCGCTTGAAAATTAACCTTTTCTAAATCCTGGGTCATATCCAGAGCTTCATCTTTACGGAACTTGGTAAAGAAGCGTTCAATGTGCCCGCGGAACATGATGGAAACACCGGTCAGGGTCAGCATAAAACCGAGCACCATGGTCAAAACAGATTTATAGCTGCTAGATTGACTGAGGTAATTTTCTAAAACCCAGTGCGTGGCAAATGAAGCCGGAATACTGCCTACAGCAAGCCAGATCACAATCGGCCAGACAATATTCATTTTTTTGGCGTGAACCATAGAACCGCAAAATTTTGAAATGGCGGCATAAAGCAAGTCTGTTCCAATTGCGATGTGCGGTTCGATCTTAAAGAGACTGATCAGGATCGGGGTCATTAATGAACCGCCGCCAACACCTGTGATCCCGACGCAGAAACCAACCAGAACACCCGCTAAAATATATTCAATTGAACCAAACATGGTTATATATGCCAAATATCAAAAAACCTGCATATGTTATGACTTTTCAATATAAGACGTTGTCTTGATTATTGATTTGCTTATTCTAAAAAAAGATAAAGATGAAAAGTGTTTTATAAGTTTTGTGGTTTTAGCCTGAAATTTTGGAGGAATAAGAGGGTTAAACCTAAAAAATTGCATAAAATAAAGAATCTAAGTAAATAAATGGGCAAAGATATTACGCTTTGCCATTGCTACAAATACTGCTGCCATGGGTTAGATAATTGCATCGTATTGGAAGTTTTAGCATCCAGAATGATAAGGGTTTGCACAAAAACCTGTTTTTTACTCTAGCCATAATTCCATGTTGAACGGGTGAAGAGTTGAAGATTGGCGTGCACCACATTGAATTGTGTTTTATTAGGATTTTGCTGGCAAATAGTCTGAAGTGCTACGTGCATAAATGCACAATTGGCAAGCCATATTTTCTGTTGTTGTTTGAAAATAATCTGTGATAATCGCCCGTGCTGTACATAAGCAGTGGGATGATTCAGATGAACCATTTTGAGATGGACCGTTTTGGGAGGAGAAGAAAGCCACACGCTTGGAAAGACAATAAATAATACAATATGGATGAGTATGGATATAATAATTGCCCAGGCAGAATGGTTACGCCACTATTGCCAAGTAGCTTGTAGTGGCTGAATGACTTCTGTGTGAAGTTATTGCTGAATTAAACCCAACATAGATATTTTATAAAACAACGCTTGTTTTGAATTATTTTAAAAGCTTAGTGGCTGATCAATTAAATTGAAAGGCCTATGTTAAAATAGACCCAACTGCAAAATATACGGCATAAAGAGGATAAAAGTCTTGCAAAATCGGAAGCTTAAAATCGGTATCGTTGTCGGGGAAGTGTCTGGAGATACACTGGGCGCTAAACTCATCCGCCGTTTTCGAGAGCAAGGCATTGATGCTGAATTTGAAGGCATCGGTGGTCCGCAGATGATTGCTGAAGGTTTCAAAAGCTATTATCCGATGGATATTTTATCGGTCATGGGCATTGTGGAAGTGCTTAAAGATCTTAAAAAACTCTTTGCCGTGCGTGATGGACTGCTTGAAACCTGGAGCAAAGATCCAGTCGACGTCTTTGTCGGTATAGATGCACCAGACTTTAATTTACGTTTATCTAAAAGTTTAAAGCAGAAAAATCTGCCGATTAAAACCGTGCAATATGTCAGTCCTTCGGTGTGGGCTTGGCGTCAGGGACGGGTGCATGGCATTAAAGCCAGTATCGATCTAGTGTTGTGTTTATTTCCGTTTGAAAAAACCTTTTATAAAAAGTTTGATGTGCCCGCAGCTTTTGTCGGGCATCCATTGGCCAGTCAATTGCCTTTGCAAAATCCATTGATTGAAGCCAAGCAAGAGCTGGGCTTAAATGTAGAACAAAAACATATTGCACTGTTACCGGGAAGCCGCCGTGGTGAAGTTGAACGTCTCGGCCCTTTGGTGCTGGATGCAGCGCAAATCATCAGTCAAAAGCATCCTGAATATGTGTTTTTAATTCCTGCGATTAATGATGCACGCAAGCAGCAGATTGAGACATTGCTGCAACAATATCCGGCAGATTTTGTGGCTAAAGTGTGTTTGCTGGAAAATACCGATACGGAATCCAAAATTGGCCGTCAAGTGATGAATGCTTCCAATATTGTGGCATTGGCTTCAGGAACTGCCACACTGGAAGCGATGCTGTTACATCGTCCTATGGTTACTTTCTATAAATTGAACTGGCTGACTTATCATCTGGTTAAATTGCTGATCAAGATTCCGTATTATTCCTTGCCGAATATTATTGCTGGAAAAAAAGTCATTCGGGAACTGATTCAGCATGATGCTACCCCAGAAAATCTGGCGGCTGAAATTGAAAAACTGATGAACAGGGAGACTGCACAGATTCAGGCCATGCAGCACATCACCATGCACAAGCAGCTGCTGGCAGGCAATAGTGAAGATCCGGTTCAGGCGATTCTGAATACCTTGAATGCAGTCGCTGATCAGGCATAATTTACTGGAATTGCTGCCGATATTGGCTCGGAGTTAGATTAAACAGTCGTTTAAAGGTTTGACTAAAGGCTGTTTCGGAAGAATATCCGACACGATGGGCAATTTGCTGGATAGATAGTTGCCCTTCACGCAAATGCTGCGATGCCAAACGGAAGCGGTATTGCTGTAAATAAGCCAGCGGTGTTTCACCAACAATCGTGCTAAATAAAGTTGCAAATTTGGAGCGCGACATACAGCATTGTTCGGCCAGACTTTCAACGGTCCAGGGCTGTTCAGGTTTGCCATGAATGGCTGCCAGCGCATTGGCCAGTTCGGTATGGGAAAGTGCTCGCAGCCAGTTATTTGAGTCCTGTAACCGGGCAATATAATCGCGTACACATTCAATAAAAAGAATACTCACCAGATGGTCGAGAATTTTGTCACGACCCGGACGCAGCTGATAGGCTTCCACGGCCAAAAAATGTAGGCCTATTTGCAGCCATTCAGGCGCGGTACTGCCGGTAATATGCTGAATATGGATATAGTCGGGCAGGGCATTCAGTAAAGGCCGGGCCATAATAGTATCGATATGACAACGGATGGCCAAAATCAGCGCAGGTTCACCACTACTCTCACTGCCAAATTCAATGGTTTCTTGCCTTTTTTCATCAAAAAGCCCTGTAATATTAATTACTTCAATTAAATTTTTTTTATCATTACTGTGGCAGCTATGGGTTTGTCCCGAAGGGATCAAGATCAAATCTCCCGCTTCCAGTTGCAGCATTTTTTGCGATTCAAATTGTATGTTGAGCGTGCCCACCAGAACCACATAGCCAATCATGGCATCCTGTTCCTGATAAACATAGGCCCAGTGACCTTGCGGTTTTAAATAAATATATTCAGATTTATTTAGATGAATATCATCAAAAATTTTACTTAAGGCATCCATGTCTTATGTTTCTGTCTTCATCTTGATTAAAAATTATAAAAAGCCTGAATTTATTGCAGCATGTGTTTATAGGACAAATTTGGGCTATTTACGCCAAGAACGTTTGCATAGGTTTTTTGGACGTTTACAACTGTTCTTGATGCTGCATTTCTAGAAATATAAAGGGAGAACAGAAAATAAGGAAGATCGCGAGCATGAATGCACCAGTACAAATTGATCAAAAAACAACTTTAACCATGCAAACTGCTTCAGGTCTGGCACTCGATAAAAAACGTTATTGGTGGCTGCTGAGCCCGGGTTTACCAGTGATTGGCATGGGAATTTTGGCTGGTTACCAGTTTGGCCCTAAAGCTACGAAAAAAATATTTGCCTTGGGTGGCCCTTTATTGCTGCACGTGATTATTCCCAGTATTGATGCGTTGGTGGGCAATGACAATAATAATCCCAATGATGACGAAATTAAATCGCTGGTGGCAGATCCTTATTATGACCGCATTGTAAAATTATTCATTCCTTTACAAATGGCTGCCAATCTTTTTGCCGGTTATGTAGTGAGCAGTAAAGAAACTTCTTTTGTCGATCAGATCCTGTTGGGAATTTCCATGGGGGCGATTAATGGTGTGGGCGTGAATACAGCACATGAGCTGTCACATAGACCGCATAAGAAAGATCATTATCTTGCTCATGCTACATTAATGCCGCTGTTTTATAATCATTTTCGTGTTGAACATCCTTATGGACACCATAAGCGTGCGGCAACCCCTGAAGATCCGGCATCTTCAAAAATGGGGGAAAGTTTCTATGAATTCTGGCCAAGAACGGTGTTTGGCGGCATCAAGTCGGCCATTGAAATTGAAAAAAACCGTTTAAAACGCAAAGGATTATCTTTCTTTAGTGCGGAAAATGAGCTGTTTCAAGGTTGGGCAATGAGTGCTGGTTTTCATGCCATCATGCTGAAGTTATTTGGTAAAGAGGTACTGCCTTATTTAGCCACGCAGGCTTTTTATGGGGTGAGCTTATTTGAAATTATTAACTACATTGAACATTACGGTTTAATGCGCGATAAAAAACCAGATGGGACTTATGTGCGTACCATGCCGGAGCATAGCTGGAACAATAACAATATTACCACCAACTTGTTTTTATACCAGTTGCAGCGTCATTCCGACCATCATGCCTATCCGACACGACCATTTCAGGCCTTACGCCATTTTGATGAAGCGCCTGAATTGCCTAGTGGTTACGCGACCATGCTCTTGCCAGCAATGATTCCATCGCTCTGGTTCAAAATGATGGATAAACGCGTATTTGATCATTATAAAGGCGATTTAAGCAAAGCTAATATTCATCCAAAACGCCGTGCGAGCATATTCAAGAAGTTTGGTTTGTCTCTACAAAGTTAAGATGGATTGAAAGAATAGGTGTGAAATACGAAACATTATTTAAAAAAGCCTGGCTGTTCAAGCAGGGCTTTTGGTGATTTCAATTTATTGATTCTAATAAATTTGTATAGTTAATTTGGTATCGGCTGTATTAGGTTGATTTTAAATCAAACCAATATTATTTTGATTTACACTTGTTTAAAAATCTTTTTCTTAACCACAGCGAAACGCTCACTAAAGCAATTAAAACAGGTACTTCAACCAATGGACCAATAACTGTCGTAAAAGCAACAGGTGAGGCCAATCCGAAGGTTGCAATTACCACGGCTAAAGCTAATTCAAAATTATTGCCTGCTGCCGTAAAAGAAATTGCAGCAGTTTTTGGATAATCATTCCCCATCCACTTACTCATAAAGAAACTAATAAAGAACATCACTAAAAAATAAATAGTTAAAGGCATTGCGATTCTAAGCATGTCTAGTGGCAAACTGACTATAGCACCTCCCTTAAAGCTAAACATGGCGACCATTGTAAGTAACAAGGCAAAAAGGCTAAGCGGACTAATCTTGGCAATAAAGCGCGTTTGATACCAAACTAATCCCTTTGTTTTGACCAAGATCAATCGAGTTAAAAAGCCAAGTAAAAATGGGATACCTAAATAAACAGGATCCAGGTTAAATAAAAATAATTCTTACACCAGAAATGTGAGGTACGACAGGAGTCATACTTAGCTGACAAGTATGAAAAAACCCGGCAGGACGCCGGTTTTTTTATTTTATACGAATTTTGTTAGACAACATTGAATATATTTTGTAGATTTTCTGTTTAATTTATAAGAAGCTCAAAATCTCAATAAGCGATAAAAATAATTTAATATATATTGCTAAAACAAGCCGTTTCGAATAGTATCTGATGCTTAAAAATAATTTCAATTACAACAATAAATTAGAGGTTTTTAACCATGTCAACTAAATACAGCAAATTTTTTTCTGCAGCATCTGAGTTTAACCTGGATAATTTTCCATACTACTGGATTACTCAAGTACATTCTCAATATGTGCAGAATGTGGATCATGCGTTAAAAAAATATGGTCTAGATAATTCTCGTCGTCGTATTTTACTGGCTTTAAAATCCAAACCCAACGCGAGTGTGTCCGATTTATCCGATATGTTGATTTTCAAGATGTCGACCACTACGAAAATTATTTACCGTCTGAAAGATGAAGGCTTAGTGCGTACTTATTGTTGTGAAGATGACGCACGAATTACCCGGGTCATTTTAACTCATTTGGGTGAGCAAATGGTGCAAAAAATTAATGATCTTAGTCACATTGTTCTAGATCAATCTTTTGAAGGTTTAACGCCATTACAAATTGAAAAAATGCTAGATAGTTTGAAACTCATTTTCAGAAACTTGGCACATTAATCTCAATTTAATTAAAAAAGCGTGGATGCAATGTCCACGCTTTTTACCATCAGTCATTTACTTTTAAACTCCAACATCATACTTACAAGCGGTCTGATTTAAACCTAAGTAGTGAGCTATAGAACCTTGCTTGGATAAAACCAGTTTTTTAAGTAAAAGCATCCTGATTAAAGATAGATCGATTAAAGGAAGAAAGAGACCAACTATCACCATCAAGACTCTTAAAGAAATGCTGAGTGTGGTCGACAGTAGAATAGGGAGTGCACTTAATACTTGTTTAGGCATAGGTTTTAGCCACATCTATAATTTGGTTTTAAAATATAAGTCTTAAAACGATTTTCAGTGTTTTTATAGATTGATTAGAGATAAATATGAATCTAAAAATAGCCTAAGCATGCTAAACATTAATTTCTAAAAGGCATATAATTTACTTATCTCGTTCTTAATATCATCGAAAAATGACACCTGCTTGCAAAGTTTTAAAATCAAATAAAATTGAATTTTCTATCCATGAATATGAACACGATGCCAATGCTAAAAGTTTCGGTTTGGAAGCAGCCGAAAAACTGAGTCTAAGTGTTGAAGAAGTATTTAAAACGCTGTTGGTGACTGATGATAAGAACTATTTTGTAGCTGTGTTACCGGTAAATCACCAATTGAATTTAAAAAAAGTGGCAGCGGCAGTGGGCTGTAAAAAGTTGCAGATGGCCGATCCTAAAAATGCCGAACGCTTGACAGGCTATTTGGTCGGGGGAATTAGCCCGGTTGGACAGAAAAAGCGTTTAAAAACGGTCATCGATACTTCAGCACAGCAGTTGCAAAAAATATATGTCAGTGGCGGCAAAAGAGGCCTGGATATAGGAGTAAAACCACAAGATTTAGCACAGGTCTTGGGCGCAGAATTTGCAGATGTGCTAGATGTATAAAAATCAACTTTAATGCTTCTAATCAGCCCTAAAGAAATTTAGGGCTTTTTTATAGACGTTTAATTAGCTTCTCAATGCTAAATGAGAAAATTATCATTTAATTGATCATCAATAGCAGTTTAGAAGTTTTTTGAAAGGTTCTTATTTAACCGATTGTAGAGCCTAGTGTACTACGTGAGATATTAGCGGTATTTTTGGTGAATGGTAAATAAAATCAAAGGTATGTAAGTTATAAAATCATGCCAGACGGGACGTTGGGTTGAACACTGGCTAATACTCGTAATCAATAAAAAATACTCAGGGTGGATTGGCAAGAACTGGGTGAAATTTGTGTCGTGCCATTAAAGGGACCAGATCTAGCAGCCGGACAATTTAATAATATGATCTTGCGCGTATAAGCTTTGGCGATTGGCGGTACTGACAAAGCCCGGCAAGATACGATTAAATATAGCTCGGCTGCAAACTGAAACAATGGGCTTGCCACAATGGATGTGATTGCCAATACCAAAATGGGCTTCGGGAACCTGCGATTGAGTATTCCAGCATCTGAAATACTCAATATAAATCTTTTTATAATCAATTTATTGCATTGGTATTAGCTGTCCAAGGCCGAACTTATGGCCTGAGCTATAGCGTGAAGTCTTAAATTTCGTTCTGAAAAAGCATGAAAGGGCTAGTGTGCGTTGCCTCTGGTTCTTATAAATACAAACCGCGAATGGGAATTAAAAATAAAGCATGGATAAAAATAACAAAATCTTCATTGCAGCAAGTCTGGCCAATGGGGCGAGTTTTTCGATGATTTTACCTTTGCTGGCACCTCTGGTTCGCCAGTTAAAGCTGTCGGAACTGCAAGGCGGTGCCATGGTCTCGGGTGGGGCATTACTGATGGCGATAGCAGCCATTTATATTTCTAAAAATCAAAATAAATTTTCGATATACCAGTTGCTCAGCCTTGGTTTTATTGGCATGACCATTACCTAGGGTATTTTCACTGCCGTATTGCTCTATGGCCTATCGGTTCAGGTGTCGTTAATCAGCCTGTTTGGCATGCTCATGGCGGCGTGTGTAGGAACGGGGGTGTATTTATGGCCATGCTGAAAATTGCGCTACAAACCTATGTGATGCCCGTTATGTCGAGGAACAAGAACGCAGCCAGACCATGTCAAAATTTGGCGCGTTAAATAGTGTAGGAGTGATTGTTGGCCCATTTTTAACGACTTTATTGTTAGCGTGGGGCATCCAGGCTCCATTATGGGCTGCGATGATCATTTTGAGTTTGATTAGTCTGGTGATTGTGTTTGGATTTGAGCGTAGCAGAACGGTTCAGTCTGCTCAACAGAAGCATATTCTAAATGCAGTCAATACAGACTCAGATTTTTCCATTTATCAATGTTCTGCCTGGTTGCTGCTTGGCTTTAGTTTATATCTGGCAATTGTGACTGTGAATTTGACTGCCGGTTTTTATATCCAGGATCATTTTCACATGAGTATTGCGCAAGGCGCTGTATATTTTTCCCAGTGTTCTTTAATTGTGGGTATTGCACTGGTGGTCATGCAAAGCCTGATTTCCAGATATCTGCAATGGTCAGTCTATCGTTTGTTGTGGGTAGGTATTTTGTCCCTGACCACAGCACTACTCATTTCTGTACTGACCGAACATATCCGTATTTTCCAGTTGGTTTATATTCTTTATGGGATTACTGTCGCGTGTTTAATTCCTGCATTTACCACGGGGGCGGCAAAAGATGCACCGAAGTCTATGCAAGCTAAAGTCGCCAGTTGGTGTACCGCAACCCAGGCCCTCAGTTTTGTTTTAGGCCCCATCTTGAGTACCGGCTTGTATCAGTGGCATAAGAGTTATCCCTATTATTTTTTGCTGTTATTAATGCTAGGTTTGATGATTTATTTTTCTATGATAGTTATTGCGCAGGACAAAAAGAAAATATCGTTAAATCAGAATGATATGGCAGATAGTTAAAGGCTCATCAGTATGAACTGTATACAGTAATTCTCATGGCGCTGGATCTATAAAAAAGTCATTTGCATAAGGCTTTGCATGACGAGCTGAATAAATTTCAGCATAAGCTGAATATTGTTAAACCAAAGCTTTGATTCATTTGGCAAAATTCATGGTTAAATAAGCCGATTGAATTTAATGTGAATTTTACGTGTTTCTGAAACCCTCTATGCCAGTTGTACCCACGCTTGCACAGGATTATCCTGAGTGGCATAAGGGGCGCATGGATTATTCACTCTGGTATCTGGAAATACAGCAGCCTGAATTACTGCATTATTTACATCATCTGCGTCAGCACTTTTCCGACCTACTGTATACGCCCAATACGCGCCAGTTTCATATTACCTTGTTTATTTGCGGATTTTTGACTGCCCACAAGCCTGCTTGGGATGACGATTTTAGCCAGCAGCAATTACAACAACAGATTGAAACTTTAAACTCAGCACAAAAATCTTTATTTAAATTAAAGACGGGTCACTTAAATAGTTTTGAAAGTGCGCTTTTTATTGAAATTGAAGATACTGATGGAGGTTTGGCCGAGATACGCCAACAGTTCTATACCTGTTCAGACGAAATTGCCCCCCTCCAGTATTGTCCTCATATTACTTTGGGTTTATATAAAGAGAATTTGAATAGTGATGCTGTTTTTGAGCGTATTGAAAAAATTTCACAGCAGCAATTTGAATTTCAAACCCGGCAATTAACTTTTGGGACTTATCATGCCCAGGTTTTGCAGGGACCATTAACACCGTACCATCAATTTTTATTGGGTGATGCATGATCCAACTTATTTTAGGCGGTGCCCGTTCCGGAAAAAGTCGTCTGGCTGAACAAATCGCGAAAGATTCTGGTCTGGCTGTGAGCTATGTTGCAACAGCTCAAGCCTTAGATGCGGAAATGCAGCAGCGAATTGCCCATCATCAAACCCAGCGTCCTGAACACTGGCAGCTGATTGAAGAACCTTACTCACTGGCTGAACGATTGCAGCAAATCGATGCGCCGAATCAGCTGATCTTGGTCGATTGCCTGACGCTATGGATGAGCAATCTGTTGATGCATGAAGATGCAAATCTGCAAGTTATGGAATGTCAAAAATTACTTGATGTGCTGCCTAAGTTACAATCGCAGATCATTTTAGTGAGCAATGAAACCGGATTGGGCGTTGTTCCCATAGGCGAGATCAGCCGTAAATTTGTGGATGAATCTGGCCGTTTACATCAACAGCTTGGACAGATTGCCGATAAGGTGGCTTTTTGTGTAGCAGGTTTCCCGATGATTTTAAAAGGAGAGAAATAATGAACTGGTGGTTAGATGCGTGTAAAACGCCAAGTGCAGAAGCCAGACTACAGGCTGCAGAGCGTCAATTACAGTTAACCAAACCGACCGGTTCACTTTCCGAACTGGAAAATGTTGCGATTCAACTGGCCAGTTTGCAAAATAATCCTCGTCCCAATATCGACCATCCCTGGATCAGCATTTTTGCCGGTGACCATGGAGTGATGGAAGAAAATATCTCGGCTTATCCGCAAGCGGTAACACGGCAAATGCTGCAAAACTTTACTGGTGGCGGTGCCTGTATCAGCGTGATTGCCAAAGAATACAATGCCAAACTGCAAGTCATTGACTGTGGCTCTGTCGGTGATGCTTATGAATATGCAGGTGTAGAACGACATTGCATTATTCCAGGCACGGCCAACTTCGCCAAACAACCGGCCATGACCGAAGCGCAATGTGCCGAAGCCATGATGCTGGGTGCAAAAAGTGTGGAACAGGCTGTAGCTCATGGGGCATCTATTTATGTAGCAGGGGAAATGGGCATTGGCAATACCTGTTCCGCTTCTGCGATCGCCTGTTTTTTACTGAATGAACCTGCCGAGCAATTGACCGGTGTGGGTACAGGCATTCGTGCAGAACAGCTCAATCATAAAAAAAATGTGATTAATCAGGCTTTGGCTTTGCATCAGCAATATGTCGGTCAGGATGCTTTCAAGGCACTATGCGCCGTTGGTGGTCTGGAAGTTGCAGCTATGGTGGGTGCCTATATTCGTTGTGCGCAACTGGGTCTGGCCATGGTGGTGGACGGGTTCATTAGTACGGCATCGGCTTTGGTAGCGGTACGTTTAAATCCGGCAGTACGTGAATGGATGCTGTTTGGTCATCAATCGGCTGAATACGGGCATCAGCGTTTATTGCAGGAACTGAATGCCAGTCCCTTACTCAAGCTAAATTTACGTTTGGGAGAAGGCAGTGGTGCCGGTGCGGCTTTAGGAATCATCAAATTAGCCTGCAGCCTGCATAACAATATGGCCACTTTTGCTGAAGCGGCGGTGATCGGCGACAAGGTTTAATGGATTTGCATTGAGGATATGAACATGTATCGCATTGATCTGCTTCGTCATGGTGAAACCAGTTTAAGTCATACTTTGCGGGGTTCCACAGATGATGCATTGACCGAATCCGGCTGGCAACAAATGCATCAGACAGTAGAGCAAGCGTTACAGCAAGATCCTAAGGCCTTGGTTTGGGATGCTATAATCAGTTCACCTTTGCAACGCTGTCGTGTATTTGCAGATGAATTGGCACTCAAACTGAAACTTGAAGTGGTCCTGGATACCAATTTGCAGGAAATGCATTTTGGTGACTGGGAAGCACTTACCACCCAAAGCATTTATGAAAGCCAGCCGGAATTACTGGCGCAATTCTGGGAAACCCCCTCCCAGTTTAGCCCGCCAAATGCTGAAACCCTGCAACAGTTTCATGCACGAATCAATCAGGCTATACAGCAGATTCAGAGTTATATGCAGCATAAGCAATTTGAACATGTACTGGTGGTCACCCATGGCGGTGTGATTAAACTGTTAAAATGTCTGGCAATGAATCAGCCGCTGGATAATATTCTAAAAATGTCGGCAGAGCTTGGGCAACTGAACCGCTTTGTTTTACACGACAATTTAACGCTTCAATATCTGGAGCAATAACATGACTCCATTTTTGATCGCACTACAGTTTTTAACGACTTTCCCCATACAACTCAAAGCAATGCCTACGAAACAGCAAAATGGGCAATCCTTGCTGTTTTATCCAGTTGTGGGTTTGATGATCGGATTGATCCTGTTTGGACTCGCACTGAGCTTGCAGGCAATTCCAGTCATCTTATTAAGCAGTTTGCTGCTGGTGGTCTGGATTTGGCTGACAGGCGGTTTGCATCTGGATGGTCTGGCCGATACTGCCGATGCCTGGGTAGGTGGATTTGGTGATCCTGAACGTACCTTGGCCATCATGAAAGACCCGAGTTGTGGCCCGATTGGTGTACTGAGCCTATTCATTGTGTGCTTATTAAAATGGTCAGCAATTTATGTGCTGTTAGAACAGCAACTTTATTCAGCGCTGATTTTATTTCCGCTACTCGGGCGTTTGGTACCTCTGATGTTATTTTTAAGCACGCGCTATGTACGTGCCAAAGGTTTGGGATCTTCCATAGCAGAATTTATTCCAAAAACTGCTGCAATTTTTGTGATTAGCTTGTGTTTAGTGGCATCCGCATATTGGGGCTGGTCTGGTATTTTGAGCAGTATCTGTTTTATAACGACAGTGCTTTATTTAAGATCCAAATTTATGCAGCGCATTGGGGGCATTACTGGAGATACCGTAGGGGCAGGAATTGAAATTACAGAGGCGATCAGTCTTTTGAGTTTTGTTATAGCTAGCTTCTATCTACCTCTTATTCGGTTCTAAAGTAGGAAATGATCATGCTGATCACTTCCACATTATTTGTACTTTTTATTTATAAATAAGTGACAACAATTGAAATAATTGCAGGCCCAAACAACACCATAAATACCCCCGCAAGTACCATGCTTAAACAGGCAACCACGCCTTCTTCTTTATGGCGCATGAAGGCCTTATTGGTGCCAAAACCATGTGCCGAATTACCCAGAGCAGCACCTTGGGCAAAACGTGAATTGAGCTTTAAACTTAAGAGTACGAAATCTGCAAGTACGCCGCCAGCAATGCCTGTAATCATGGTAAATAAAATGACCAGTTCAACCGAACCACCTATATGTGAAGTTAATTCCATTGCGAAGGGGGTCGAAATAGACCGTGCCATGAGACTATAAGATGTTTCCTGATCAAACTGAAACAGTTTAGCCAAGTAAAAAGCACTCATCACACCTGCCAGCATGCCAATCACAATACCTAAACCAATTGAAATGGCATGCTCTTTAATAACCTGACGATACTCAAAAATTGGAATGGCAAAGGCAACGGTTGCCGGACCCAGCATCCACACAATCCAATGACTTTCTTGCATATAAGTGTCATAGGAAATATGAAATACGACCATGAAAATGATCAACAAAAAAGGCACAAAAAGTGCCGGGGAAAGCAGCATATAAGGAAACTTGCGATAAAGCTTTTTCGTCAAGATGTATCCCACAATCGTAAGAACAAAACAAAGCACTGCAATCATGTTCATATTATTCCCCGTGTTTAAGCAGGGTTGCTTCTTGGCTGTGCTGACGCTGCTTTAAACGTGATTCAATTTTAAAGCCAAGGTGTACGCTATATGCGGTAATTACCATCACGCACAGGGTTCCCAAGACGACAGCCAAAACCAGTTGCCAGCCTTGAGCGAGAAATAGGTTTTTATATTTGACCAGGCCGACTACGCAGGGAATAAATAATAAAACCAGTTCTGCCAGAATAAAGTCAGTACCGGTTTTGACCCATTGCACTTTAAAGAACCCTGTCAGCAATGCAGCCAGTAACAGCAATAGTCCGATCACACCCGCGGAAATTGGCAAATTGAAGGCATGCTGAATGACTGAGCCTAAAAACCAGATTGTGATTAAAATGCAGAGTTGCAGCACAATCAGCAAAAAGTGCGAATATCGTTGTGACATAGCCATCGTCTTAATAGGAGAATTTTCATATATTTTAAATTTGACTGACTTGGTCAATTATGAATAATAAGAAAAAGATTATGCTTATTTGGAATATTTGTGGATATTAAGAGCCTGAATATTTTTGTCAAACTTGTGCAATTGCAAAGCTTTACCCGTACAGCTGAACATCTGTGCGTGACCCAGCCCACCATCAGTAAAGCAATTCGCCAACTGGAAGAAGAAACCGGGGTAGCCTTATTTCACAAGGGACAAGCTGGACGTAAACGTGAAGTTTTACTTACTTATATGGGCGAACAGATTTATCAACATGCTTTGGTGATTATAGAAGAACAGCAGCGTATTTTTGACTCCATTGAGCAAGTTCGGCATTTACGGAAGGGCAAGCTCATACTGGGCTTGCCGCCACTGGGTTCGGTACTTTTAAGTAGCCTGATTGCCAAATTTCACAAACAATATCCGCATATAGAATTAAGGTTTCTGGAAGTTGGGGCATCTGGCATTGAAGAGGCGATTTTGGCCAAAAAAGTTGATGTCGGGATTTTACTGGGGCATTTAAAACCGCAATTCAGTGGAATTCCAATAATGGATTCACCATTATGTCTGCTTTCACGTAAAGCAAGCTATTGGAAAGACCGGAAAAAAGTTCAGCTTATTGAATTAAAAGAAGAGTCGTTTTTGCTCTATGACGACACCTTCAGTTTAAACAATATGATTATTCAGGCCGCAAATTATGTCGGTTTTGAACCGCATGTGGTGTGTAAAAGCAGTCAATGGGACTTTATTGCCAAAATGGTCGAATCTGATGTCGGCATTGCCTTATTACCCAAAATTTATTGTGAACAGCTCGATCAGGAAAAATATAACATCAGCCTACTGGAAAGTCCCAACCTGAACTGGACTTTAAGCATGGCCTGGAATACCACGGTTGCCATGAATCCTGCCACGCGGGCATGGTTAAAAATTATTGAAGAAAATCAGGATAAAATTCATTTTTAAGGTATGTTTGCTACCTTCATTCCAGTATTGTTTTTTTGATTTTTATGGATACATTCTTATTATTTTAGGAGGAATCATTGTCCTGATTTAGGCTCATGTATTTCCGAATAGCCAAAGTTGAACAGCGGTATTGAGCCATGAGGATGGATTACGATTCAGACATGCGAGCAGCTACAAATTCCTTGCAAAAATTCGTAAACCGATTCATTTTAGTATCAATTTAAGCGCGGTGACTCAACACAATGAAATGGGACGAAATTGGCGAACAACCCTGTTCAATTGCCCGAACCTTATCGGTGATTGGCGACCGCTGGACTGTGCTGATTTTGCGAAATGCTTTTTTAGGCATGCGCCGTTTTGAATCCTTTCAGCAAAATCTGGGTATTACCCGCCATGTGCTGTCTGACCGTTTAAAGCATTTGGTCGAGCATGGTATTTTAGTCAAAAAGCCCTATGTACAGCGGCAAGAGCGATATGAATATTGCCTGACGGAAAAAGGGCTGGCACTTTATCCCATTTTAATGTCTATGGCACATTGGGCAGACCAATGGATGAATAAAGATCTGGGACAGCCCATGCAATACATTCATCAAAGCTGCGGGCATAGCATGACGCCACGTCTGGTCTGTTCAGAATGTAATGAAACCATTCACGCCAAGCACATTAAAGCTGAACTGACTCCGGATTATTTCAATTATCTGCAACAACGCAAGCCCCAGCCCTAATCCAACTGCTGGGCATTATAGACAATTGGGCGGTTTGGGAATCCCTGCCAGACGGCTTAAATGACGTGCCACTAAACCGGTCTGAAACCTATCTTGTAATACCGCATTATTGATGTCGGCACTGACTGTTTTCATTAGAAATTTAATCAGCGGACGGGTGGCCGGTGAATGTCCAAACTGCTGATAGAACTGGCGCACGGCATGCAAGACTTCAAAATGCCATGTTGTAAGTTCTAAACTTAAAGTGTTTGCTAATTCTTGCGCAACCTGTTCATTCCAAATGGTGTAATCGACTAAGTGACCATCTTGGTCAAGTTCTAAATTCATCATTAATCTCAAATTAGTTCAAACGGATACAACGGCTATAATTCAGGCAAAGATCTGCAAATTCGGCATAAGAAATAATCTGCAGATGTTGTGATGATTGTCCTGCCAAAATTTCTGCATCTGTATCCAGCACATAGATATGATCCAGCTGTTGCAAAAATGGCTGTTGAAACTGTAAGACCGATTCGCCCATCAGTACAACACTATCTTCAGGGCCGTAGAGTTGTGCTAATTTTTTCAGAGCAGCGGGTGTCGCTGAAAAACTGCTTTGTAGCAAATATAAACTTTTATGCGTCATTATTGTTTCACTCGTCATCTTTACCAGTACAGCACAAAATCGAAACTTTGAATCAGCCCAGGATTGAATTCAACAAATTCAATATCTTGTTGAGCCTGAGCAACGAAGATGGCGTTACGGTTTTTATTTTCCACCAGCACCGGACTTAAATCGTAAAATTCAAAGCTATCGACCATGTTCGAAGCGACTTTAAAGGCATGTTTAAGCTGATCAAATTGTATTTCTGAATGCAGTAAACTTAGGGCGGCATCTTGCAACAAAACTTTGACTTCACAGCCAAACGTTGCCAGTACCATAGTGGCAGACAAGCTTTCATGCACTTGTAAATTGGCAAGATTTGCTTGAGTTAGAATAACGAGTACAGATTTCACACAATTTACCTTTTAAAAGCAACAAATTCCCAAAAATAACATCTTAGAATTGAATCAGACGTTGTGTTGATTGTACTGCATCGGCAAGTTCACCCAGTCCAACCAGTTCAAAGCCTTGAGCAAGATTATGTTGGCTAATCTGATGTCGTTTAGCATTTTCCTGATCCGAAATACCCCGCGCCAAAGCAGCACTGACACATACCGGTAAGCGAATGGCCAGCTTCTGCCATTCTTTAGTCAAATTACGCTGGTCATCTGGAACCCATTGTAAGTCATTCGCAACAGCGACTCCGTCCTGATAGAAAAACACGCGAAATGGCTGCTTTTTAGCCTGTAAGGCCTGTGCCAGACCTAGCGCGTGCCATGCATAGATCGAGGTTGGAGCGGAGGTAATTAGTAATAAGGTGCTCATCGAAATTCACTTGAGGAATGCCCAATCCAATATTGATGCATCCAAACTTCATAAGAAAAGGGTAGTATACAATGATTTTAGTGACTGGTGGTTTAGGCTTTATAGGCTCACATATTGCGTTAAGCCTGATGGCTCATGGACAAGAAGTCATCATTGTCGACAATTTATCCAATGCAAATTTACAAACCTTAGAACGACTTGAATATATTTCGGGCAGCTATGTGCCCTTTGTCAAAATTGATATTCGCAACACCCCCGCTTTAAACAAAGTTTTTGAACAATATTCTGTAGAAGCGGTCATTCATACTGCCGGTTTTAAATCGATAGAAGAATCGGCACTGAAACCGCTGGAATATTATAACGATAATGTCAGTTGTATCATGAGTCTGTTGCGCGCCATGCAGCGCACAGGAATCCGAACGTTGATTCATTTATCCAGTTTGGCAGTATATGGGCAGTCGAGTCTGATCCTGACCGAGGATGTGCCTTTTAACTATTCTTATCCGAACCCCTATGTAAAATCACAACAAATGGTGGAAGAAATCATCCGTGATACTGCTTTGACCGACAGTGAATGGAAAATTGCCATTTTAAGATTGTGCAATATTGCCGGTGCTTTTGAACACGCCGTGCTTGGAGAATTTGTTGCTCCTTTACCGAAAAATATTATTCCATTGGCCTTACAGGCAGCAGCCAGACAGCGTGAATATATTGAGCTGCGTCAGCAAGCGCAGACCTTGGACCGCACTGTAGAACGTAGCTTCTTACACGTGCTGGACTGCTGCGATGCCATTATGGCAACTTTAAAGTGGCTCAGGACTCAGCCCTATACCTGTGATGCGTTTAATATAGCCGGGCAGAATATATCCATTCGCGCTTTGCTGAGTGAAGTGGCTAAAGTTACCCAGACTGAAATTAAAACCATTGATGCCCCATTTTATAGTTATGCGGAAATGGATCAGGTCGGTGCAACTGCGGAAAAAGCCCATGAAATTTTACAATGGCAACCGAAACGCAGTATTACCCAGATTGTTGAAGATGGCTGGCGTTTTTATCAGCAAACATTAAAAGGACATTAATAAATAAAATGTAAATAATAATCATTTAAGTTAATAAAATATTTGATTAAGATCATTGAATATGTCAAAACAGATGAATTGGCTAAAGCTATAAAATGGAAATGAGGTTGATGATGCAGACACGTATTGAACACGACACGATGGGCGATGTAGAAGTTCCCAGTGAAGCAATGTGGGGTGCGCAAACACAGCGTAGTTTGCAAAACTTTAAAATCGGACAGGAGCGTTTACCACGGCCAATGATTCGTGCCATGGGGCTGGTAAAAAAGGCAGCAGCCATTACCAATGCCGAGTTAGATCAAATTCCTCATGAATTGTCACATTATATTGTTGATGCTGCAGAAGAAGTCATTAGCGGGAAATGGGATAGCCAATTTCCGTTGGTGGTTTGGCAAACCGGTTCAGGCACGCAAAGCAATATGAACTGCAATGAAGTGATTGCTAATATTGCCAACCAGAAACTGGGCAATCCTTTAGGTGCACAAAAACCGGTGCATCCTAATGATCATGTCAATCGTGCGCAGTCAACCAATGACTCATTTCCAACCGCCATTCATGTGGCAGCAAGTTTACAGATCAATGAACTGCTGATTCCTGCGGTCGCACGTCTACGCGATACATTAGAAGCGAAATCAAAAGAATTTTCAGATATTGTTAAAATTGGCCGTACTCATTTACAGGATGCCACACCTTTAACACTGGGTCAGGAATTTAGTGGCTATGTGTCACAACTTGAGCATGCTTTAAAGCGTTTGCATTATGCCTTATTGGGTTTATATGAATTGCCTTTAGGTGGTACAGCGGTCGGAACGGGGTTAAATGCACATCCTGAATATGCGGTCAAAGCAGCAGCACAGTTGGCTACATTAACCGGTTTACCTTTTGTGACTGCACCGAATAAATTTGAAGCCTTAGCTGCGCGGGATGCCGCAGTATTTGCATCGGGTGCCTTAAAAACTTTAGCCAGCAGTTTAAATAAAATTGCCAATGACATTCGCTGGTTGGCCAGTGGTCCGCGTTGTGGCTTTGGCGAAATTCGCATTCCTGAAAATGAACCAGGTTCAAGCATTATGCCGGGCAAGGTCAATCCAACCCAAAGTGAAGCCATGACCATGGTGGTAGCGCAAGTGCTGGGAAATGACACGACCATTAACGTGGCAGGGGCTTCGGGTAATTTTGAGCTGAATGTGTTCATGCCGGTGATAGCATTTAACTTATTGCAATCGATTCAGTTATTGGGTGATGCATGTAATAGTTTTAATGATCACTGCGCGATTGGTATTGAACCGAACCGTGAAAAAATTGATCATTTTTTGCATAACTCACTGATGTTAGTGACCGCCTTAAACCCGGTAATTGGTTATGAAAATGCAGCGAAGGTGGCAAAAACGGCTTATAAGCAAGGTAAAACCTTAAAACAGGTCGCGGTCGAATTGAATCTGGTGACTGCGGAACAGTTTGATGCCGTGGTGATTCCTGAAAATATGGTTTCACCTAATGTGAAATAAGCATCTAAGGACGGGAACAGCTATCAATTGATCATCAGTGGTTTTTTATGTGGGGCATATATGCGTACAAGATATGGAGAAATTAACTGCCGATGATTGATTATGCTTGATGTTTTAATTTAAAAGCTCGTCAAATGGTGGGCTTTTTTGATCTTTATGGTAAATTAATTGCACAATTAAAAGCCCATGGGGATTGTCTGTGAAAGAAGCACTAAAAGAATATCGCATTGAAAGAACCAAGCTTGAAGATGAAATACAAGAATTTCTTACCCAAAAATTCGCAGAATTTAAAGAAAAGACTGGGGCTGAAGTTATTCATTTAGACGTAAACATTGAAGTACTGGATGATCATGAAGCAGATGCTTTTATTGAAAGTGTGTTTGTTAGTACAGATTTATAGTGAATAGTCAGAAAGTAGAAGCTCATCAAAAGGTGAGCTTTATTTAATACACATAAATTTACCTACTATACAAAAAGCTATCGAACTGGGCTTGGAGTGCAATCGGTATAAGTGATAGTTATATATGCTTGAATTTCTGATTGGTTGAGGTGAAATATGAAATTATTAACTTTAATTGGTGCAGGTGTGGCAGCAGGATATTGTTATAAGAAAGTTAAAAATAGGAAGAAAAATACAAAATCCAATGACTTTCGAGAAATAGAGGAACAAACCAAGGCACAGAATATCACTGTTTAATTTATGAAAAGGTCTCACAACTTTGTGAGACCTTTGTTAATTTTCCAAAGCCATAATTTTGATTACACAGCTAAATTTTTTGATTCGTCATACAACTTAAATCGATGACAAGAATGATAAATTTTTTGTTTATTTAATAATCTATAGATCGAATAAAGCGTGTAGGTGATTTAAACGACCTATAAAATAGAGTTTTTATTTCATATAGGAAATGCATATGGTTTGGCTTATTGCTAAATATGCTATAACTGCTGGGATGGTCATACTAATTTCAGAAGTGGCCAAACGTAGTGACCGTGTGGGGGATTGATTGCAGCCTTACCTATGGTAACGGTACTGGTGCTGATATGGATGAAAATTGAAAATCAAGATCCCCAGAAAATTTCCAATCATGCTTGGTATACTTTTTGGTATGTAGTCCCGACCTTACCTATGTTTTTAGCATTTCCAATACTTTATCAGCATTGTGGATTCTGGCTGTCTCTAGCCATGTGTTGCGTAATGACTATCCTTATTTTTCTTGCCTGGGCTGTCATTTTGCGCCATTTCGGTATTGATGTAATGTTAAAGCATTAAAACGATTACTCACCTTGAATCAGAAGGAAGACTTGCTAGACAAATGCTAATTTCCTGTTGGAAAACCATGAAACATCCATTGGATTCCATACAAAATAACGAGGATTAAAATTACTGAAAAGATGATTTCTAATTTCTTCATTTTTAAGTATTTCTAAAATTAACTTAATATACCCTATACGAAATGAAAAATTATTTGGATATAAATCATTTTCTTAACCTTTATGTTAACTTCAATTACCTCTGATTGGATTTTTTATTTAAGAAAAGTATCTGTGGTTTTGGAGTGATAAGTTAAATGTCGGTGTCCTAAGTAACCAGTAAACCAAATGCCAGGAATTAGAAGTAGACCCAAGCCAATCCATAAGGAAAGAGTAACTGGTCAAATAATTGATGAAGAGTTAGTACTGTTAGGTTTGGTAAATCATTTAGATGTTCACGAAAGTGATCAGGATTTACATCCTTTAAAGCCCTATAGAAAAACGGAAGAGTAAATAACCAGACCATACTGGTAGTCACAATTTTAATTATGATTACATATTTCATTATTGGACAGTTCTTAGCATTCCTGCCCGGCAATCAGATAAAATGTGAATTAACGAACTTCTTAAGAGCAGGAATGATAAAAAATACAGCTTTTATTATTAAAAATAAATATTTATTGAATAATTTTAGCTAAACAATTTAGAATAAAAACTACACAGCTCTAGGTGTCATTCAGTCCGTGAACTTACCAGATACCCAGTATTTTTTGTTAGTTTACCCGATTTGCTTAATGCTCATTGGTGCCGTCTTTGTTGTTGCACATTTATGCTTTAAAGCTCCCCAATATTTATTGTGGATGGGTCTGAGTTGTATTTTGCCATCAGTAGCATTAGGTGCACAAACTCTGATGACCAATGTACAACTGAAACTGACTGCACCCTGGTTTGCACTTTTCTATTTAGGCGGGGCGTGGGCAGTCGCACATGGAATGCTGTTAAAAGCCAATTCCAGGTTAAATATATTTGTAGCTTCGCTTTTTGTGATAGCGGCTATGGCTTCACTTTTATATTTCAAGTATATCGATGAGCAGTTATGGCCACGCATAGTCATAATTAATATTGTGATTTTATGTTTAGAGGCCTTAGCACTTCCGAAAGTGTATGCTTTATTGAAAAGAACAGAGGTCTTGGAAAAGCTTTTATGCTTTAGTTACTTTCTCTTAGTTGCTTATGCGGTTATCAGAACTTTAATAGTCATTGTATACCTTCAAAATGTGCAAATGGTCACCTTAGCCACAACAAAGTGGTGGATGATGATGATTGCAGTAAATATACTCCTCAGTCTGTGGTTTGCAATTGTCGTTTCAGCTGTAGCTGTAAAAGAAAGGTTTAGTATCATTAATGAAGAAAGGTTGAAAGATCCTTTAACGCAGCTGTATAACCGTAATGGTTTTCTAGAAAAAACAGAAGATTTGTTTAAAAAAATGCAGCATGGTGAAGTTTATCTTGTGATGTGTGATGTTGATCATTTCAAGATTATAAATGATACATGGGGACATACCGTAGGGGATAAAATCTTGTGCACAATTGCGGACATATGCAGATCCAACATTAGGGAAGGTGATGTTATCGGCAGATATGGCGGAGAAGAATTTATTATATTGCTGCAAAGTTCAGATGAAAAATCTTCATTAGCTTTAGTTGAGCGCTTACGCAAAAAAATTGAAGATCAACTTTTTATTAATAATATTAAAGCTACTGTAAGTTTTGGTGCAGCTCGAATAGATACAGAATCTCAGTTCATTAGTGCTTTAGAAATTGCAGATAAACGTTTATACAAAGCTAAAAACGCTGGCCGAAATAGGGTTTGCTTTAATTGAGCTTTTTAATTGTATGCCCAATATAGAAATAGAACCAAGTTTTGATTGTTTTGTCTTAAGCTTTTTTATTTATATGTCGAAATAAGAGCATATGTCCCCAATTAGTGAGATTTATAAAGCTTAATTTAGCGTTGAATAAATTGGCATAATTGCTAAAATGCATTTCATTTTTTATTACTGCTTTGCACTTATTTTGCATTAGTTTTGCAAGGTAAAAATAAATGCTTGTAAAACAGTAATCTATCTAGGAAAATTTTCAATGTTCGATATTTATTTAACAGATGTTCAGAAAAAGGTGCAATTCAAGGATTATCCGGGTGAGCATCCTGTTAAATTTATTTTGAATTTTAAGAAGATTTTCCCAAGTGTGATGGAGCTGCTACTTCCGGTACTTCCTAATGATGAAAATCTGGATGAAATGACCTGGGAATCAACCACTGAAGATTTTGAATTGTTCAAATTATTGGTGGGTGGCTGGGGGATTATTGAATTACGTTTAAATGCAATTTCCCAATTTAAAAATAAAAATTATGCAGATCAATTGGTTAAAACTGCACAACAAAAGCGTAAAGCCTTTGCCAAAAGCCAGCCAAAATTGAAAACAGTTGAACTTGATTATCTATTTATGCATGAAGTTCATGCATTGATTGATGCCGAGTTGGTCGAAATTGGTGAAAAATTCTATTTGCCAACTTTACGAGATCTCTGGAAGAATAAAGTGGCACAAAATGTGTTGAATGCTAAATTCTAAACTTTGCTGAAATATAGTAAAAATCCTCCAAATATTGGAGGATTTTTTTATTAAGATAGAATATCTTAAAACTGCTTTGAGTGAATTAAACCTTTGCATATAAAAAATTAAAGATTTAATTATCAATAAAATATACTAGAAATTGTAATAGTTATTGCATATGGTAGGCTCACTGCAAGTATTTGTCTGCATTGTTGTAAAAGTTGATATTTCACATTTGCTTAACAGTGTGGGCAGCTTGTCTAAAATCTTCCCGAAGAAATATCAAAGGATTTCATCAAATGTCGAATCAGTTTTTAGATTTAATTAATAAACGCCGTACCATTTATGCCATAGGTAAAAATGTAGAGCAAAGTCCTGAATATTTAACTGATTTGATCAAGCATGCCATTAAGCAAAGTCCATCATCGTTTAACTCGCAATCTTCACGTGCAGTGATTTTGTTTAATGAGCAGCATGAGAAATTTTGGGGCTTTGTAAAAGAACAACTTAAGGCCTATGCAAAAGACGAAGAAAGCGCAGCAAAAACCAGTGCCAAAATGGACAGCTTTGCTGCGGGCGTGGGTACGGTTTTATTCTTTGAAGATATGGATGTGATTCAAGGCTTGCAAGAGCAGTTCCCGTCATATGCCGACAACTTCCCGGTTTGGGCGGAACATTCAACTGCGATTGCCCAGTTTGCCACTTGGACGGCCTTACATACAGATGGCTTGGGTGCTTCGCTTCAGCATTACAACCCGATTGTCGATGAACAGGTTCATGCAGAATGGGGTATTCCTGCCAGCTGGAAACTTCGTGCCCAGCTCGTGTTTGGTTCGGTAGAAGGTGAAGCCAAAGACAAAGGCTATATGGATGATGCAGTTCGTTTTAAAGTGTTTAAATAATTTTTAGATCAGCATCCTTTCTTGCGCCAAGTCATCAAACTGTATTTTATGATTGGCTCAAGGAGGGTGTGGTTTATTTTTTATAGCAGATAATTTTTTAGAAGATAATCTTCGAATATTGCTTTTTTTTCTTTCAGCTATTTATAAAAAACGGGGCTCACTCTTTGGAGTATCACCGTCGTTTGAATTACAGATTTAAATTGAATGTGTGATACTTAAGCTTTAAGCAGAAGCCTGTTGATGTTTGCTTGCAGTACGTCCATGCAAAAGAAAATAGATGACGATACAAGCCAATACAGCCATAGCACTATAAAAATACAACTGTGCATAGGAAATATAGTCGAGTGCCTGACCAATGAAATAAGGACCAAAACCCAGGCCTGCATCGAGGAAAATGAAAAAGGTTGAGGTGGCAAAGCCCATCCGTTCAATGTTGGCACTTTTCACGGCCACAGTTTGGCAAACCGACTGAATGTTGCCATAGCCAAAACCGAGTAAGCCTGCACACAGTAACAGCATAAATGAACTGTGTGCCTGACTTAATAAAACCAGGGCAATGGCCATGATGATAAAGGCCGGATACATAATGATGTTTTCACCTTTACGATCCATCAGTGGGCCAGTAAATGGTCGTGATATCAAGATGGCAATGGCATACATCAAAAAGAAGAAAGAAGCGGTTTCAACCAGATCGATTTCTTTGGCATAGAAATTGATAAAGGACAGCACACCCGAATAGCAAATCGATGCCAATAGCATAATGATTGAAATAGGCAGGGCCTTCATTTCAATGAACTGGGAAATAAAACTTGGTTTTTTTACACTGACTTGAGTTTCAACTGTTTTGGGATGTTGTGGTAAGTTGGGAACTTGAATCATCAACGCCACAATTAAACAGCACACAGCAATGAGGGTAGATAAGGCAAAAATCGCGTTATAACCGACATGCAGCATCATCCATATGGCCAGGAACGGACCAATCGCGGTACCCAAGGTACTGCTCATGCTGTAGTAGCCAATACCTTCACCACGACGGGTTGGCGGTAAAATCTGGGCAATGATGGTTCCCAATACAGTTGATGCCATGCCCATCATAAAACCATGCATGAAACGTACACCCAGCAAGGTAGCAACATTCAGGGGAATGAAATAGAATCCGGAAAAAATCAGAAATCCGATTAAACCCACAATTATGGTGGTCTTTTGGCCAAAACGTTGCAGAAACTGACCGACAAGCAAACGGCCAATCAGGGTGCCGACAATAAATAATCCGGAAACCAGACCTGCCTGAGCAGTTGTCGCACCCAGTTCAGCAACGGCATAACCGACAATGACCACCACAAGAAGATAAAAGGTCAGTACCAGCTGAAAGTTAATGGAACTGACAAGAATAAAATTTCTTGTCCATAAGGGGGCATTATCACTCATGCTGTTCACCTGTTTTGTTGATTTCAAGATCATTTATGATGGCATGCAGAATCTTGATGGAGCGTTGAATATCTTGCTGATCCAGATTTTGAATCAGCTGTCTTTCAAAGTTGTCTATTTCGGCAGCACACTGTTGAAAAAGTGCTATGCCTTGATCACTCAGCATCAGTTTTTTTTGACGTTTGTCTTCAGTTTCGATTTGGCTCAAAACACCCATTTGCATCAGCACATGTATACGCTTGGCAATCGATGGCTTGGACACATTTAAATAGTCTGCCATTTCTATAGAGGTACAACCATGCTTTTCCTGAATTACAAAGAGGATTTGCCATAAGGAATAATTAAGCTGATAGGGAAGTAAAATTGTATTGATTTCATCACTCATCATTCGTGCGCAGCGCAGCAGTGAAGGACGAAACCCGAGTAAGGAATTCATAATAGTTAACCAGGGTAACTAACTATCTGCAATTTTATGCTTCTTTATATGATTGTTCAAGTTCAAATCAGGCCGGGATCAAGATTCCTGGTCAAAATACAAGTCAATGGAAGCTAGCATGTTAGGCTTTATTTCGGGTTAGTTAATTGGGCTGGAAATATTAAAGCAACATACTTTGCTTAAAATTTAGGCGTATTCTAAAAACTGTTCAAAACAACAAAATGACATCCCTAAAAATCTGCATGATCAATCAGCAGATGAATAAATTAAAAAAGGTGAGGTTATGAATTTAGGATTAACAGCACTTGAGCTTGCACGTATTCAGTTTGCTTTTACTGTCTCTTTTCATATTATTTTCCCGGCTATTTCCATTGGCCTGGCAAGCTTTCTGGCGGTTCTAGAATGGCGCTGGCTAAGAACCCAAGATCCAGTCTATCAGGACCTGTTCAAGTTTTGGGTCAAAATATTTGCTATTGCCTTTGGTATGGGCGTGGTTTCCGGTGTGGTCATGAGCTACCAGTTCGGAACCAACTGGAGTGAATTTTCACGCATCTCCGGTAGTGTAACCGGGCCACTTCTAGCCTATGAGGTGCTCAGTGCATTCTTCCTGGAAGCCGGATTCCTGGGCATTATGCTGTTTGGCTGGGGGCGTGTTGGTCCTCGAGCACATTTCTTTGCCACGGTCATGGTGGCTCTCGGAACCTGTATTTCCATGTTCTGGATTCTCTCATCCAACAGCTGGATGCAGACACCGCAAGGCTTTAGTATTGAAAATGGCATTATCGTTCCGCAGGATTGGCTAGCCATTGTTTTCAATCCTTCTTTCCCGTATCGCTTGGCGCATATGGCAATGGCTGCATTTCTGGTGTCAGCCTTGCTGGTGGCAAGTACAGCAGCGTGGCACTTATTGAAAGGACGCCGTGATGCCATGGTTAAAACTTCTTTTTCCATGGCCTTATGGATGATATTGGTGCTTACCCCTTTGCAGGTTCTGATTGGCGATCTGCATGGTATTAATACCTTAAAGCATCAACCTGTAAAAATTGCAGCAATTGAAGGACATTGGGAAACCAACCATAACCAAGGCATGCCGCTGTATTTGTTTGGTATTCCGGATATGCAGGCAGAGCAGACCCGTTATGGATTGACCATTCCAAATGCCGGTAGTCTGATTCTGACTCATTCCATGAACGGTAAAGTGCCGGGCTTGAAAGAATTTGCACCTGAAGACCGTCCAAACTCAACCATTATTTTTTGGAGTTTCCGGGTCATGGTGGGCCTGGGCGTGTTGATGCTGTTATTGGCGCTAGTCGGTTTATGGCTCAGAAAAACTGGCCGTCTTTATGAAAGTTCGGGGTTTCACCGTTTTGCCCTGATTATGGGACCTTCGGGTTTTATCGCAATGTTGGCTGGCTGGTTTACTACAGAAGTTGGACGTCAACCTTGGGTCGTGTATGGGGTATTAAGGACTAAAGATGCACTGTCCCCGGTGTCGGCAGAACAGGTTGGATTAACCCTGATTATCTTTGTACTGGTGTATTGCGTAGTGTTCGGGGTTGGCATCTATTACATGCTCCGAATCATGCATAAAGGCCCGGAATTTGTTCATTACATGCCGCATAGTGAAGAGAAGGTCATACAAGCTTCACATCGTCCATTGGGCAGTACCGATGAAGAGCTGGATGGTCAGCCTTTAGACAACAATCAGGAGCATGACAAATGATTGATTTATCTTTTATCTGGATTGTAATTATTGCTGTCGGTGTGCTGATTTATGTGGTGCTGGATGGCTTTGACCTAGGTATCGGCATTTTGTTTCCTTTCTTTAAAGCGCAGCAAGAACGTGACGTGATGATGAATACCGTTGCCCCGGTGTGGGATGGCAATGAAACCTGGATGGTATTAGGCGGGGCAGGCCTGTTTGCAGCATTTCCCCTGGTGTATTCAACTGTACTTTCTGCACTATATCTGCCCATCATTCTGATGGTGGTTGCCCTGATTTTTCGCGGAGTGGCTTTTGAATTCCGTTTTAAATCCAGACGAAACCGGCATCTTTGGGATATGGCCTTTATTGGAGGCTCTATTCTGACTGGATTTTTCCAGGGCATCATTCTGGGAGCATATATTCAAGGCATTAAAACCACCAATGGGGTTTACACTGGAGGCGGCTTAGATTGGCTCACGCCATTTTCGGTTTTTACCGGGGTTGGCGTGGTGGTGCTGTATGCCACTTTGGGCTGTGGCTGGCTCATTTTTAAAACAGATGCAGACTTACAAAATCGAATGTTTCAGCTCATGCCAAAGCTGATTGTTGCTTTATTCATCATTTTTGGCGCTGTCAGTATTTATACGCCTTTGGCCCATCCTGCAATTGCTGAACGCTGGTTTAGTCAGCCTCAGCTCACCTATTTCAGTCCGGTGCCCATTTTGGTTTTAGTGTTTACCTATCTGGCTTTACGTGCCTGCAAGCAACGTAAGGAACTCAGTCCATTTGTTTATACTTTGGCCCTAGTTTTCTTAGCCTATACGGGATTCCTGATTAGTTTATGGCCTTATATCATTCCACGTTCAGTCACTATTTGGGAGGCAGCAGCACCTCAAAGTAGTCAGTTATTTACCCTAATTGGTGCATTGTTGTTGATTCCAATCATTATTATTTATACAGGGTTGTCTTACTGGGTCTTCCGCGACAAAGTACGTATTGGTGATAAAGGTTATCATTAGGGAGTAAATATGAAACTTTCACAGACGCAGTGGTTTATTGTGTTGTGGCTGGGTGGATTTTTTGCTTTGGCCCTCATTGCCGGGGCATTCCGGTTGCTGGTTCAATTGGCTTATTATCTTTAACTCTCTAGAAAAGCTATTAAAGTGGCCAGCTTAAAACAGGGCCACTTTATTTTATAGAGAAAATTTGATGTGACGATACCAATTCAAATCCATTTTTAACGTCGAATCTAACCTCGAGCGTTTTTCTATACTTGAATGCTATTTATTTTGCTTACGATAAACGCTGGGACGTACCGGATGTGAATTTTTCCATAAGCCTTTTTTCTGCTTTTTGGCCTGATTTTGTAGCGCCAGCCATTTTTGTTTTTGAGTCGGGTTTTTAATATATTCCTCGTATACCCAGGCCGCGCCGCGTTTGACCAGTTCCTGATTGATATTGCGTCTAAAACGATAAATCACCCCAACGCAGCGGCCATAGCGATCGACATCGGTAATCTCGACACGGACCAATTTGTAATAGACCATCTTTTTAACCAGACGCTGTGATTCCTTGCCATAAGTTTGTGTCGATTCAGGGGCATCGACATAGGCAAAGCGAAGTTTGGTTTCTGAACGTCGTAAGTTAAAACGAGTGCAGGTGAGGGTATCGCCATCACTGACGGCAATGACTTTACACCAGTATTTTTTCCCTTTTTTGAAAGGTTTAAATAGTTGTGTCAAATACAGGTTAATTTTCCGGAAAATAAAAAATAAAACCGCACACAGCAGCATGCCCAATAGAATGAGCCAGAAAGGGGAGAGATTTGCCAACATAGAAAGATTTTGGATAAATGAGCCGGAAATTTCAGCGCCCATTCATCTATAAAATGAGAAAAATAAGGAGGTCAAGTTTAAGTGAATTGGCATAAATTAAAGGCTGAATAAATAACCAAATAGCACTCAATCCCTTGCCAATTCAGCATTTCGTTTATTTATTCGGCAATAGCTTATATTTGAATCACAAATAACATAGATCAATTTTCCATGCCAAAGATAATATAAATAGCCTAAGTGGATTCTATGTTTTTTTCATGCGGAAGCTAAGCTATAACAAGACCCTTTTTTAGAAATGACATATATTGATTTCACGTTTAAATAGCCTAAGCAAATTAATGACCTTAACCATAAATAGCCTAAGTAAAAATTTTAGAAATTTCGCTTCGCAAAAAATGATGCCGTGAATTTTCTTTCAAATCTTTATGCCAATACATCCCCAAATAAATAAGCGGCATGTCTACAGGCACCGGAAAAATATTTAATGCTGGAGAAACTTGCAAATGGGTCAGCAAATTTTGAGGAATAGTTAAAACCGATTTTGGATTTTGCAGCAAAATCTGTAAAGCAGTTGAATAGTGCTGGCAGCGTAAAGAAATCTGTCGTGATAGTTGTTGACGGTTTAAATAAATATCTTCAACTAAAACACCAGTACGCCGTGATGAAACGCCAATATGCGACGAGGCGAGATAGATTTGTTCATTCATATTTTGCTGCTGTGTACACACCACAAAATGGTCTTGCACGAGTTTTTGGAATTGAATTTTTTCACCAAAATTTTGCTCCAGATCAATGACAAAATCTATTTGCTGGGTAGCGAGGTCAGTCACGATGCTTTTACGGTCGAGCTTGCTACTGAAAAATTGAATATCCAGATCCAGGCTTTGGAAGTGTTGTACCAGTTTGGGAAAAATCATCGGTTCAATTTCATCATGTACCGCAATTTTTAGGCTTTGCACCATGCTGGGATCAAAACTTTGTTTTTGTATGGATATATTTTGAATGGCAAATAGTGCATTTTTAATGACTGGATAAATTTGCTCGGCAAAAGGTGTAGGCAACATTTTACTGCCGGCACGAGCAAACAAGTCATCCTGCAAATGCTGTCTTAAACGCTGTAAGGCATGGCTGGCAGCAGATTGGCTAATACACAAAATCTGCGCAGCCTTAGAAATGCTTTTTTGTTCATAAACTGCAATAAATAAGGGATATAAGTTAATGTCTATGCGATGAAAAACAGCTATATCGATCACGGCTTTATTATGAATACTGTTCATGGTGTTCTATTGAATTAAATCATTTTATTCATAATAGTTTTCAGGTTATGTTGTTGTAAAGATTAGATCACATAATATTTTAAGGAAGTTGCCATGTTTGAGTTGTCAGCACGCGCACAGGGTTTTATCGAACGGACCAAAGCCTTTATAAAAAACGAAATAGAACCGGTGGAAACCGAGTTTTGGAATGATGTTCATGAGCTCAATCAAGGGGATGACTGGACAACATGGCAATGGCCAACTCAACTTGAAATATTAAAAAATAAGGCCAAGGCTACGGGTCTCTGGAATATGTTTTTGCCTGATCCTGTTTTGGGGCAAGGACTTTCAGTTCAGGAATATGCACACATTGCCGAGCTTTCCGGTCGTAGTTTAATTGCGCCAATCGTATTTAACTGTAATGCACCTGATAGCGGTAATATGGAAGTATTATGGCGTTATGGTTCTGAACAACAGAAGCAACAATGGTTAACGCCACTGCTTGAAGGAAAAATCCGTTCAGTCTTTTGCATGACTGAACCTGCTGTGGCATCCTCTGATGCCACCAATATGCAGGCGACGGCGATTGTCGAGGGAGACGAAATTGTTCTGAATGGCCGTAAATGGTGGTCGTCAGGTTTGGGCGATCCCAATGCGAAAATCATCATCTTTATGGCACATACGCCCGACGCAAGCAAAGACCGTCATCATCAACATTCTATGGTTCTGGTTCCTATTGATACGGCGGGGGTGAAAATTGAACGCATGCTACCGGTTTTTGGCGATTATGATGCTCCGCATGGTCACGGTGAAATCAGCTTTAACAATGTACGCGTACCGGTAGCCAATTTTATTGGCGGTGCAGGTCAGGGTTTTGAAATTGCGCAAGGCCGTTTAGGGCCGGGCCGTATTCACCATTGCATGCGCTGTATCGGCGCGGCGGAAAAATCACTTGAGCTGATGATTGACCGTGGTATGAGCCGCACTGCTTTTGGCAAGGAAATCTTAAAACTGGGTGGCAATCTGGAACGCGTTGCAGAAGCACGGGTCGCCATTGACCAGGCACGTTTACTTACACTTTATGCTGCTTATAAGATGGATACTTTGGGTAATATGGCAGCACTGACTGAAATTTCAGCAATTAAAGTGGTTGCGCCAAGCGTACTGGAAAAAGTGGTGGATATGGCCATGCAAATTCACGGCGGTGCCGGCGTTTCACGTGATACACCACTGACCGGTTTCTTTGCTCAGGCACGCAGTTTACGTTTGGCCGATGGTCCGGATGAAGTACATAAAGGCATGATTGCCAAACTTGAACTGGCAAAACGTGGTTATAGCTCACGTCATAAGAAAGAATCGTAAAAAGATTAAATAGAGCAATATGTGTTGAGACTTCTTACAACTTGCCTGAAAATTTTGCTGTTTATGAACAATGAATTAGCTATAAATAAGCAAGCGAAGAAGTCTTTTGAAATTGAAGATGTAGGGAAATAAGAATGTCAGTTATTGATGTGGGTGGAAATGTCCGTCAAGGTGAAGAGCTAGATGTAATTGCGGTTGAACATTGGCTCAAAGCACAAGGCATTGATTTACAAGGTCAGGTAGAAGTTACGCAATATTCAGGCGGGGCATCCAACTGGACTTATCATTTGAAATACGACAATGCTGACTTAATTTTACGTCGCCCACCTAAAGGGACCAAAGCCAAATCTGCCCATGACATGGCACGTGAATACAACGTGCAAAAAAATCTGGCACCGTTCTATCCGGTCTTGCCTGAAATGCTGGCGCTGTGTCAGGATGAATCCGTAATTGGCTGTGACTTCTATGTGATGCAACGTGTGGAAGGCATTATTCCACGTGCCAATTTACCTAAAGAGCTGAACTTTAATGAAGCCCAGATTCGAGAATTATGTATTAATGTCATCGACAAACTGATCGAGCTGCATCAAGTTCCTTATGTCGGTACAGAACTGGAAAAACTGGGTAAAGGTGAGGGCTATTGCCGCCGTCAAGTTGAAGGCTGGGATGAGCGCTATGAAAAAGCCAAAACCTTAAATGTGCCTTCATTCAAATATGTCCGTAACTGGCTGAAAGATAATATTCCTGCCGATTCAAAAACCTGCGTCATTCATAATGACTGGCGTTTTGATAATGTGATTTTAGATCCAAATCATCCAACCCAAGTAATTGGGGTACTGGACTGGGAAATGGCTACACTTGGCGATCCTTTAATGGACTTGGGTTCCGCACTGGCCTATTGGGTGGAAGAAAGCGACAACCACATTTTTAAAGCCACGCGTCGTCAGCCTACCAATTTAAAAGGCATGTTTACGCGTCAAGAAGTCGTGGATTATTATTTGGAAAAAACCGGCTTGCAACCTGAGAACTGGACCTTTTATGAAGTGTTCGGCATTTTCCGTTTAGCCGTGATTGCACAGCAAATCTATTACCGTTATTACCACAAACAAACCAGTAATCCAGCCTTTAAGGATTTCTGGGTAGTGATTCATGCCTTGCATATTCGTGCTTTAAAATTGATTGGTTTACAGAAACTTGAAGCCAATGAACTGGCGCAAAAATATATCGCGAAATTTAAGGAACTGATGCCAACATGACCACAATTTATCTGATTCGTCATGGTCAAGCCTCTTTCGGGGCCGAAAGTTATGACCAGCTTTCTCCCAACGGCGAATTACAGGCGAAATTATTAGGGCAATATTTCGACCAGATTCTAAAAGAAACGCCCTATGTGGTAGCTGGCTCGATGCAACGTCATCAGCAAACGGCGCAACTGGCTTTAGCCGAATGTTTTCCCGAAGCTGAAATTCAGACTGACAATGCCTGGAATGAATTTAATCATCAGCAAGTTTTTGCCAAGTACGAACCACGTTTTAATGAACCACACTTGTTAAAGCAGGATGTGGCCAAAGAAGAAAATCCGCGTGCTTACCTGGCTAAAATTTTTGAAGGGGCCATCGAGCGCTGGACCGGTGGTGACTATCATCATGAATATGATGAATCCTGGCCACATTTTAAAAACCGGGTGGAAACAGCATTGCAAAATTTATGTAATGAACTGGCCAAAACCAAACCCCGTTATGCCGTGGTATTTACCTCTGGTGGCGTGATTTCGGTGGCTGCCGGAAAACTGTTAGAGCTAAATGCAAACCGGACTTTTGCCCTGAACTGGGCCATTGCCAATACCAGCATGACTACTTTGCGTCTGGTGGGGAATGAACCACAATTACTGAGCTTGAATGAACACCATTTTATTAAGGCGGAAGATTCCAGGTTACTGACATGGATCTGATTTAAAAAAAATAGCAAAGGAAGAAAACATGGCAAAAACAATTTTAATTACCGGGGCAAGTTCAGGGATTGGTGCAGGTATGGCACGTGAATTTGCACAAAAAGGCTATAACCTTGCCATCTGCGCCCGTCGTTTGGAGCGTCTGGAAACTTTAAAACAAGAGCTGGAAAGCAAATACGGCGTAAAAGTCATAGCCAAAACCTTAGATGTGACCCATTACGATCAGGTCTTTGAAGTGTTCCGTGCATTTAAACAAGAGTTTGGCACGATTGACCGTATTATTGTGAATGCGGGTGTGGGTGAAGGTCGCCGGATTGGTAAAGGAAACTTTGAAATTAACAAGGCGACAGTAGAAACCAACTTTATTTCAGCTTTGGCACAATGCGAAGCTGCAGTGGAAATTTTCCGTGCGCAAAATGCAGGTCATCTGGTGATGATTTCTTCGATGAGTGCAATGCGTGGCATGCCTAAACATTTAACGGCGTATGGGGCAAGTAAGGCAGGGGTTGCACATTTGGCAGAAGGCATCCGTGCCGAACTGATTGATACCCCAATTAAAGTCACTACCATTTTCCCGGGATATATCCGTACTGAACTGAATGAAGGTGCCAAAAAACTGCCTTTTGAAGTGGATGAAAAAACCGGTTCGCATTTATTGGTCAAAGCCATTGAAAAAGCCCCAGTTAAAGCTTATGTGCCACAGTGGCCTTGGTTGCCGCTCGGTTTGGCCATGAAAATTTTGCCGCTGAAACTGGTCAATAAATTAGGCTGATTTTAGAATCTTAAAAAGCCCATTTAATGGGCTTTTTTATACGCGGGAAAAACATTGTAAAACTAAGCTCGATAAAAAATAACATCATCAGCAGATTCAGCAGATATCGACCACCCTCAGCCCTAGATAACTACTGACCTGATACAGCACATTTACTATTTAATTAGATGAAACTTATTGTAATTTAAGTCAATGCTTCTCACCCCATAAACTCCTATATTGATACAAATATCATTGTGAATTTTATTGTTTATGCTGTTAAAAATTTCAACCATCGCCCTGATTCCATCTTTAATTATTCAAGGTAATGCTGTTAAAAAAAATACTTTACGCTTACCCGAACCGGAAGGAAGCCGTCAGGGAATGGTTGGAAATGGGAAACCATTATCTATCCTGATTTTAGGTGATTCGGCAGCAGCAGGTGTAGGTGTTCAAATTCAGGACGATGCTTTACTAGGGGCAGTGCTGAACCAGTTACAAGATGGATATGAAATCAGTTATCAACTTGAAGCAACAACCGGTCATACCAGCGGACAAGTGATTAAAACGGTAAAGAATATGCCGGCTCAACACTTTGATGTGGTGATTACCTCTGTCGGGGTAAATGACATTACCAAACTGACCTCGCCTAAAGACTGGATCCAAAAGCAGCAACAACTTTATGCAGCGATTAACCAGAAATTTATGCCTGAATTGATTATTGCTGCTGGTGTGCCGCCAATGAACCTGTTTTCAGCTTTACCTAATCCACTGGCATGGTTATTTGGACAATATGCCAAAGGCATGAATAAAAATCTTGCAAAATTTGTACAGCAGCAAGCCAATATGCAATGGATTGAATACGATCTTGAGCGTTTTAAAACCTTAAACTTGGAAATGGCGGCGGATGGCTTTCATCCCAGCAAGGAAATTTATGCACTTTGGGCTGAACAGGTAGCAGATAAAGTCCGCCAAATGTTTTAAATTAGTACCAAGGTTTATGAATAGATTGCTATGTCAACTGAATACCAAATTGAAACCCATCCACTGAAACCATTTTTACCTAAAAATGCCAAATTACTGATGATGGGCAGTTTTCCTCCGCCTAAAACACGCTGGAAAATGGATTTTTATTATCCCAATTATCAAAATGACATGTGGAAAATTTTTGGCTTGGTTTTCTTCCAAGATAAAGAACACTTTTTAGAGGTAGCCAACAAAAAATTCAAGGAACAACTGATCCGTGACTTCTTGGCTGAAAAAGGCATTGCAATTTTTGATACGGCATATCAAATTATTCGCCTAAAAGGTAATGCTTCGGATAAATTTCTGCACATTGCTAAACCCACTGATTTGAACAAGCTGTTACAGCAGATTCCGCAGTGTCACAGCATCATGACCACAGGCGATAAAGCTACCGATACCCTGATGCTTTCCATGTCAGCAAATACTGAAAAACCGCAAATTGGACAGCCGTCAAAAGCATATTTTGCTGAACGCGACCTGACTTTATATCGTATGCCATCTTCATCACGTGCTTATCCACTTGCTGTGGAGAAAAAAGCCGAAGCCTATAGTCAGTTATTTAAAGAAATAGGCTTACTATAAGTAAGTTTTATTTACTAAAAGGCATCATTTTGGGGTATTTGACCCATCTAAAAGAATGCACAGTAAAATCGCGAACATGGGTAAAATCGGACCAGATGAGCTGGCTGCCTTTCGTCCATTTTAGGCTTTGAATGCGTCGTGAAATCTGGGTTAGTTCTTCGGCGTTGGCAAGACGAAGATCGCCAATTTCTACATACAGCCGCACGCCAGGATAATCACTAAACTCGCCTTTAAATAAGGCTTTTAACCAGAATAAGCGGCTACTGTTGACTGCCTGAATGCAGGCTTTGCTATTTTGCGGCAAATTCTGTTGCAACGATTCTGTATAGGTGTCAAACAAAAAACCGCCTGGATTTTCTCTAAGAAATAGAGTCCCAATAGGACTAACAGTAGACTGCAAGTTTGTATCTACCGTAGCAATAGAACAGTGCATTGCAGCTTTTTGAGCGTCATTTACCACCTTGCGAATGTGTTGCCATTCTTCTGTTTTCATTTTTGTTTTTCCATTTTATTATTTTTAATATTATTCAGCAGGATAGCAAAAAATTGAATACAGTTTTAGCAATCTGACTGGACATTCATACCAATATTCTGTTTTAAAAATTAAATGAGCAATGTTCAAAATAAAACAATGCCTAAGTGGATGGACATCGTTATGCTGAGTATGGTGATAAAAAAGTATCTGATGTTTTGGTGAATGTCATCAAGAACTATTTAAATAAAGATGTTTAATTCAGTCTGAATAGACTTAAGCTTTAGCCATCATATTCCACATAATCCCATAAATTTAAACGGGCTTTAATTTCTTTGCGGATATTGGGTAACATCGGTAGCAATGTGCCATCAATCCATAAACTTAAAGCCTGTGCAGAAATCACCTGTTCATTGGCATCAATAATTTTTGCCCCTTTGACCATGACCAGGGTTTCTTCACTTGCGGCTGTTTCAATGCCTTTAAACAGTACCTTAAGCTCGAAGCCGGTATCCTGAATTAGCCATTCCAGTTCAAGTTGGATATTTTGATTGGATTTTAATACCGCCTGACCTTCAACGATTTCAGAGTCTGACAGACAATCGTGCTCAACACGGACTTTAGACAAAAACCATTCTTGAGCGCCTAAATCTTCAAGGGTTTTATGCGGCGTTAAAATATCACTTAAATTAAATTGACGATTTAAATCAAAAAATTGCATTGCGGGAAAATCACGATAGGGAGAGAGATGAGTTAAAAACTCGAAAAATGGAATGTTAAAGCAAATCAGGAAATGAGTAAAATCATTGTGTTGATTGATCTAAAATATGTATAAATCGCCGTCAATCTCTTATAAGTCATAACAATAATATTGATCAAGGAAATGCCAATCATGATACCTGATAGGTTGGATTATATGGTTGGAGGTTTTATACAAACCGGCGCAAAGTAGCTGGTATGACTATCTGTGTGCTGAAAAAAAGATAGTTTTGTATTTCAATGTCATTAACTTGTCATTACATCATCCATTCAACTGGGAAGTAAGATACAACTTTCATGGCAAAACGCTCGAATCTGGTCGATTGGGGATCATGTGAATACTCTGTGCGAGTTCCATCTTTATGATGCTCTATCCAGATGACTTCACCTTGTGAATTCAATTTTAGTTGATAGGCAATTTGCGGTAAATATTTATCTAGTGAGTCCGAAATTTGTTTTTGTAAGGTATCGGATTCGACCACCAATCCCACTTCGCTGTTTAAGTTGGCGGAACGTGGGTCAAAATTAAAGGAACCAATAAACACCATGCCATCAATATCAAAGAATTTGGCATGTAGGCTGGATGCATTTTTACCTTTGGCCGGAATCACATTACCTGTGACCACTTCATACCATGTGCGTTTAGTACGCTCTATATAGGGCTTAAATTCATAGAGTTTTACCCCATTTTTCAGTAAATCATGCCGATATTGTCTATAAAAAGCATGCACCAAGGGAACGTCATTGGCTAAAAATGAATTGGTGAGTACCCGAACATTGGCGCCATTTTTGACTAAACCGGTTAAATAATCTGTGCCCTTGCGAGTCGGTACAAAATAGGCGAATACCAGTTCCATATGCTGTTTCGGTTCTCCCATAATCTGGAAGATCTGACGGTAAATCAGCTGATTTCTGGATGCCTGACCACGAATTTTATCGGGAGAGTCGGCAACAAAATGCGCTTTTGCCCAGTTAATCGGACGATCTTCTAAATGTTCATTGATCTGTTTTTCAGCCAGTTCAATCCGCCTTTTTAGCTGGTCTTTTTGTAAGGCAGTCAGCTCATAATATCGACGTAATTTGGCAAGCTGTTCAGGGCGACTTTTACCCAACAGCAGAGGTACAGGATAACTTAAATCATCACTCCAAAAGTCCTGAAATACTGTGTTGGCATGCTTCACGGCAGTGCCATAAAACAAAATGTCCATATCGGTAAACTGGAAAGAGTCACTGGCTTCAAAGTATTCACGGCTAATGTTGCGGCCACCGGTCACCGCTATGGCACCATCGGCAATAATCAGCTTGTTATGCATACGGCGATTGATTTGTTTGAAACGAAAAATATAATCAAAAACGCGCAGTTTTCTGGCCCTAAAGGTGTAGGGATTAAAGATTTTAATTTCAAAGTTTGGATGTTGTGCCAATTGTTTTAAGGTAGCATCGAGTTGGGAACCATTCTGGTCATCAATCAATAAACGGATTTTTACTCCACGATCAGCGGCTTTGAGCAATTCAGCCAGCATTAGGTGACCAATCGAGTCATCTTCCCAGATATAGTACTGCAAATCGATATTATATTGTGCTTTATTAATCAGATGCAGCCTTGAAGCAATACTGGTAAAAGCATCATCTAAAGCAAGATAGGCGGTAAGGCCCTGAATAATTTGTATATCTACATTGGAACCGTTTAACCAGTGCTCAGCATGCACCTGAATGGGAGACTGCTTTTTGGATTCATTCATCGGCAAACTGCACCCCATCATTGTAAAAATTGTAACAGCAAACATGACAGCATGCATGGATGGTCTAATCTGCATAATTGTTATGAACTCATAAAGTTATAAGTACATATTATCATCATGTTATAGGTTGAATCGGACAATAAAAAGAGGTTACTGTAGCTCATCTGTTAAAGAACCCAAAAAGGATAAATTATTCATGAAATCACGTGCTGCAGTCGCATTTGGTCCAGGTCAACCGCTCCAAATTGTTGAAATTGATGTTGCTCCGCCAAAAGCAGGTGAGGTTTTGGTGAAAATTAGCCATACCGGCGTATGTCATACCGATGCCTTTACGTTATCGGGTGATGATCCTGAGGGCGTGTTTCCTGCAGTATTGGGCCATGAAGGTGCTGGTGTTGTGGTCGAAGTTGGTGAAGGCGTAACCAGCGTAAAACCGGGCGATCACGTTATTCCACTGTATACTGCCGAATGTGGTGAATGTTTATTCTGTAAATCGGGTAAAACCAACCTGTGTGTCGCGGTTCGTGCAACACAAGGTAAGGGTTTGATGCCAGATGGAACAACGCGTTTTTCTTATAATGGTCAGCCGATTTACCACTATATGGGCTGCTCAACTTTCAGTGAATATACCGTAGTCGCGGAAGTATCCTTGGCGAAAATTAATCCTGAAGCGAATCATGAGCATGTGTGTCTGCTCGGTTGTGGCGTAACCACAGGTTTAGGTGCAGTGAAAAATACTGCTAAAGTTCAGGAAGGCGATACCGTAGCGGTATTTGGTCTGGGCGGTATTGGTCTGGCGGTGGTTCAAGGTGCCAAGAAAGCCAAAGCCAGCCGCATTATTGCCATTGATACCAATCCTGAAAAATACAAACTGGCTGAACAGTTTGGTGCGACAGATTTCTTGAATCCTAAAGATTATGACAAACCGATTCAGGAAGTGATTGTTGAAAAAACCGGCTGGGGCGTAGACCATTCTTTTGAATGTATTGGCAATACCAATGTGATGCGTTCAGCACTGGAATGTGCTCACCGTGGTTGGGGGCAATCGATTATTATTGGTGTAGCCGGTGCAGGTCAGGAAATTTCAACCCGTCCATTCCAGCTAGTCACAGGCCGTACCTGGAAAGGCACCGCTTTTGGTGGCGTTAAAGGCCGTTCACAATTGCCGGGAATGGTAGAAGAAGCCATGAGTGGTGATATCCAGCTTGAACCATTCGTAACCCATACCATGGGACTGGAAAAAATTAACGAAGCCTTTGACTTGATGCATGACGGTAAATCGATTCGTACCGTGATCCATTTCGAAGACTAAGCATTCATAAATAAAAAGCGAAATAAAAAACGGGCAGATTGCCCGTTTTTTATTAGCCAGATGAATAAGCATCAGCCTAATTTAAGCAGTTGCCTTGATTACTGCTGCAATGGATTCAGCCACATAATCGATATTATTCAAATTTAAACCCGCTGCACACATACGCCCACTACGCACCAGATAAATTCCATATTGATCTTTTAGAATATCAACTTGTTCAGCCGTTAAACCGGTATAGCTAAACATGCCTTGCTGTTTAACCAGATAGCTAAAGTCACGTTCTGGTAAGGCTTGGCTGAGTTTGTTTTTTAAAATTTGACGCATTTTAATAATGCGTTCGCGCATTTCTTGCAGTTCAGCTTTCCATGATGCCGTCAGCTGTTCATCTTGCAAGACATTATTCACTAACAATGCTCCTGTAGTCGCCGGACTTGAATAAATACGGCGTACAGTCGCTTTGAGCTGGCCCAATACTTTTTGTGCAGTGGCCGAATCATCACAAACAAAGGTTAGGCCGCCAACACGCTCACCATAGAGCGAGAAAATTTTGGAGAATGAATTGCTGACAATAAAATTCATTCCTGCCTGATCGAGTGCATGAATCGCATAAGCATCTTCCTCTATTCCTTGACCAAAGCCTTGATAGGCAATATCCAAGAACGGAATCAGATCTTGATTTTTCAGGACTGTAATTACCTGATCCCATTCTGCAGGTGTTAAATCGGCACCTGTCGGGTTGTGGCAACAAGGATGTAATAACACAATGCTTTTAGCTGGAAGCTGACTTAATTTTTCCAGCATTGCTGGCACATTAACGCCATTGGTCACTGCATCAAAATAAGGGTAGAAATGCGAGTGAATGCCGGCACCGTTAAAAATGGCAATATGATTTTCCCAAGTCGGCTGGCTGACCCAAACATCGGATTCAGGAAAATATTTTTTCAGAAAATCGGCACCCACTTTCAGTGCGCCAGAACCGCCTAAAGTTTGGATGGTGACCGCGCGACCATCACGGCGCGCTACACTATTTTCGCCCAAGACCAAGGCTTGAGTAGCTTGATTATAAGGTTTTAAACCATCCATCGGTAAATACAGCTTGACCTGATCATTGCTCGCTTCAATATTCTTATATGCTGCTTTGATGGCCTCAAGTTGAGGCACAATATTGTCCTCATTATAATAAAGCCCGATGCTTAAATTCACTTTTTGAGTCCGTTCATCTTTAGCAAATTCTTCCATCAAAGAAAGAATCGGATCACCTGCATACGCATCAACATGTTGGAACATGAATACATCCTTCGTTATAGGGGGGTAGAACAATCAAGCCTTCGGTATAACTGGCATTTTAGCGGTTTATTGCAATAGCTGGGCTTCTTTTTTCATACTTAGATTCTCAGATGAAGTGCAACAGAGATTAATTTAGCCAGGAAGCAAGATGAGATAGCATTTTGCTTCCAGACCGACCAAAGTCAAAGTTGCACAATGAACTATTCTCATCTCACTCAA
>NZ_JBBEUE010000020.1:0-63067 GCF_037402435.1 Acinetobacter sp. NS-4 | reverse complement strand
GGGGCTTGCAACACCTTTTTTAAATGAGTTGAATTGTGTGTTTATTTTATAAACCACAAAATTCATAAGTGATTGTTTTATATATTTAAATTATTTTAAGAAAAATGTTTATTATTTTCTTTCGAAATATTAAAAATTATCAAATTATTGATATTTATATATTTTTAATATTTAAAAACGTAAAAAGCAGAGTCTAAGCTCTGCTTTTTGCATTAAGTCTAACCGAATTAGAACTTCATACTCATCCGGGCCCAGTAGTTACGTCCAATATTGTTAAACTGTTCATTACTGTCAAAACCAAAACCTGAACTGCCAGCTTTATTTAGATGCTCGGTATAGGTTTTATCAAAAACATTATCAATACCGACTGATACATCCACCCCATCACGCAAATGATAGGTGCCATTTAGGGACAAAGTTGTAAAACCTGCACTTTCTTTAAAGTCCTTACCTACGATATTACCTTGATTTTGACTAATGCGACTTTGATCATCCACCACTCTCCATAATGCACCGAGTGTATATTTATCCTGAATATAACGAAGATTTACTCGCCCTTCTAAAGGTGCAATTTGCGGTAAAGGTTTATCATCGGTGGTATTTTTACCCCAGGCATACATCGCACTGACATCAGCTTGCAGATGATCGGTAAATTGATAACCCATACCCGCTTCTGCACCTGCAATGGTAGCATCTACATTGCGTGAATCTGCCGCATTGACCATCATGCTTGGCATCTTGGCTGGATCATAAGTCATCAGGATAAAATCCTTAATTAATCCTGCATAAGCTGATACCCATGAATTCAATGCACCATGCTGATGTTGATAGCCTAAATCTAGTTGTAAGGTCTTTTCTGTATCTAAACGTTTAAAGGTATGCATAGTACCTTCATAATCTGTTTTAAAAAGCTCCCAATAATCTGGCATACGCTCAACATAACCAAGTCCAAGATAGCTTTTGACATTATGATCTGGATGCTGGCTTTCTATACGCAGAAAAGCGCTTGGTACGGTTTCGGTACGCTTCACCCCTTTTGCCAGTTTTTCCACACTCACATCATCAACTCGTACACCACCCAGCAATTTATGTTGCTCATTCAACCGATAGCTTAATTCACCGAATGCACCATAGGAATTAAATTTCATATCGGTTATCACTGGCATCTTCATCATGGCTGAACTCATCCCGCCAGCATGATGGTTTTGCTGTGAATCCACACCCGATACAAGTTGAAACTTATCCCATTCACTGGTCATCGCAAAACGTGTATTAAGCGTACGGCGCGTGACATTCATAGACTTATCTGCTTCAGGAACATCACGTAAGCTATAGTTATCCATGACATGATCGTTAAAGTTGTAATTGATTTGCCCTTCAACTTTTTTAATCACATCACTGATATTCTTTTTCTCAAATCGCAAGCCTAGACTTTCCCGGGCAAATTTAGAGCCATCCATATCACGGCCAGCATACACCGCTTCACCATCAGCTTTACCACCCGTCAGCTCGATCCAGGTATTTTCATCCTGTATCCAACCTAAAGCGACATCTGCATTCCAGCGTTCCCAGTCTGAAGGAACTGTATTTCCGTCCCCATCTTTATAACTGTCAGATACCGAACGATTGGCATTCAGGCGAACGTATTTCTGCTCATCGCCAACGGCGGTTTCCACATTCTGATCCAGACGACCATAAGAACCGAGCAGCACACTGGCCTGACCACGATAATTTTTTTCAGCTGTTAATTCAGTTTCCGGGCCACGCTCAAAGATTACCGTCGCAGCCGAACCGGTATTGGCATATTGAACCGTTTGTGGCCCTTTAATGACCGAAATGCGGTCATAACTTTCTGGTGAAATATACGAAGTCGGTGAATCCATACGACTTGGACATGCCCCGAGGTTTTCCGTGCCATCAGTTAAAATTTTAATCCGCGAACCAAACATGCCACGGAAAGTAACATCCCCATTGGTGCCTGCCCCACTATTGACCGCACTAAAACCGACAATACTTTGTAAATAGTCAGCACCATCACTGGCTGGAATCGGCTGGATAGGTTGTTTTGGATCGGCATGCACAATCAAACCATTGGCATCATTACCCTGATGAGCTGTGGCCACAATGGGCGCTAAAGTTTGCACGATTGCTGTTTGCTGCTCAGCAAAGGCTGAAGCTGAATAACATGCAACACAAATCGCAGCCGTAAGCGGCTGTAAATAAAATTTAGGCTGAGCCATTTTTATCTCACTGAATTCATAAATTAAACACGGCCTAAGTCAATCAAGACCCAAGCAAAATCAATGTGGATTTATGCAAATAGTGGCGGGGCTCGCCCTTGGGGGATTAAAAAGAGTCGTTGTAAGACAAACCAGACATGACCAAAGGTCTTTTGGAAGGCCAGTAAACGCACTTGAATACGGTCTAAAACTTCCTTGACTTCAAGCTCAGGCGGCAACACCAGATTGCCATAGACTGTACAGTACTGACATTGATGATGGGCATCATGATGCTCATGTTCTGCATGCTGTGAGTGTTGATGATCTTGATGAAGCTGATGAGAATGTCCGGAAACAGAAAATGGGTAAGAAATTGGTTTTTGTAATAATGCACGGGTAATAGTTTCACAGACCGGAGCAATCTGATATTGCTTCGGTAATAAAGGCTGCAAAAACACAGCAATCTGTAAAAATACTGCTAGAAACGAGAGTAGCAGTCCACCCCGCAGAACCATAGGCAAACCCTAGAATTTGTCGCAGGCAAGTATAACAAAGCCCAATTTGAATTGGGCTTTTTTTTGAACTCTTTAATCCAGAAGTCGTAAGGATTAGCGTTTCACTGCAACTTTTTCTTTTTGACGCTGACGCACCACTTTTTCTACTTTTTCACGTGCACGTTGACGTTTTAAAGGCGATAAATAATCGACAAACAATTTGCCATTTAAGTGATCCATTTCATGTTGAATGCAAACAGCGAGAAGTTCATCCACTTCCATCTCAAAGGATTGACCCTCAAGGTTAATTGCCTCGATTTTTACACGTGACGGACGCTCAACTTTATCGTATATTTGAGGCACTGACAGGCAGCCTTCTTCATAAGGCTGAGTTTCTTCAGTTAATGGCGTGACTTTGGGGTTAATAAAGACCATGGGTTGATCTTTGTTTTCAGATAAATCCATGACAATCAGCTGAATATGACGATCCACCTGTGTGGCAGCCAAACCAATACCTGGGGCTTCATACATGGTTTCAAACATATCGGCTGCGAGCTGACGAATTTCATCAGTGACTTCTTCGACTGGTTTAGCAATGGTACGAAGACGGGGATCCGGGAAACTTAAAATAGGTAATAAGGCCATACGGTGTCCTCACTTATGCCATTGATCAAAAAACAAAATGAAGGAATGCTTCATCAAAAAAATGTGTGTAATATCGTTATTATAACGCAACTACATACATAATTTTAGGAATTATGATAATGAAAAAGGTTTTGAAGGGCATGCCAACTTTTAGTGCCTTGGGGTTTAAAAAACAATTATTGGCACTTGCCGTATGTGTAAGTGTTGGGGCCGGCATGGTCAGCATTGCTGAAGCAGCACCTGCCCGTAATATCAATCCACCTGCATTAAAAGCCGGAGCCCCACAAGTTTATGTGGTGAAAAAAGGCGATACTTTATGGGATATTTCCAAAAGATTTTTGAAGAATCCGGTGCGTTGGCCTGAAATTTGGGCCAGCAATAAGCATGTGAAAAATCCACACTGGATTTTCCCGGGCGACCGCCTTCTCATGTGTACTTATAATGGCAAACCGATCATCGGTAAAGATGAAGGTGATGGCTGTGAAGGCATTATCCGTCGTTATACCGGTGGTACCAAATTACAACCTCAGGTTCGGGTTGAATCACTCAACAATGCCATTCCTGTGATTCCACTGGAATACATCAAGCAATGGCTAGAACGCAGCACTATTGTGGCACCTGAATCAGTTACAGGTACGCCGTACATTGTAGGAACTGCTGACCAACGCGTTCTGGCTGCTCAAGGTCAAACCGTTTATGCACGTGGCAATGGCCTGGAAGTCGGTCAACGCTATGCCGTTTACCATGAAGGTGAACCGTATATGTTTACCGATGCAAAAGGCAAAAAATATAATGCCGGTCTTGAATTGACTCAGGTTGCATCTGGTGTTGCGGTACGTGGCGAAAATGACATTACTACCCTAGAACTGACAGATACTTATAATTCTGAAGTTCGTCGTGGCGACCGTGTACTGCCTGAATATGATCCAATGCTGCCAACTGTGTTCTACCCGACCAATGCTGAAGATGTGGTTGCCGGTGGTCAAGTTGTTCGCGTGATGGGCTCAATTGGTACAGCTGCAAAACACAGTGTTGTTACCATTGACCGTGGTAGCTTGCAGGGTGTTCAAACTGGACAGGTATTGTCGGTGAACCAGAAAGGTGAAGTCGTTACTGATCCAAAAACCAAAGAACGCGTTCAGCTCCCTGGACAGCGCATTGGTAACATTATGGTATTCAAGAGCTTTGATAACCTGAGTTATGCCTATGTACTGGATAGCGAATTACCGATTAAAGTCGGTGCTGGCATTCAGCCGCCACTGATGGATGAATAATCCCTAAATCTAAAAATGAGGCTGAAATTCAGCCTCATTTTATTTTCAAATAATAAAAAGAAGACACAATTAAAGGTCTCGTTATGCTCAGTTCATTAAGCTCCTTGCAGCTGGATTACATTCGCGTATGGTTTTTGGTGCAGCACTCAATCACCAGCTTTTATAAAATCAAGCAACACTATACCCATCTAGCCGAGGCAACACAGCCTGATCAAATTGAAACGTGGCAAAAGCTTGGCATTCATAAAAACCATATTCAACGCCTGCGAGATTTTCATCTTCCTGAATCACAGCTGCAATTCCAGCATTGTGTTGCCCTGATTCAAAAAGATAGCGATTTTATTCTCACATTCGACCATCCTGACTACCCCACCCAGCTGCTGCCTTATTGCAACAAACCGCCGATCCTATTTGGTCAGGGAGATGCTCAAACCCTGCTGCAACCACAAATTTCCATCGTCGGCAGTCGTAAACCCAGTAACCACGGACGCCAGGTCGCCTATGACTTTGCTTATTATCTTAGTGAACAAGGCTTTTATATTAATAGTGGCTTGGCGCAAGGCATTGATGAAGCCGCCCATCAGGGGGCTTTGCAGCACAATCACACCATTGCGGTGATGGGAACCGGACTAGACCAGACCTATCCCAGTCAACATCAGCAATTACGCCAACAGATCCTTGACCATTCAGGCACCATCATTACCGAATTTTTACCCGGAACCGCGCCTTTACAGCAACATTTTCCACGGCGCAACCGTATTGTCAGTGCTTTAAGCCTCGGCGTCATTGTTGCAGAAGCGGCACTGAAAAGTGGTTCTTTAATCACGGCGAAATGGGCAGCCGAACAGGGTAAATCTATCTTTGCCATTCCCGGTCATATTTATAGTGAGCACCATCAAGGCTGCCATCAGCTGATTCGTGAAGGTGCCATTTTAGTGGATCATCCTGAACAGGTGATTGAAGATCTGGCTCTACCGACTCAATGGCAAACTCAACAGCATAGCGAACAAGCCAGTAAAATCGCACCTTTAAATATTCAACCCGTACTGCCAGCGCATTTAAGTATTTTGTATAACCAGTTGGACTGGATGGGACAACATCTGGATGAGCTGGTCATTCAGCAGCATTTAGACGTTGCCACACTGACCAGCCAACTGATGGAACTGGAGCTCCTTGGCTTGTGTACCCAACAGGCAGGCTTGTATCTACGTTGTCGTCCAGGCAAATAAGGTTCACAATAGCCCTTTAACAAATATGAAGGGAAAAAAATCTGATGATTACCACCTCTGTTGCCGAAGCTGCTCAATGTTTAAAACAAGGACATGTTTTAGCATATCCCACAGAGGCAGTTTGGGGCTTAGGCTGTGATCCTTTTAATGAACAAGCGTTCCTGGAGATTTTACGTTTAAAGCAACGTCCCATTGAAAAAGGGGTTATTTTACTGGCAGCGCAAATTGCGCAGGTAGAACATCTGTTAGAACCACTGACTGCAGAAATGCGTCAAAAAGTGATTGATTCCTGGAGTCATCGCTCTCCGACTGAACGCGCAACCACCTGGTTGTTACCGGCAGGCGATCATATTCCTGCATGGATTAAAGGCAACCATCCCAAAGTGGCGGTACGAGTCACCACACACCCCTTATGCGTTGCACTATGCAATGCCTTTAACGGTTTTATTGTCTCAACCAGTGCCAATCCTGCCGGGGAAAATCCCGCCCGCTCTTTGCAAGAAGCCAACCAATATTTTTCCAGTCAGGTCAATTATTTGAATGGTGATTTGGGTCTAAGCAAAGAACCCAGCCGTATTATTGATGCTGAAACAGGTGAAGTGATCCGCGCTTAATGCGGGTCATTGCTATGTAATAAATAAGGGACTGAGCTAATTTTCAGGCAAAAAAAAGCTCAACCATATAGGGACGGTTGAGCATAAAAAGGATGTGCATAAATCACATCCAGAGGGTATGTAAATCTGGTTGTGAAGGTTTAAAGATTGTTAAGAATAACTTAAACATTCACGATATAAATATTATGTAATAATTAATTTCTTTATACAAATATATTATTTATCTTAAAAGACAGCTAAAAACTATCAAATATTTATCATTTTTTATTAATAATTTAAATTATCTCACTATTTTTTAATTATCTTTTAGCTAAACATCCATTTTAAATACTTTTTTAAAACTACGACTCAGACTTTATTTTCATAAAAATTAGTGATAAAACCAGTTTATTTGTCTGTTTTTTAATCGGTTGTTTTTGCGTTTAGGCATTTAATTTTGCTGTTGTTACCACCCGATCTTTCTTTTGAGCCAATAAAATACCCAATAAAATGATCATACCACCGATGCTGTGATACATGGTCCATGCTTCACCTAACCACAGATTGGCAATAATAGCCGTACAGACTGGCATTAAATTCATAAAAATACTGGTGCGATTCGGTCCGATCATCTGTACCGCTAACATCCAGACCAGTGGTGCAATCAAAGATGGGAAAATACCGGCATACAGCACACTGCCCAGATTCTGTGGATTAATGCCATCCAAGCCCAGCCATAACACAAAAGGCAAATGGTAAAGCAGGGCAAAAATAATCTGCACATAGAGGCTAATCAGCAAGGGAATCTGGAGCTGCCATTTTTTCAGGAAAACCCCATAAAACGCGTAAAAAAAGACTGCCAGTACCATCATGAGATCACCCAGATGTCCACCTGATTGCACCAAATGGCTAAAATTTCCCTGCGCCATGACATAGAGCAAACCTGCAAAAGACAGAATGCTACCTATAACAGCAAAGCGGTTTGGAATGTCCTTCAGCATAAACATGGACACAAAGATGGTAAACACCGGAATGAAGGCATTGATAATGCCCATGTTGGTGGCAGTGGTATAATGCGCTGCGCTATAACCCAGACCTTGATACAGTACCATTCCAAAAGCACCAAGAACGGCAAGCTGTTTCCAGTGTGCCAAAACCAGCTGCCGTTCACGCCAGACCTTGCTCAGCATAAACGGGGTTAAGATTACAAAAGCCACCAGCCAGCGATAAAAACTGATACTGACGGGTGAAATATAGTCCGCTACATAGCGGGTTACGGTAATGTTCATCGACCAAATTAAGACTGCCAGCAAGGGCAAAGCGATCGCCCACCCTACTGTCTTGTTGTGTTGCTGTGTCATACCCTTTCCAGCGCCTGAATATCCCGTATTCATTTTTACTGAAGTCTGAAATAATTAGAATATCGAATTTCAGACATCAGTATTGAGCTACAGACACTGACTGACCGGATTGTGGCTATTTAAATAACTTTCCAAGTCTTTCAATGATCACTCTACAAATAAAAAAATGAACACAAGGATATTCATATGCTGAAGCATATTGAGCACTATATAGAAGTGAATGACTTCTTTTATCAAAAAGATGAAATTGTGGCACCACACAGTTCTTTATGGGGTGATTTTAATTTTAGCCTGAACGGTATTCTGGAGTATGAAATAGAAGGACAAAGATATCTGTCGCCTCCCAACTATGGTCTGTGGCTTCCTCCACAAACCGCACATGCCTCGATCGCACTGGATGAACAAATTACACATTATGTCTGTATTCGTGTGCATCCTTGTCTATGTGAGTATTTTGCTGCTTGCACCAAAACTTTAAGCATTCGCCCCTTTCTTCGGCATCTGGTACATGAAATCCTGGAACAAAAACAGCAAGGCATAAGCACGCTGCATTATCGTAATTTATTACAGGTGTTATTCGATCAACTAAAAACTGCACCTGCCTATGAACATTATTTACCGCAAAGCCATCATGTTTTGCTACAGCCACTATTACAGCAATTGGCCAATCCAGAACTATTTCAGAAAAGCTTGCAACAACTCATCAGAGACTCATCCATCAGCGAACGACATTTACTGCGTTTAAGCCAGCAGGAATTACAATTGAGTTTATCTGAATGGCGCAATCGGGCTAAAATTTTGTATGCGATCACACAGATTCGCCAAGGCAAAACAGTGAAAAAACTGGCCTATGAATTGGGGTATCAGCACAGTTCCAGTTTTATTGAATTCTTTAAGCGTTATACCGAACAAACCCCTGCACAACTGCGCGATATCTAATCCTTTATGTTATTAAATAAATAACTCTTTTTGCAATTTGCAGCAGCTTAACAACAAAAACGCCCTAGTCACCAGTCAACATCCTATGCCATTTTGATCACAACACTCTGTTGAATCGAGTCTAAACTATATTTTTAACGTTTTTAATGTTTGTTTTAATATTTAGATCTGATGTTTTCATTGGATCTATAAGGATGCGATATGAAAAAATCATTACTGGCTTCACTGTGTATGGCTACTCTGGCATTAACGGCCTGTGATAAAAAAACAAATGAAGCACCCGCATCATCAGCAACCAGCACAGTAACCACCTCAACCTCAACCACCACTCAACCGGTCACAGCTAGCCTTAGCTCGAATAATTCAGCTGATATTAAAAGTGATTTAGATCAAATCCAGATGCTCTCCAACAAGAACTCCCAAGAGGCTACGGATCTGCAAAATAAAGCCTATCAGGCAGCGCAAAAAGGTGACAAAGCTGCTTTAACCAGCACTGTGGCACAGATGAAAACCTATATTAATAAATTTAATCAAGAACTTGATGCCTTAAAACTGAAAAGTAGCGAAGTGAATGTTGTTCGTGACAAAATCAAAGAATCAAATAATTTAGGCATAGCGCTGGCAGAAACCAGTCTTGAAAGCTCACCGGATAAGCAAAAAGTGACGGAATTACAGAACCGTGCCGCTCAATTGCAGAAAGAGTTAATGACTGAAATGCAGGCACTGCAAAACCAGGTCAAAACTGCCCCAGCAAAAACAGCCCCATAAGCTCTGCCGAATACCCAAAAACAGGTCGATTGACCTGTTTTTTAATTCAGCTATGAATGAATATTGATATCTTCATATCAATAAAGACTTGTCGGCATGCAGAATAAGCTTTAAAACAAAGCAGTAGTTCACATTCAAATATTTAAGGACTTTCTCATGAGCCAATCTGTTTATGACATTCCCGTCAAAACCATTGCCGGACAGGACACTACGTTAAATCAATATGCAGGCAAAGTATTGCTCTTGGTGAATGTGGCATCTAAATGTGGTTTAACCCCGCAATATGAAGGCCTACAAAAGCTGTATAAAGAAAAGAAAGACCAAGGACTAGAGATTTTAGGCTTTCCTGCCAATAATTTCTTGGCCCAGGAACCGGGCTCAGATGCAGAAATCCAGGAGTTCTGCTCTTTGAATTATCAGGTCGATTTTCCGCTATTTTCTAAAATCTCAGTGGCGGGTGAAGATAAACACCCGCTTTACCAGACCTTGACCCAAGCCATTCCTGAACGTATTGGTGAAGGTCCCTGGTGGGAAGACTTGGTCGATTATGGCTTAACACCTAATCCTAAACCTGAAGTGCTGTGGAACTTTGAAAAATTCCTGATTAATAAAAAAGGTGAAGTGATTGCCCGCTTTGCGCCAGACATCAAGGCAGATGATCCGCGTATTGTTGAGGCGATTAATGCTGAACTCGGCAAGTAATTTGTAACAGTAATGTAAGCATCTACACAGCCTGTAGGTGCTTATATTTTTCATTTAAAAACAAAAGTTTAACTAATTAAAATAAAAAATTCTGCTCTTCATTTTTCTTTCATGATTTTAATCATTCAACAACAATCCATCCCATATTTATCAACAACTTAGAACTATGATCAACTCATAAACAAACCGCCATGATTAAAAGGTGAAGTATGAATACTCGAGTAAAAACAATCGTTTTATCCTTATCTACTGCTTTGGTTGCTGCACCAGCAATGGATTAAAGTGAATGGCGACTATGTATTAACCAACGTAATGAACCATAACATCATTAAAATCATTCGCGGTTAATGCTCAACAATCTCGGTGAAAAAAGAGTGCTTCGGCACTCTTTTTGAATAGCTGAAAATAAATTTGTTATCGCTTTGCAACAATCAGTTTTTTCTACACATTTCAGCCTTATATTCATCTTTACTGAAATAAAGATCTGAATTGGTTATGAAAAAATTCATCCAAAATGTGGTTTCTCCTTTTGTGATGTTTAGTGCGGGCCTTATATTGATTGGTTGTGAGCAAGCCAATACTCCTGACTCAACAGAAGCCCACACTTCACAATCAAGCGAAGTATCTGAACAGGACGCTCAGGAATTAAGCACCGAATCAACCGCAACGCCAAAAGCCGAACTGAAAAGTGGCAACATGTTTTATATCGTTCGTGATGTGGCCGATATGCAGTTGAAAGCGGGTGATTATGTCGAGCAGCTCAAACAAACCCAGACTGATTTACAAACAGCCATTGAGGATAAAGATCAGACACAGCTTCAAGACAGTGCCGATACCTTGAAACAGCAACTGACCGGATTTAATCAGGCACTGAGTAGCCTGAACTTAAAAAGTCAGGAAATTGAGTCCATTCGCCAAGATTTGCTGCAGGCCAACCAGCAAGTACTCGCAACTCCCTTGCTCAATGGAGAAATCAACTTGGCTCAGGTCGATTTCAAGAAAATTGAAAAACAGATGGGTAATATCCAGCTGGAAATGGTCAAGCTTGCCAGCATGATGATTCCTGACAGTCAGGATAAAGATGCTCAAAAAAGCTAGTCTCTACCTAAAGATAGACGCATCAGAGACAGACCAATTCAGTTGTGCTGAAGTGGTCTGATTCTGTTGGCAGATTAAAGTTTCATATCAATCACAATACGACCGTCAATTTTGCCATGCTCCATCCGCTCAAAAATATCATTGATGTTTTCGAGGGGTTCGACATGAATATGGGCTTTGACTTTGCCACGAGCAGCAATATCCAGTGCTTCTTTCAAATCTAAACGTGTTCCGACGATAGAACCACGTACGGTAATACCTTCCAGCACCATATTAAAAATAGACAAATCGAATGTTCCGGGTGGCAAACCGTTCAAGACCATGGTTCCGCCACGTCGGACGATGGCAACGGCTTGTTCAAATGCTTTCGGAGAGACGGCGGTGACTAAAACACCATGACAACCCTCACCACCAGTGGCTTTCAATACTTGTTCTTTCACATCGACTTTAAGCGCATTTAATCCAACATCTGCACCCAAGCTTTTTGCCAAATCAAGTTTAGTGTCATCTACATCAATCGCCACCACATTAAAGCCCATGGTTTTGGCATATTGAACGGCTACATGCCCTAGGCCACCAATACCGGAAATGGCCATCCAATCACCGGTTTTGGCTTCAGTCATTTTCAAGCCTTTATAGACCGTTACACCCGCGCATAGAATCGGGGCGATTTCCAGCAGATCGACACCTTCAGGAATCACCCCGACATAATCGCCATCTGCCAGACAATATTCGGCAAAACTTCCATTGACTGAATAACCTGAATTTTGTTGTTTCTTGCACAGGGTTTCCCAACCTGCATAACAATGATCACAATGCCCACAAGCTGAATACAGCCATGGAACACCGACAATATCACCGACCTTTAAATGCTCAATGCCCTCACCTACTTCGATGACTTCACCTACACCTTCATGTCCAGGAATAAAAGGCAAAGTCGGTTTCACTGGCCAATCCCCATGCATGGCATGCAGATCGGTATGACAAACACCTGTGGCAATAATCTTCACCAGCACTTTGCCGGGACTGATTTTAGGAATTTCAACATCTTGTATTTCCAGCGGCTGACCAAATGCAGTCACCACTGCTGCTTTCATTGTTGTTGCCATATTTACTCTCTCCATATGACACATATTGAGATCGCTTTTTTAATAAGCTGGTTCTACTATAAAGAAGAATAAATAACTCCATAGTTGCTAATTTGTAGCAAATTCACTCATGTTGATGCATCTTACAGTTCAGCTATAGACCATTTTTCAACCCAGCTTCAAAGTCATCAAATAAGTTGCTTATTCATCTATTGCTCATAAAAACAAAAACTTGATTTCAGGATATCGCGCATGAACGACTTGTCCATACTCTCGATTGTTCCGGTTGAATTCCGTCTTGATCTGAAAGATCCGTTTACCGTTACTGCCCATCATATTGATCATTTTCCAGCAGCGAATGCCGAGATGGGGCCACAAACTGCGGCAAAAAATAAAGAGTTCAATATGTACTATGGCGATGTCGTGCCCGCCACATCCCTGAGCTGCGGCCAGTGAAAATAAGGTTAATATTTATTTGATTAGTTTAGAGCCACACGCAGAACTCACTATTCCTGCAAGCTCTGCGACTGCGACCCGGTTCGCCTATTTTTATCAGGGCAACAAACTATGGATTGAAGCTCAGGCAATTCAATTTAAACATCTGGTTGAGCTCAAACCGGATCAGGTAATCCAGTTAAAAGCAGGTGGACTGGAAGCACGGATTTTATGGCTGGAAGGTGAACCGATTGCTAAACCCGTTGCTATGCGTGGACCTTTTGTCCTCAACACGCCACAAGAACTGAATGATGCCTTCAAGCGCTATCGGGAAACCCATTTTGGCGACTGGCCTTGGGATAGTGCTGCCCCAGTGTTTAAACGGACACAGCCTCACTTTGCCAGTTATGAAAGCGGCAAGCGAGAAGAATATCCCGAAACGGACGATTTATGATTTAATAAAACCTGACTTCAAGATGTAGCGCGTATCATGCAACTGATTATTTTTACAGGGATTCAGGCTTCAGGTAAATCCAGCTTTTACCTGCTGAATCTGCACCATAGTCATTTGCGCATTAATCTGGATATGCTGAAAACCCGGCATCGGGAAAATATGATTTTTGAAGCAGGTCTTGCCTCTAAAACCAAGATGGTGATTGATAACACCAACCCGACTCAAGATGATCGTGCCCGATATATTCAGCGTGCTAAAGATGCTGACTTTGAAGTGATTTGCTATTATTTTGAGACGGACTTGCACAGCACTTTAGAACGGAATAGCCTCCGGGTAGGTAAAGCCAATATTCCTGAAGTGGGTGTACGTGCCACCCATAAAAAGCTTGAAGTACCCAATTTGAATGAAGGTTTTGACGAAATTTTTAAGATAAGAATTATCGGCAATGGTGAGTTTTCTATTCTCCCTCTTTCTGAATAAATCGCTTACTCTACTTTTTGACTATTCTGCCACGCTTTAAATGCTGCCTGCATGGCTTGGCGCTCATAGGGTTTCACTGCTCGGCGCTCCATTTGTGAAAAATCGCCTTTATAGACCAAAGCCACAAGAGATTTTGCCAATTCTTGAATGCTCTCGCGACCGCGGTGTTCATAACCCTGTATTTCCTCTTGTATTAAGACCAAGTCCCAACACGACACCACTGAACTCATATCGACCGCAATGCTGAGGTAATAATGAATATCGTCTTGGTAAAGTTCCCAGAAATGGGGTTCATGGGCAATGAGGTTCATAGGGTCTAAGCCAGCGAATGATTTGTTTTAGATTAAGAAAATGTGCGGATAAAATATATGCAACTTTAGATATTGTTGACTACCCATTTTCAAACATCCAAAAGTATTGAGAAGAAAAAGCCTCGTTTAAACAAAACTTTCATTAAATTTTTAAGCTAAACATTCTAATTAATAGTGAATTTTCCATTTTCATAAATATTTAATATTTTTATAGAAAAACATTAACCAGTTCTCATTTTTACGATAGGATGTACAAATAACAAATAAAGAGAACACATTTATATAATGAAAAAAATTGTTCTAGTGGTGGTCTGTTTAGCAACCCTGACATATGGCGCATTCCATTTCATCATGCCTGAAAAAGCTATCCCACGCTTAAATCAATTTTTTTCTCAACCCATAAAAGAGGTTCAACTGATTCAAGACTGGCTCAAATACCGCCAACAGCAGCAATTGTTATTGGTTGATGTTATTCAACCGGTTAGCCCCAAACAAACAAACCTCTATGTTGAATACATCAAACAACGAATTGAATTTAATCAACAAAATATTCAACGTATTAAGCTTAGTCACTATCGAAGCAAGGCATTTAAAGAAATTCAGCAACTTGAAATTCATGCTTTGCAGCAATGGAATAGTGTCCATCAAAGCAATATTGTGGATGCTTTTGAACAGCAACAACGCTTTCTAGAGCTTCCTATTACAGAGTTGGAACAACTTGATACTGAAGCACGTTATGTGCTTCAACAAAAAGAAATTAACGTATTGCAACGACTTCAACAGTTGATCCAGCAAGACAGCGATTATGTTGCAGATATTGACCACAGCCTGCTTGGCGACTGGCTTGACTACCATTTGATGCAACATGAAATTCACCCGATCATTATCGAAGGGCAAAGTCCTTCCTCCACTGCCCCAGGTGATCGTTTAGAAGCGTTGCAAGATTTACAATTCTATAAACGTTTTCAGCCAGATACGGATGAATATCAATACATCATGGCGCTTTCAACTCAGCTTTGGCATGTCGAATATCCCGCTTCATCCAATCTGGTCACGGCAAACCCTCAACCTATTTCATATGCCGATCAATCTGGAGGAGAAATTATCGTTCCGGAAGACCCGCCAAAAGCTGAAAAATTAAAGCAACTAATTAAGATACAAGATGACAAGGTGAGCCATCTGTTATTAGCTCAACTCAGACAGGCTTTTATTACAGATGACAAAAATTAGATTTTTGGTTAAGTGAAATCTCAGTCAAAAAGTGGTGCTGAATTTTTTATCAGGACATTATGAGTAATGGGTCAGCTCCAAATCCCAGCAGGATACCACTGAATTCATGTCGACCGCGATACTTAAGTAATAATGAGTGTCGTCTTGATAGAGTTCCCAGAAGTGGATTTCAAAATCGATTAGGTTCATAAGAATTTATTAGGCAGATGTTTTAGTACACCCTTTATTTGATAGGATGAAATTCCATTAAATAATTCATCCACAACCAAAGACTTACCATCCACAATAAAAAAGATAATATGCTTAAGGTAATTGTAAACTTTCTTTGAAGAAAAAAAACACTACAGATACCCAATGATAGGACTAAAGTTAACACACTCAAAAAAGTGAATAGCATTGTCTCATTCCATTGATTTTATGATTTTTCTGCAGGAAATGATCGCCACAAAGCAGCATAAGGCACCACTATATTCGCTAAAAAGTATAACCCAAGATGCGTTTTCATTAAGCTCATAACACTTAACATAGCTAGATTACCAACAAAATATAAAATACAGTAAAACCAATATGGTAGTGTTCTCACAGAAAATTTTTCTAAACCAATGTTATGTGAATATAGAGTAAAACCATAACCTATGAAGAAGTAAATAATATAGGTAAATAAGGGCAAATCATCCATATAAATATAATTTAGCATTTTGAATTTTTTACTAATTATTTGTTTTGAATATACATTATTTTATATATAAAAAAACCACCCTTTCGGGTGGTTTTTCAATCTCGAACCGTCTCTTATTGAGCGCGGTTTTTGATTTTGCGGATCGTTTCCAGCTGTGCAGCAGTTTCTGCAAGAGCAGCCAATGCAGCAGCAGAGTCCAAGTCGCTCTTTTGATTCGCAAGCAATTGTTCAGCATTTTTACGTGCTTCAATAATTGCAGCTTCATCTAAGTTTTCTGCACGGACTGCAGTATCTGCAAGAACCGTAACAACATGCGGTTGAACTTCAAGTACACCACCAGATACATAGATTAATTCTTCTGTACCGTTTTCAAGCAGAACGCGGATTGCGCCCGGCTTGAGCAAAGTTACCAGCGGAGCATGGCCAGGCATAATACCCAACTCACCGCCAGCACCTTTAGCAATTAGCATAGTTACAGTGCCTGAGTACAAAGACTCTTTAACACTTACAACGTCACATTGCATAGTTGACATGAGAATCTCCTAAATTAGGTAACTAATTAAAGTTTCTCAGCTTTAGCAATAACTTCGTCAATACCACCAACCATGTAGAACGCTTGTTCTGGAATGTGGTCGTATTCACCAGCTAGAAGACCTTTAAAGCCACGAATTGTTTCTTTAAGCGGTACAAGTTTACCAGGAGCACCAGTAAACACTTCAGCTACGTGGAACGGTTGAGAGAAGAAACGTTGGATCTTACGTGCACGGTATACAGTAAGTTTGTCTTCTTCAGCCAATTCGTCCATACCAAGAATCGCGATGATGTCTTTCAATTCTTTATAACGTTGAAGAACGTTTTGAACTGAACGAGCAATCTCGTAATGCTCAGTACCCACTACTAATGGATCTAACTGACGTGAAGTAGAGTCAAGTGGATCGATCGCTGGGTAAATACCAGAAGATGCGATGTCACGGCTCAATACTACAGTTGCGTCCAAGTGAGCGAAGGTAGTTGCAGGCGATGGATCTGTTAAGTCATCGGCAGGTACATATACCGCTTGGATAGATGTAATCGAACCAGACTTAGTAGAGGTAATACGTTCTTGAAGAACACCCATCTCTTCTGCAAGAGTCGGTTGGTAACCTACTGCAGATGGCATACGACCTAGAAGTGCAGATACTTCGGTACCAGCCAATGTGTAACGGTAAATGTTGTCTACGAACAACAATACGTCACGGCCTTTACCGTTTTCATCTTTTTCGTCACGGAAGTATTCAGCCATGGTCAAACCAGTTAACGCTACGCGTAAACGGTTACCCGGTGGCTCATTCATCTGACCGTAGACCATTGCTACTTTGTCAAGAACGTTAGAATCTTTCATCTCGTGATAGAAGTCGTTACCTTCACGAGTACGTTCACCAACACCAGCAAACACAGATAAACCTGAGTGAGCTTTAGCGATGTTGTTGATCAATTCCATCATGTTTACAGTTTTACCAACACCGGCACCACCGAACAGACCAACTTTACCACCTTTAGCAAACGGGCAAAGTAAGTCAATTACTTTAATACCAGTTTCTAAAAGGTCAGTAGAAGCTGCTTGTTCAGCATAAGAAGGTGCTTGACGGTGAATTGGCAAACGCGCTTCAGTCGCAACTGGACCAGCTTCGTCGATAGGGCGACCAAGAACGTCCATAATACGACCTAAACATGCTGTACCTACAGGTACAGAGATAGGCGCGCCAGTGTTAGTTACGTTAAGACCACGTTTAAGGCCTTCAGTAGAACCCATTGCGATGGTACGAACTACACCATCACCAAGTTGTTGCTGAACTTCTAAAGTAGTTTCAGTACCGTCAACTTGGAGAGCGTCATAGATCTTAGGAACGCTATTACGTTCAAACTCGACGTCGATAACCGCGCCGATGATCTGAATGATACGACCGCTACTCATTGCTGTCTCCTCAATTCAAACTAATAATGTTAAACGGCAGCGGCACCACCAACGATCTCAGAAATTTCCTGAGTAATCGCGGCTTGACGCAGCTTGTTATAAATAAGTTGTAGGCTCTTGATGAGGTCGCCTGCGTTGTCAGTTGCAGCTTTCATTGCAACCATACGGGCAGACTGCTCACACGCGATGTTTTCAATCACGCCTTGATAAACCATAGACTCGATGTAACGAACCAATAAGCCATTTAACAGCTCTTCAGCTTCTGGCTCATAGATGTAGTCCCAACCGTATTGACGGTTTAGACCATCGTTTTCTTCAGCAGCTGCTAAAGGAACAAGTTGTTCGATCTTTTGATTTTGAGTCATGGCGTTAACAAAGCCATTTGACACTAGATAAATACGATCTAACTCGCCTTTATCATAAGCATCCAACATCACTTGCACAGAACCAGTTAACTGTTCAAGACTCGGCGCATCACCTACGTTTGTAGTCGCACCCAGCACTTTACCGCCGTAGTTTTTAAAAAACGAAACCGCTTTTTGACCAATCAAAGCAAATTGAACTTCAATTGACTGCTCTTGTTGCTGTTGAACGTGTTTTACCACTTTCTTGAACAGGTTAATGTTCAAACCACCAGCAAGGCCACGATCTGAAGACACAATGATATAGCCAACGCGCTTAACAGGACGTTCAACCATATAACGGTGTTTGTATTCAGGGTTCGCTTGTACCAAATGAGCAATTACACGGTGCATATTTTCGGCATACGGACGGCCTTGAGCCATGCGCTCTTGCGCACGACGCATCTTAGAAGCTGCTACCATTTGCATCGCGCGAGTAATCTTTTGCGTGCTCTTGATACTAGCTACTTTGGCGCGAATTTCTTTTAAATTTGCCATACGCTTAACCTAGTATTCGAAAGCTCTTTCGAGCTTCCGAAGGTTGATTCCGTGAACCAAACCAACACTAAATTCAACAAAGTTGAAACTTAGTAAGTTTGAGTCGCTTTAAAGCTTTCAATACCTGCTTTGAATGTTGCTTCGATATCTTTATCCCAAGCACCAGTCTCGTCAATTTTTTGCATTAACGCAGCTTGTTCTGAACGGAAGTAAGAAACTAACGCAGCATCAAATGCAACGATTTTCTTCACTTCTACGTCAGCCATGTAGCCTTCGTTAGATGCGTAAATTGAAACAGCTTGGTCAGCGATTGAATATGGAGCATATTGTTTTTGCTTCATTAATTCAGTTACGCGTTGACCGTGTTCAAGTTGCTTACGAGTTGCTTCATCAAGGTCAGAAGCAAACTGAGCGAACGCTGCAAGTTCACGATATTGAGCCAAAGCGGTACGGATACCACCAGACAATTTTTTGATGATCTTAGTTTGCGCAGAACCACCAACACGAGATACAGAGATACCCGCGTTCACAGCAGGACGAATACCCGCGTTGAACAATGATGTTTCAAGGAAGATCTGACCATCAGTAATCGAAATTACGTTGGTTGGTACGAATGCAGATACGTCACCCGCTTGAGTTTCAATAATCGGCAATGCAGTTAATGAACCAGTTTGGCCTTTAACTTCACCGTTAGTGAATTTCTCAACGTAGTCAGCAGATACACGAGAAGCACGTTCAAGTAGACGACTATGAAGATAGAATACGTCACCTGGATACGCTTCACGACCTGGTGGACGGCGTAAAAGCAATGAAATTTGACGATACGCAACAGCTTGTTTAGACAAGTCATCATAAATGATTAACGCGTCTTCACCGCGGTCACGGAAGTATTCGCCCATTGTACAGCCAGAGTACGGAGCTAGATACAGCATTGCTGCTGGATCAGCTGCAGCTGCTGCTACAACAGTTGTATACGCCATAGCGCCAGTTTCTTCTAGCTTGCGTACTACGTTAGCGATAGTCGATTGTTTTTGACCAATTGCTACGTATACACATTTAATGCCAGAGTTTTTCTGAGCGATGATCGCATCGATCGCCATTGCTGTTTTACCAGTTTGACGGTCACCAATGATCAACTCACGTTGACCACGGCCTACTGGGATCATTGTATCTACTGATTTATAACCAGTTTGTACAGGTTGATCCACTGATTGACGCCAAATTACACCTGGTGCTACTTTTTCAACAGCATCAGTTAATTTTGCATCAATAGGGCCTTTACCATCAATCGGGTTACCCAAAGCATCTACTACACGGCCTAAAAGTTCTGGACCAACCGGAACTTCTAATACACGACCTGTGCAACGAGCTTTTTGACCTTCTTGAAGGTTTAAGTAGTTACCTAAAACAACGACGCCCACTGAATCCTGTTCTAGGTTCAGTGCCATACCAAATAAGCCGCCGTCGAATTCGATCATTTCACCGTACATTGCATCAGCAAGGCCGTGAATACGCACAATACCGTCGGAAACCATAACAATGGTCCCTTCGTTCTTAGCGGTCGCGCTGGTGTCCAGATCGCCGATACGCTGTTTAATGAGCGCACTGATCTCGGATGGATTCAGTTGTTGCATTGCGCTATACCTCAATCTTTTTAAAGTTCAGTCTTCTTTTACGCAGTAATTTTTTATAAATAATTACGCAAGAAGACGAGTCCGCATTTTTTCAAGCTTGTTAAGCGCAGAATCATCTATCACTTGGTCGCCTGCACGAATAACTACACCAGCAATTAGTTCTGGTTTAACTTCTACAGAAACATTTACCGCAGCGTTAAAGCGTTTTTTCAACGCATCTGCAAGTACTTGTTCTTGTGTAGAAGACAATGGGAATGCAGATTCAATCACTACATCCACAGTGTTGTTATTCTGTGATTTGAGCTGTTCGTATTCTGTCGCAATTTCAGGAAGAAGTTCCAAACGGTTGTTTTCAGCAAGCAATGTCAAAAAGTTTGACACTGCTGCGGTTTGATCTTCACCTAAAACTTTGGCAAAAACACTTACCTGCTCTGCAGGAGTAAGCTCAGGGCGATTTAAGTAAGCTGAAAATGCTTCATCTTGCACCGCAGCACTGAGCAAATTCAATGCATTTGACCAAGAGTCAGTTGCACCTTGCTCAGAAGCGTAAGCAAATGCTGCTTTAGCGTATGGGCGTGCCAACGTCAAGAGTTCAGCCATAATCCGCCTCTCTTAAAGTTTAGCAGCCAGCTGAGTCAGCATGGCATTGTGAGCTTCTGCGTCAACTTGCTGGGTCAGAATTTTTTCTGCGCCAGTAACTGCAAGAGCAGCAACTTGTTGACGTAATTCTTCGCGGGCAGCATTGATTTCAGTATCAACAGCTTCTTTAGCCTGTTGACGAATACGCTCACCTTCAGCAGCTGCTTGAGTACGCGCTTCTTCTACCAATTGCGCACCGCGACGGTTCGCTTGTTCGATCAATTGAGCCGCTTGTGCTTTAGCTGCGTCTAATTCAGCTTTCACTTGAGCTTGCGCATCGGCAAGGTCAGCTTTCGCTTTTTCAGCAGCGTTTAAGCCATCAGCGATTTTACGCTGACGCTCACTAATCGCATTGATTAGTGGTGGCCATACAAACTTCATGCAGAATGCGACGAAAATCGCAAATGCAATCGCTTGGCCAATCAATGTGAGGTTGATATTCATTGCTATTCCTCAATGGTTTAATTTAGGAATTAAGCTGATTAACCTACAAATGGATTAGCGAAGATGAAGAACAAGCCAATACCAACACCGATCATAGGCACAGCATCAAGAAGACCCGCGATTAAGAACATACGAGTTTGAAGTTGTGGAGCCAATTCTGGTTGACGAGCTACAGCTTCAAGGAAACGGCCGCCTAAAAGACCAAAACCAATCGCAGTACCTAAAGCACCAAAAGCGATCAAGATAGCAGATGCAATTGCAACTAGACCTAAAGTGAGTTCCATGATAATTCCTCAGAGGTTAGGTATATACCAAATTAAAGTAAAAAATTAAGCCCAACCATCGGTTGACAGTCAGGCAATACCATTAATGTTTTTCGCTAGCCATACTCAAGTATACGATAGTCAGCATCATAAAAATGAACGCTTGTAACGTAATAACAAGAATGTGGAAGATCGCCCAAGGCACAGACAACGCCCACTGGATCCAGAACGGTAATAACGCGATGAGGATGAAGATTAACTCACCTGCATACATGTTACCGAAAAGTCGTAGAGCCAATGAAACTGGACGTGCAAGGAATGTTACGAGTTCCAGAATCAAGTTCACTGGAATGAGCAACGCTTTTGCAACTGGGTTACTTGGGTTAAATGGGTTGAGTGCTAACTCGCCGACGAAACCGCCGATGCCCTTTTCACGAATGCTATAGAACAAGATAAGTACAAATACCGACAATGACATACCAAGGGTAACGTTAGGGTCAGTAGATGGAACGATCTTGAAGTAAACGTGGTGCGGGTCCATACCAAATACGTTTGAACCAATAATTCCTGCAAGATGCGGGATGAAATCTACTGGTAGTAAATCCATCGCGTTCATGAGGAAAATCCACACAAAAATTGTGAGGGCTAAAGGCGCAATTAAGCGTGATTTGCCATGGAAAGTGTCGCGGACACTTGAGTCAACAAACTCGATGATCATTTCGATTGCAGACTGGAACTTGGTAGGAACACCAGCATTTGCAGCTTTCGCTACTAACCAGAACAACAAACAGAAAACCACACCGAGAGTGATAGACCAACCCATTGAATCCAAGTGAATAGCAGTGAACCCCATCTGTTGAGCTTCATCAGCAGTCTCAGCCAATTTCCAAGAACCATCCGGCATTTTGCCATAGGTTAAATTGGTCAAGTGATGCTTGATGTACTCGGTCGAAGTAAGGGCATGTTCTTCAGCAGCCATAAATCACACCTGGTCAATGTCAAATACTAAATAGAGAGAACGAACATCGCGTGCTGCCTGATATCTCGTTCTTCTCCTAAAAAACTTTTCAATTTTTTGTTGTGTTTAAACTCATTTCTGGAGTCGTGACGCCCAAAAAGGTGCGACCCACGTCATCGTCTGAACAAGTATAAATCCACAAAACAATGCCACCGCTGACAACGGTTTAACATTGCTTAAAATTAAAATGAAACCAACAATCACAATTGCAAATTTGCCCATCAAGCCTCTATACATGTTCGAAAGAACCTGTTTTGAAGCTCGCGCACCTGCAGCTCGAAACGATTGCCAGGAAAAATAACAACTTGCAAGCCAACACACCAACGCACCAAGTGCGGCACTGTAAGCTGCAGTTGAGTCTTTCACGACCCACGCTATCAAGGCTGAAACAGGGATCATGCATGCTTGTAAGATGACTAAAGCTTTCGCTAATCGTCGGTCAATCATTCGACTAGTTCGGCTCATTATTTATTCACTCACAGCAATCATGCTTGACAAGTTTAGCTGATGATCGTTTTTAATCGCAGGCATTATAGAGTTACACCCCTGAACATGCAATCTTTTCCCGACCTAAGTCGGATTTTTTAATTACATAAACCGCTTTCGAACTCATCAATTGTTGCTTAATTTTTGCATCATTTCCGTGCATTTTGTACACATTTATATGTTTGATCGGCCAGTTTCTTCCACGCCAGCACAAAGTCCCCTTCCCTGCCCATGCTTTCATCGACCGCTTGGAAGGTAATCGGATTCAATTTTTGGTACTGGTTTTTGCTGGCATGACCTTCTGCCAAAAGGCACATATTGCGACTTGGTCGGCTGTCATTTAAATATTTAATTTGGGCCAGTGTAGGTGCCACATGCGGATCATCGGTCAATGCACCGGCAAACTTCAGGTTTAAAGCACGTTCCAGATACTGATACGCATCATGATATGACCAGTAAGGTTTGGCTGTAGTCTGGCTATTGTATTGTTGTGCACTCAGCAACATTTCTTGTGCAAAGCGTTTGGCATTGGCCCAGTAGGCATCTTTATGTTCAGGAAATTGTTGTGAACGCAAGGCTGCAATAAAAAAGCCGATGCGCACCGCATTGTTGGGATCGAGCCACACATGCGTATCGACCGTATTGTTCAACGCCACACCACGGGTAGTACGCTGAGGCAGCGTTTGCACAATACCAGAATCTAAAATCGCAATCGCTTTGGGATTATCAGACAACAGTTTATTCAATGGGGCTTCATGTGCCTTACCTAGCCAGATCACCAAAGAGGCATCCAGAATGGCTTTGCGATGCGCCGGAGTCAGGGTAATGTCATGTCCAGACTGATCTCCCAACAAAAGCACAGGCTTCTCTATACCTTGAGTCACTTCCTGAGCAATCAGATAAATTGGATGTGTAGAGACCACCAGATTTTGCGACCAGCCAAAGCTACTCAATAAGGCCAGGGCACAAAATGCAAAGAAACGGGACATGAAGAAGATCACCAAATGTTCAATAAGTGTTATAATATAACAAATCGACAAAAATACCTATGCCTGATCGAAACTGTAGGTGCTTCATGTTAAGATTTAATGTCCTTTGATTTTTATAAATTCCGTACTTGAGGTTTTGCTATGAGCTTATGTTCGCACGAACATCACAATGCATTACATGGCGTACATGACCATCATAATATAGCAACACGTCTTGCTGAAGCAGAAAGTCTCTGTACCTCTGCAGGTGCGCGTTTAACCCCATTACGTAAAGAAGTGCTGGAACTGATTTTAAATGCCACCGGCCCCATGGGTGCCTATGACTTGCTGGCAAAAATCAAGAGCGAGTCTGACCGTCCTGCTGCACCACCAACGGTGTATCGCACTTTGGACTTTTTACTGGAAAAAGGCTTAATCCATCGTTTAACTTCGATTAATGCCTATATACCCTGTTGTCATCCGCGCGAAGGACATCAAGCGGCATTTTTAATCTGTACTGCTTGCAAGAAAGTAAAAGAAGCCTCGGCTCAGGGTTTATTAACACAATTAGATGAACTTTCAGCCTCCGATCAATTTACTGCACATCACAGTATTATTGAAATTTCTGGGATATGTCAGCAGTGTCGCAACAAACAGTAACCACCAATCCCCTGATTGCTTTAGACAAAATCAGTGTTCGGATTGACGAACGTGACATCTTAAAGAATGTCGATTTCGCTTTGCATGAGCGAGAAATTGTCACGCTGATCGGTCCGAATGGTGCGGGCAAATCTACTCTGATTAAAGTGCTTTTGGGGATTGTGAAAGCCAATTCAGGCAAAATTCATAGCCATAAAAAACTCAAATTCTCTTATGTACCGCAAAAGTTTAATCCATCGCATAGCCTGCCTTTACGGGTGCAGGATTTACTGGCTTTAGAACATTGCGACGCCGATATCAAAGCAGAAATTATTCGCGATACCGGCATTACCAAATTGCAGGATTGTAAAGTTCAGCAGCTTTCAGGCGGTGAACGGCAGCGTGTATTACTGGCACGCGCTTTACTACGTCAGCCCGATGTACTGGTACTGGATGAACCGATGCAAGGTCTGGACATTCAGTCTGAAGCTGAACTGTATGAATATGTCAGAAGCTTGCCAATCAAGTATAGCTGTGCCGTGTTGATGGTATCGCATGACTTGCAATGGGTCATGCAAGGCACGCATCGCGTGGTGTGCCTGAACAAGCACATCTGCTGTAGCGGCTTGCCGGAAAATGTTCAGCAGCATCCGGAATATCAGGCCATTTTTGGCACCAACCGTGTGTTCTATCAGCATCATCATGACCACTGTGCGCATGGTGATAGTGCGGCTCCATGTCAGCATGATTCTCGCCCTCATATTCACCCTGAACCGGAAGCTTAAGCCATGATGGAATGGTTACAACTCTTGTTACCTGCATGGACCATGGGAACCCTGTTGGTGTTTCTGACTGCTCCGCTGGGCTGTTTAATGTTATGGCGACGGATGTCATTTTTTGCCGACACCATGGCACATGGCACTTTACTGGGTGTGGCGATTGCCGGCGCTTTAAGCCTGCCTTTATGGTTGGGCGTGAGCTTTTTGGCTTTTCTATTGGTGGCTATTTTATGGGTACTGCATGACCCGCGCTTGCCCAACGATGCCTTGCTGGCACTCTGTTCCGCAACCCTGCTCTGCTCAGGCTTACTGTTTATACAGCATATTCCAAGCCTAAGACCGGAACTACTCAGTTACCTGTTTGGTGATCTGCTACAAATTTCCTGGTCAGACTTGCCAATGTTTGCCATCGTCATTATTGCGGCTTTAGCGGTGTTGTATAAAAACTGGAAAGCGCAGATTCAAATCGCGATTGATCTGGACATGGCAGTGAGTGAAGGTGTAAACGCAAAATGGCAACGCCTGGTGTTTATGCTGCTGCTGGCACTCTTTACCGTATTGGCTTTACGTGCAGTCGGTTCATTATTGATGGGTGCTCTACTGGTCATTCCTGCATTAACAGCACGACTCTTAGCAAACTCACCTAAACAGATGGTGGTGTGGGCTTTTGTGATTGCACAATTTGGCATTAGTGTTGGTCTATGGTCAAGCGCAGGTTTAGACACCTCTACTGGTTTAACCATTGTACTGACCATGGCGATATCGTTTGCCGTGATTTTTGCAGTGCAGAAAGTGAAGAAGATGGCTTAGTTTTTCCTTTATATATGCATCATTTTTAAGATGATTTTTATTTTATAACATTCTCTCCTTTGCAAACTCAGAATATATTCTGAGGATTCTTACTTCTTTAAAGGAGAGGGAAACAATCCTTACTGATGCACCAAACTCAGTAATCCAGCTGCACAGCTAAACAACACGGCAAAAGTTCGGTTCATATATTTCTGCTGTTTCGGCGATTTTAGTAATCGTAAAACTTTGGCGGCCAAGCCGGTATAGCCCGCCATCACGATCAGATCAATGCTCACCATGGTGACTGCCATAATCAGATACTGAATCCATTGTGGTTTAGACAAATCCAGAAACTGTGGCAACACGGCAAGTAAAAACACAATCGCTTTCGGGTTGCTCATATTGACCAAGAAGCCATATAAGACCAGTTTAGGAATCGATTTATTCGGTTGTTCCTGTTGAATCTCAATGGACTGTACAGGTGCTGTCCATTGCAGGTATGCCAAATACAAGAGATACACCACACCAAACCATTTCACCAGCAGAAAAGCCCAAGGTGTAGTCGCGAACAATACCCCTACCCCAGCAGCCACAATGCCAATTTGCACCAACAATGCCAGCTGTAAACCTAAAGCATTCCAATAGCCACGTCGAAAGCCATAATTTAAACCGCTCGACATCGAAGCAATTGCACCTGCTCCAGGAGAAATACTGATGACCCAGCATGCCAACATATAGGCAAGCCAAACTTGGTAAGACATAAAATACAAGGAGATAAAAAGACCGGCTCATTATATGACTTTTCACACTTATAAAGCGTTAAAAATCCACGATCAAAATAAAACTTTGAGCTATTCACCCAGGCAGTGATGAGGCACAATAAAGCCAGTCACATATTTTATAAAAATTGTTAGGAGCCCAGTATGACTGCCCAATCTGTAATTTTACCATTACCTTCAGATCATGCTCGGTTTATTATTTTACGTTTAAAAGACTTAACGATTGATGAGTTAAAAGAGAAACTTGCAGATTTATTTACCACACGTGATCGTTTAATCACCCAGCATCCTAACGCGCAAATTAAAACAGGTGTCGCTTTTGGTCCCGAACTTTGGGCAAAGCTCTATAATCAAATTCCTGCTGGCTTTAAACAATTAGAACCGATCCAAGGTTCATTTCAAATGCCTGTTGTTCCTGCTGATGTGCTGATTCATATTGCCAGTGCTCGTGCCGACATTTGCTTTGCCTTAAGTCAGTCTTTCTTTGAAGGGATTCAAGATAAAGTTGAAGTGCTGGATGAACGCGTATGCTTCCGTTATTTCGACGGGCGTGACATTACAGGCTTTATTGATGGGACTGAAAATCCGCAATTCCCGGATGATCGTGCCGAAGTCGCTTTACTCGGTGAAGATGCCGGAATTTTTGCTGATGGCTCTTTTGTGTTTGCACAGCGTTATGCACATAACCTGGAAAAATGGAAAAAATTAAAAGTAGATGCGCAAGAAAATGTGATGGGTCGAACCAAATTAGAGTCAATTGAACTGGATGATGAGGTGAAACCTGAAAATGCCCACATTGCCCGTGTTGTGATTGAAGATGAGAAAGGCGAAGAAATGGAAATTTTACGTCATTCTCTTCCTTATGGTGAAGGCCGAGGTGACCAAGGTTTATTCTTTATTGCCTATACCAAAAACTTAAGCATTATCGATCATATGTTGGAACATATGTTTGGCACAGCTGGCGATGGGATTCATGACCGTTTACTTCACTTTGTGACACCAATGGATGGGGCGTATTACTTTGCGCCGAGTGAAGAGTTGTTGGAAGAAGTTTTGGAAGGATGATAAATTAAAAAAAAGTAGTTATAGATGTAACTACTTTTTTAAAAAATTAGATAACTATAACTCTCTCAGGTTAATCAAAGTACGTAATAGATTTCTGAAAATAAAAATTAATTACATACATTTGTATCTTCACATGCTATCCAACCTGAAGTCGTTCGACCATTTTTATTAGTATATACAATATTTAACCACCTAGAACTTACTTCTTTTATTTTGAATTTATCACCTTTTATCAGATATCCGACATGTTCTGGTGTAAAATTATTAACGTCATTAATAAATGTTTTTCGAAGTACAATTCCACTATCAAGCTTTCCATTCCTCCAATCTTTAAAAAAATTTGAATTTAACTCATTTTTCAATTTATGCTGACTAGAATAAGGAAACTTATATATTATTTTTTTGTTTTCTAAGTCTACTATATCACCCCCACTACCAAAAAAATTAGATAATTTTTCATTTTCTTTACAATTATTATTTTTATCACACTCATATGCACGCACCATATAATATTTATCTAAATAGTTAAATCTATTTAATGGATCTCTATAATTCTCATTATATGAAATTACCAAAAAAACATTATATTTATCTTTTATATTATTAGAAAATACGTAATCTATTTTTGGAATACTATTAGGAATCTCATAAAAGTCAATTTTTTTTAATTTTTTATTACAATCACTAATATAAACATCTAACTTATTAAAAATTTCATTGGACTCTATACACTTATATGTATTTAATTTAATTATATTATTTGCATAAAGAGAAGAATTTACTAGTGTAAATAAAAAAATAAATAGCAGATATTTTAAAGAATAATTCATTTACATACACCATATTTAAGAATAAATTTTTGAGCTATAAATTTTTTAGCTATTTTTCTTTCAGCTAATTTCATTTCCCCACCATTAACTAAATGTGTAATAGAAGTCGTTATACTATCTGAATCAATTTTTATACTTTCATTTTTCGTAAGATTAGCTATTTTTCCATTATTTTTATTTTTCCAAAACCAAGCCCCCGTTTCTATAGCTATACTATAATTATTTTCTAATAGAGTAGGATTATTAACAATATCTAAACCTGTACCTTTTGCACAATCTTCATAGCCTGTAAAATGAGTTAAATGTAATAACCCCCTTCCTCTATAATCTTCATTAGGATATTTTTCATTTCCATATAAATGAAAACCATAAGCAGTATCATTACCTGCCAGATAACTCCAAATATATTCAAGTTTCTGCTGTCTAGTATATTTCCCCATGCCACGCCGTTTAAAACCAGCATTTATTGCCGTGGGTGATATTGCATAAATATTTTCAGGTTTTTTAAAAGTTTTCTTAGTATAATTCAAACTTTCTCTTAATTTTGTAAAGTCTTCAGTTTCTATTTTTCCTTGAGCTAAAATATTGACTAAATCTCTGCAAGAGTTTACTTCATATTTTTTCATAAAATCAGGTAACATTAATAATGCTTCTTGAAATTCAGCTTTAGCTTTAGGGGCTATATTCTTTATAAAATCAATATTAAGTTTCAAAGATTTTCCACAAGTTTTGCAGGTAATATTTTCTGTAATCTGTCTATTAATATTTGGTTTATCTTGTTGAGTACTTCCATTAGTTACATCTACATCTAGATGCAACTTAACTGAACTTTCCTTTATTCTTTTTGGCAAATAATTTACCGATTTTAGTGGTGTACCATCAGGTTTATATACTGTTATCTTCAACCATTTTCCAATATGACCACGAACCACAAGCTTTCCATTTGAAGTAGTGATGATATTTTTTTCTTTACTCTCTAGGTTCAATATTTCAACATTGGTTTTTTCTACACTATATTTATTGTCATTTCTATCTAGCAAAGTGATCGTCGATAAACTTTTAAAATTATCGTAAGGTTCATCTAATTGAATAAGTATTGGCTGTTGTGAACCACTGCCAGAATTTACAGATTTTTTTAAAACAAATGTATCACCCGATGTCAGAACTAAAATTTCGATATCCCGATTTGGAGAAGATTCTATTTCTGCCAGTCCTTCTTCGTTGGTAGAACGTTCAAAAGATTTTTTCCCTTTAGGACGCGATTGTATAGGAAAGTTGCTCATCACTTTTCCATGACGATCAACCACCTTAAAAAAATTCTTTACGGTTTTACTATGAGGAATTTTTATGTTTTCTTGTCGATATTCTTCAATCGTTTTGGGTAAATAAACTTTTACCGGATGACTCGCAGATGAACTTACAGATGAATTCATCATTTTAAAAACTGTATACTCTTTAGCATTAGGTGGTTTAGCTAAAATTTCGATTGTTCTGTTAGAAGAAGCTTGAAAGATGAATAAACCCTTTTCATCTGTCTTTTGCAGGTTTTCTCTGGTTGATCCATGATAACGAGACTTTACATTTAGATTGATAACTCGTTGACCGGATTTATCATAGAATTTAGAAATAATTGTGACCAAACTACTCATTAATCAAAATCCTCTTCTGAGTAAACTTCATCATCTTCTAAAATTTCTTCTTCTGTTTCTTCTATCAATTCATCACAATTATCGTTTGATATGTCCTGACTTAAATAAGTATTTAAAGAATTAAATCCCAATGCTCTAAATTCTGCTTGTTGTGGAGTATAGAATCTTAAGGAACTCATATTTTTATCGTTATCCAATTCATTCTTAATATTTTTAATTAATTTTCCATCTGATTTATCAACAATAAAAATCTCCTTTTCACCCATAGAAGGTCTGTTCCAAATATAATCAATTCGATTGCTGTAAGGCGTTTCAAGCATTGGTAAACTTACCTGAGGTGTCAGCACTTTAGCCCCTCCCACAAAACTATGCTGCCCCGCCTTACTCTCAAACTTACCACCGGTGGTAGTAAAAACACCTTCTGCATTGATCTTTAACTGTGAACCACCTGCTGTCAGTACAATCTCTTTAGGACTGCTCAGCTCAATTTTATCTTCGGTCGAAATCAGCTTAATGACCTTACGGGCTATAACTTCAAGGGCATCATCCTGTGCCTGAAGCTCGACTTTGCCTTTCGCAGCATATGCACTAAAGCCCTGCTGCGCTGCAAACAGGCTAATCTTGTCTTGAGCATGGGCAATCAATGATTTTTGCGTTGAGAAATTAATAGCATCTCCGGCACTTTGACTGATCTGTCCATCTGCCGAGAAATATAAATCTTCATGGGTGACACAGGCGATGGAGTTTGGCGCAGCAAGAATCATTAAAGCCTGTTTAAAGGCATTTGCTTTGGCTTCATTCCTGCGTTCCATCTGCTCTAGAAAATACTTTAAATTGTCTAAAACGGTGAGTGAATCCGTTTGCTGATTTTTCGCTATGTCATTGAGTGCTTTTGAATGATTGAAACTATTTTCAAGCTGACGTTTGGCCTGATTCACCTCTAAATGATGACCTGCCGCGCTATCTTGTTTATGTGTGGAAATGAGCAAACCTTCACCCGCCCGGACAGCGCCCCATTGATCTGTTCTTAGCTCAAACCCTTCCCCGCGTCCATCACTGGTCTCGGCAGCTTTGGAATGGCTGAGATGTCCCAAATTCAGCTGACTTGCGCCATGGCTACTTTGCAACTGGGTACTGATTTGTCCAGTGCTATCGTCAAAACGCAATTGGTTAAAACCCGAACCACCGACTTCCTGCGAGCGGATGCCGCTGAGCTTTTTGGTCTCCGGTAACTGGCCTTGAATATCAAACATGGTTTGATGGCGTTCTGCTTCATGAATCCGTCCAACCACAAATGGGCGGTCAACATCGCCTTCAAAGAAATCAATCACCACGATTTCACCAATTCGCGGATGAAAACGTGCACCATAACCCTCACCGGCCCACGGAGTCAGTACATCAACCCAGGCTGAATCGGTATCGTTGTCATTGCTTCCGGCTCCGCCATCATGTCCATGATCCTCATTACGGGTAAACATAAAACGAACCTTAATCCGGCCCCACTGATCGACATAAATGCTTTCACCTTCAGGACCCACCACTTTGGCACGTTGCGGATAGGCCGCAGGCCGATGTATCAGGGGGTTGTATTCAGGAACCACAGCTATATTGCGTCGTACCAGATAAAGCTCATTCGCCTGTCGTTCATCTCCCTGATGTTGCCAACGGCTCAAGCTTAATAGAGTGTCTAACTGGCGCAGCATGTCTTTAGGTAAATTATTCTGGTTATAAAAAGATTTACCCAAAATCAGGAATTCTTTATCTGAACCTGAATGACGGTCAATTTCAGGATGATCAAGCAATTCAAACCAGTAGCCGACATGGGCATCACGCACGCTACTTTGCGCGGTGAAGTATTTGGCCTGCAAGTCTTGGTACTGGCTCAGTTGCCGATTCAGTTTTTCTAATTGCTCACTACCTGAAGCGGTGCTTTGATCCACCCCGCTTAAATCCGATGTCCATGCCGGGCTAATGCTCCATGCCTGTTCCAGACTTAAGCTTGCGTTGTCGTGCAAATCACTATGCTGATGCTTGCTTAACTGGTAATTGGCCTGATCCTGAGATAGATAATGCGCTTGCCAACGCTGCACCTGAACGGCGGTCGACTGCAAAGAACGTTCGGCAATAAAACTGGTGATGCTATCAAACGCTTCTGTGGCATGACTGCGATGAAAGCGAACTGATCTTCTTTTTAAGGCATTAAATTGATGATTTTCATCAATTAAGCATAATTTTTGCGCTTGTATTGCTGCTGCAGGACTGGCAACGACATGCTCGGCTTCATCAATCAGCCAATTGATGCCTTCACTGCGCCACAGTCGGGTTAAAAACTCATAGTCTGTTTCATTGGCCTGCATCACAAAAGGACGCACATCATATTCTCTATTTAGGCCTTGCATATTTAAACTGAGACTGGCTGCAAACAAGCTACTTTTCGTTTGCCATTCCTTAAACAGAATTTCGCTGATATCCCGCACACTTTTGTTCATAAACACACGGCTGTTACGGCGCTTGTGCCACAGTGCAGTTGCATCTTCAATGCTCAGTTTATATAGGGTGAATGCACTATCACTTTGGCCTTGACTGGCGGCAGTAATTACCCCAGTCATCCGAGACAAGTCGCCTGAATCCGTCACCTGATCTACAGCCACTTGCCCACCAATAAATTGTTTTAGAGGAATATGGGCATGCGTCGACAAGCACATCAGTTCGGCTTTTAAGCCCTGATTGATGCGATGTTGCCCTTCAATGCGTTGAATAAAGACCTGAGAATTCAGCAATTCATTGGAAAACTGGATGTGCAGGGCGCGCTTTTGCAAACTTAAGCCCATACTGTCCATCAGCGTATGGATATTTTTAAACATCATGATTTATTATTTTTATAGGATTATTTTAATTTGAGACGCATTCTAGAAAATGTTGTTTTTTTAGTCCAGTAGGTTTTTTGTTAATTTTATCCATTGGCGTAATTCAGTTAAATGGATGAAATTAGATAAAAATGTGCAGAGATTAAGCCCATCCTTTTATTCTGCTGTGCTGAGCTTGCTGTTACACTGAAAAGCATAAGAATATTGAAGAGTTCGGGTCATGCTTGAGATTCATTCCAAACTACCGGCACAGGGTGTCACCATTTTCAGCGTGATGACCGCGATGGCACATCGCCTGAATGCCTTAAATCTTTCCCAAGGTTTTCCCGACTTTGCCGCGCCACCCGCGCTACTCAAAGCCTTAAGCCAGGCGACTCTAGATGGTTTTAACCAATATGCTCCCAGTGATGGTCTGATTTCACTGCGTGAACAGGTAGCCCAGCAATTTTTAAAACGCGATCAATTGGTAATTGATCCACTGACTGAAATCACCATTACGCCCGGGGCCACGATTGCCATTTTTGTTGCCATTCAAGCGCTGATTCATGCCGGTGATGAAGTCATCATTTTCGATCCCTGCTATGACAGTTATGGCCCCAGCGTGCAACTGGTCGGCGGAAAAGCCATTCATATTCCCCTGACTGCCCCACAATTTTCAGTGGACTGGAACCGAGTTAAAGATGCCATCAATGATAGAACCCGAATGATCATTGTAAATACGCCGCACAATCCAACCGGGGCAATCTGGTCAGGTCAGGACTGGCTCACTTTAATTGAACTGATTCGGGATAAAAATATCGTTGTACTGTCCGACGAAGTTTATGAGCACCTGATTTATGACGGTCAAAAGCATTATTCAGCCTTGTCTTTTCCGGAGCTTCGCGACCGCAGCATAGTGATCGGTTCTTTTGGTAAAACTTTCCATGTCACCGGCTGGAAAACCGGATATTGCATTGCCTCACCTGAACTGATGAAAATATTCAGACAGGTCTATCAGTTCGCCAGTTTCTGCGGGGTAACACCAGTACAAATGGCACTGACCACTTTTATGCAGCAGCATCCTGAACATATTGAAGGGCTTGCAGACTTTTATCAAGATAAACGTGATCTGTTTAATTCAGGCCTGCGTAACTCGCGCTTTCATTTTACCCCTTCACAGGGCACCTATTTTCAAAACCTGAACTACAGTGCCATTCGTCCCGATCTGGATGATGTCGAGATGTGTAAATTTCTGGCGGAACAGCATGGCATTGTTGCCATTCCGGTTTCGGTTTTTTATCAACAGTCCCCGGAAAATTTACGTTTAATCCGCTTTTGTTTTGCCAAAAAAGATGAAACCCTGGAACAGGCCTCGGCTATTTTATCCGCAGTTTAAGTTCATGATTTATTCATGAAATTTAGCCTTAGTTACTTAACAACTAAGGCTTTTTTAAGCTAACTCGGGTAGTGTGACTTTAAATCTGAAAATGATAAAAATAACGTTACAGGATGATCCATGCCTCAACATAAACCGCTGCTCAGCCAACAAAAACTGTGGAAAACATTTCTGATTTTTCTATGGCCGTTGATTGCGACCAATATTCTGCAAAACCTGTCTGGAACGATGAATACCATTTTTGTTGGACAAATGATGGGCGTGAATGCGATTGCAGCAGTGGCAGTATTCTTTCCGATTTTGTTCTGCCTGCTGGCTTTTGTGATTGGGCTTTCCGCAGGTGCTACGGTATTGGTTGGACAGGCATGGGGTGCGCAAAACATTGAAAAAGTACGCTGTGTGGTGGGTTCTACCCTGTTTATGACCTTAATTGGCGGCAGTATTATCGCCTTGTTTGGCGTGCTTTTTTCTAAGCATATTTTACTGGCTCTGGGTACCACGCCAGATGTAATGCATCTGTCCCTGCCTTATGTACAGTGGATGCTGGCCGGTAGTCCCTTGCTGTTTATTTATATTATTTATACTTCCATTTTACGTGGCGTGGGTGACAGCACCACACCGCTGATTGCTTCCGGCATGACCATTCTGATTGGTGTAGTAATTACCCCGGTACTGATTGCCGGCTATTTTGGCTTTCCCAAAATGGGCATTATTGCACCGGCTATTGCCACCGCTGTTGGTTACTTGGCAGTACTGGTGTTTTTGCTGGTGTATCTCAACAAGAAAGACCATCCCTTGAAGCTTGACCGTCATCTGCTCAGCCATATTCGCCATCACCCTGAACTGAGTAAAATTATTCTGCGTTTGGGTATTCCTACCGGTGTGCAGATGGTCACCACATCTGTTGCCGGGCTGGTTATTGTCGGCCTGGTCAACCGTTATGGTTCACATGCCACTGCAGCCTATGGTGCAGTCAATCAGGTCTTGAATTACATCCAGTTTCCTGCCCTATCCATTTCAATTGCTGCCTCCATTTTTGCAGCACAGGCGATTGGTGCAGAAAAATCGGATCTGCTCAATAAAGTGACCCATACTGCACTCGCTATGAATATTGTGATTACCGGTGGATTAGTGGCTTTGGCTTATCTGTTCTCCAAATACTTGATGGCGCTGTTTATCACCGACCCGACGGTGGTGGTACTGGGACAGCAACTGTTATTTATTGTGCTGTGGTCCATCCTGTTCTTTGGTGCCAGTGCAATTTTTGCTTCCATCATGCGTGCCAGCGGTACGGTAACGATCCCCATGCTAATTAACATCGGCACAATTTTATTGATTGAAGTGCCTTGTGCTTACCTGTTCAGTTACTGGTGGGGCTTACAAGGCATTTGGTATGCCTATGCGCTGTCATTCGTCTGCTTGTGTATTTTGCAGGCACTTTATTATCAGTTGGTGTGGAAGAAAAAGACCATTAAGGCACTGGTGTAATATTCAGCCTTTAACAGCGAAATAAATCCAAGCAAAAAACTTGTGATTGGCGTATTTCCTGCTTAATCCATATTTTTTATATGGATTTAATTTTATCGTATTTTTAAGCCTGAAAATTCCTTGTTATAACCAGCTGACAACATAAAAAACACAAGGTTTTTCTCATGGCTGAACGTAAAATCCGTCTTGGTGCTTTTATTCCAACCACTTCTCAGCATGCTGCCGGCTGGCGTCATCCGGAGTCACGACCGCAGGATCATTTAAATATTGACTATGCCATTGAGCTGGTCAAAACGGCAGAACGTGGCTTATTTGATGCCTACTTTTTAGCAGATACTTTGGCAGTGCGTGGTGACTGGGGTTCCGCCACCAGCAAAGGCTGGGGTCTGGGCGATAAAGATACTGGCTTTGAACCAGTCACCCTATTCGCTGCCCTGTCTGCAGTGACGAAAAATATTGGTTTTGTCGCTACTGCATCGACCACCTATGAGCACCCATATACGCTGGCACGCAAATACGCCTCACTGGATCATATTTCCAAAGGACGTGCGGCATGGAATGTAGTCACCACAGCCTCTAAACAAGTCGCGCGCAATTTTGGCCTGTCCGAACATCCAGATGCCAAAAGCCGCTATGCACGTGCACATGAATTTATTGAGGTTACACAGAAACTCTGGGATTCTTGGGAAGATGATGCCTTTGTATATGACAAAGCCTCTGGACAGTTTTTCCAGCCAGAAAAATTTCATGAACCTCAGCACAAGGGCAAATATTTTGAAGTGCAAGGAGCATTAAACGTACCGCGCCCGCCACAGGGCTATCCGGTGATTGTACAGGCAGGTCAGTCGGAAGATGGCCGTGAGCTGGCTGGAAAATATGCCGAAGTGATTTTTACTGCACAGCAAAATTTAGCTGATGCACAGGAATTTTACCGTGATGTGAAAGGTCGTTTAGCTAAATATGGTCGTCATCCGGATGACCTGAAAATCATGCCGGGTGTTTCGATTTTTGTGGCAAAAACGGCAGAAGAAGCACAGGAAAAATACGATCTGTTAAACAGTCTTATTCATCCACAAGTCGGTCTGGGTCTGCTTTCCGGTTTGGCCGGCGGAATCGATCTGGAACAATATGACATCGATGAGCCTTTCCCTGAACTGGATGAAAGCTTGATCAATTTTGGCAGTCGCCAGCAGATGATGATTGATATTGCCCGCAAGCATAACTTTACCATCCGCCAACTGTATGAATATGTAGCCTCTGCACGTGGCCACTGGACGCTGGTGGGTACTCCTGAGCAGATTGTAAACCAGCTACAAGAATGGTTTGAAAATGAAGCTGCAGATGGCTTTAATATTCTGCCACCAAGCACGCCTGCCGGTTTAAATGATTTTGTCGACCTGATTGTGCCAGAACTGCAGCGCCGTGGCCTGTTCCGTACCGAATATGAAGGCAGCACCCTTCGTGAAAACTTGGGACTGAAACGTCCGGAAAATCAGTATGTACTGGCGCAAAAACAAGCGCAGGCATCTTAATTCAAGAACCACCCAAATGCCCTTCGGGGCATTTTTTATGTATTTTGAAATTCAACTCATTTTAATCTTTCTCATCACTACTTTGCCCCAAAGTATTCTTTTTTGAAGATCGACTTTATTTCATATAAGCACTGCGTTTTTTCTACTGTCTGTTTTGAAACAAAAGCGCCTGATGAGTGCTGATTCTTCAACATATAAAAATGACATCCAAAATAAGATTCTGTTTTTTATAAATTTTTAACTTGGCACAATGTTTGAAGCAGCTGTTTTGATTATTGATTAAAATGTACAGGATATAACAATGTCAAAACGTCAAATTAAACTTGGTGCCTTTATTCCTACCACTTCACAGCACGTTGCCGGCTGGCGCCATCCTGAATCTCGTCCACAAGATCATCTCAACATTGACTATGTGATTGAACTTGCACAGACAGCTGAACGCGGCTTGTTTGATGCTTATTTTCTGGCAGATGGCTTATCGGTACGTTGGGGTTCTGCAATTGAAGGCGAAAAGGGCCTAGGCGATAAAGGTGTCGGCTTTGAACCGGTTACCCTATTTGCAGCACTTTCCACAGTGACCAAAAATATTGGTTTTATTGCCACCGCATCAACTACCTATGAAGATCCTTACATTTTGGCTCGTAAATTTGCGTCTTTAGATCATATTTCCAAAGGACGTGCAGCCTGGAACGTGGTGACTACGGCATCTGCCGACACTGCACGGAATTTCGGCCTAGAAAAGCATCCTGATGCCAAAGTCCGTTATGAACGTGCCGATGAGTTCATTGAAGTGACGCAAAAACTCTGGGATTCCTGGGAAGATGACACCTTCATCTATAACAAGGAAGATGGTCAATTCTTCGATGCCAGCAAACTGCATGAGCCATTACATGCAGGAAAATACTTCAATGTACAAGGTGCGCTAAATGTCTCACGTCCACCGCAAGGCTATCCGGTGATTGTACAAGCTGGTCAGTCTGAAGATGGCCGTGAACTTGCGGGTAAATATGCCGAAGTGATCTTTACCGCACAGCAAAGCCTGGAAGATGCGCAAGAATTCTACCGTGATGTGAAAAGCCGCCTGTTGAAATATGGCCGTCATCCGGATGACCTGAAAATCATGCCGGGTGTGTCTATTTTCGTGGCCAAAACTGAACAGGAAGCTCAAGAGAAATATCAGCTACTGAATAGCCTAATTCATCCTGAAGTCGGTCTGAGCCTATTGTCCGGTCTGGCAGGCGGAATCAATCTAAAGAAATTTGATCTGGATGCGCCGTTCCCGAAACTGGAAGATACCGACATTAATTTCTCTAGCCGTCAGCAAATGATGATTGATATTGCCCGCCGTCATAACTTTACCATCCGTCAATTGTACGAATACATTGCCTCTGCGCGGGGTCACTGGACCCTGATTGGTACGCCTGAACAGGTGGTGGATGAACTGCAAACCTGGTTTGAAAATGAAGGTGCTGATGGCTTTAATGTATTGCCACCGACCACCCCTGCTGGCTTGAATGACTTTGTTGATTTCATTGTGCCTGAACTGCAACGCCGTGGCTTGTTCCGTACTGAATACGAGGGTTCGACTTTGCGTGAGAACTTGGGGCTGAAACGTCCTGAAAATCAGCATGTCATCGCTCAACAAGCAAACAAGGCATCTTGATCACCTGAAAACACATGCTCCAGTTGGGGCATGTATCTTATACCCATAAAAAAGTTATGCCTTTTTCATCCTCAGCATATTCAATGCAAGTTTTAAGCTGAACTCATGGCAACATAACAACAGTTAAGCTGTTGATATAACAACAATAAATTAAATTTAAATTACTAAGTATATGATTTTTATTATTTATTTTATTGGCATGCTCTTTGAACTATATAAAACCATAATCAACAACATCAAACAGGTTTTCATATGTCAAAACGTCAAATTCGCCTTGGTGCTTTTGTACCAGGCACTTCTCAGCACGTTGCAGGCTGGCGCCATCCGCAAGCTCGTCCACAAGACAGCCATAACTTAAATTACTTTATTGAACTGGCCAAAACGGCTGAACGTGGCTTATTTGATGCCTATTTCCTTGCTGACGTTCCAGTGACTGTCGATCCGGATACCACACCCAACTTGGGTTTAACCGGCGGTTTTTCTGCAGGACTTGAGCCTGTATCCCTGTTTTCTGCACTAGCAGCAGTGACCAAAAATATTGGCTTTATTGCCACTGCCTCAACCACTTATGAAGAGCCATACAGTCTGGCACGTAAATTTGCTTCACTGGATCATTTATCCGAAGGTCGTGCTGCCTGGAATGTAGTGACGACTGCGGGAGCACATGTGGCTAAAAACTTTGGTTTAAACGATGCTCCACATCCGAAAGAACGCTATGAACGTGCCGATGAGTTCATTGAAGTGGCACAAAAACTTTGGGATTCCTGGGAAGATGATGCCTTTGAATATAATAAAGAAACCGGACAATTCTTTGATGGGGACAAACTGCATCCACCGCGTTTTAAAGGCAAGCATTTAGCCGTACATGGTGGATTGAATGTGGCACGTTCACCGCAAGGCTATCCGGTGATAGTCCAGGCGGGTCAGTCTGAAGATGGCCGTGAACTGGCGGCAAAATTTGCCGAAGTGATTTTCACAGCCCAACAAAAACTGGAAGATGCCCAAGCCTTCTACCGTGATGTAAAAGGCCGTTTAGCCAAATATGGCCGTCATGCCGATGACCTGAAAATCATGCCAGGTGTATCCATTTTTGTTGGCAAGACAGAAGAAGAAGCACGGGCCAAATATGATGAACTGAACAGCTATATTCATCCGACCTTGGGTCTGTCTTTAATTCAACAACTGGGCGGTTTTACCGAAGACCTGTCAAAATTTGATCTGGATCAACCCCTCCCTGAGCATATTGGACAAATAGAAAATGGCGCCAGCCGTAACCAATTGATTCTAGAGATTGCACGTAAAAACAATTTCACTATTCGCCAGCTTTATCAATGGGTGGCAAGTGCACGTGGTCACTGGACCATTATTGGCACCCCAGAACAGGTGGTGGATGAACTACAAGCCTGGTTTGAAAATGAAGCCGCGGATGGCTTTAATATCCTGCCGCCAACCACGCCTGCCAGCCTGGATGACTTTGTTGATTTGGTAGTACCTGAACTGCAACGTCGTGGCCTGTTCCGTACCGAGTATGAAGGTAAAACCTTACGTGAAAACTTAGGCTTAAAACGTCCTGAAAACCAGTATGTGCTGGAAAAGCGTCATACCGCTCAGGCATCTTAAGTAAAAGATTTGCCAAAAAAAATGCCCTGCGGGGGCATTTTTTTATGTTCTTAATTTTAGTTTTTAAAATTTTCAGGCATTAAAAAAGCCTTGTTTCCAAGGCTGTCGGTTTGAATCTGCGAATTACCAGGCAAATTGATAATCTGAAAACTTCGCTGCCGGTTTATTACGGTGTAACTGGTCTTTTAGCGGATCGCTAAAATCCGTCAAAATGTCATTTTTAATATTGTGCAAACGCACATCTTCACGTTTACGCGGATGGGCAACCGGGATATCAACAATACGTTTAATCCGACCCGGATGGGGTTGCATCACCACCACACGATCCCCTAAAAATACTGCTTCCTCAACGTCATGGGTCACAATCACCATGGTGATTTTTTCTGCCTGCCAAATCCGCTGTAATTCGTCTTGCAGGTTCTGACGGGTTAAAGCATCAAGTGCGCCAAAAGGCTCATCGAGAAATAAAATTTCCGGACGATTGACCAAACTGCGTGCAATCGCCACACGCTGGTTCATGCCGCCTGAAAGCTGGGATGGATAGGCATTGGCAAAACTGGTCAGATTGACCAATTGCAAATGTTCATCAATCAGTTTGTCTTCCTCAGCCCGTGTCAGCTTACTCTGATGCAGTGCAATACGCACATTTTCACGCACGCTTAACCAAGGAAAAAGACGGTGGTCTTGAAATACGATCCCGCGTTGTAAACTGGTGCCAAAAATCTTTTTTCCATCCACCTGGATCTGGCCCTGATAGCTGTTTTCCAGTCCCACCAATAAGCGTAACAGTGTGGACTTGCCGCAGCCACTGCTGCCGACAATACTGATAAATTCACCCGGCTGGATGTCTAAATTAATATCGTCCAGCACAGTTAAAGCGTCATTGTTTTGTGTCGGATAGGTTTTGCTGAGTTGCTGAATAGATACATGGCCTGTTGCTTGCTGTGTCATCTCTCAATTCTCCTGTAAAGCTTGAGGCACTGGCGAATTAAAGCTTCGCCAGGGACACTTCCGTCGATTTGATCAACACCACCACTTCAGAACCGACTTTAAGGTCCAGGTCTTTCACTGAACGGGTACTGATAATTGAAGTGAACAGACCGGCTTTGGTTTCCACATTTATTTCTGAAACAACGTCACCTTCTAATACTTCTTGAATAATACCTTTAAACTGGTTACGTACATTTACTGAAGTAATTGCCATTTTAATTATGCCTTTTGTTATTTAGAGGTCTCTAATATAAAACAGATTATTGATTTACTTTATCTTGATTTATCCTTTAGTTATCCCTATTTTTTTTATCTTTTAAAAAGATAAATAATCCCAGCTTTAATTTATATCTGAAAGCGATAATCAAATACCGATATATTATTTATCATTCCATTTTAAATATTTCATGATGATCAACATTTTCAACAAGTATAAGAATCTCATGTCTATTTTAACCCACCCCAATGTACCCTCTGCCCTGAAGCATAAGCGTGCAACGGCGACGGTATTTGAAGATCCTTTATCACAGGCGCTGCTTGCCCGTATTGAACAGATTGCGCCAAGTGAAGCCAATGCGTTGATTATTGGTGACACTGGCACAGGCAAGGAACTGGTCGCCCGGCAAATTCACCAGCTCAGCCATCGTGCCAAAGGCCCGTTTGTGGCGGTGAACTGTGGTGCTTTCACCGAATCATTAGTCGAAAGTGAACTTTTTGGACATGAAAAAGGGGCTTTTACTGGTGCAATCCATACCCGTGTGGGCTGGTTTGAAGCTGCGCATAATGGCACCTTATTTTTAGATGAAATTGGCGATTTATCGCTGTCGATGCAGGTCAAATTACTGCGGATTTTACAGGAACGCGAGATCGTGCGTGTCGGTTCACTCAAGCCGATTCCAATCAATGTGCGCATTATTGCCGCGACCAATGTCGATCTGGAAAAAGCCGTGCAAGACGGTCGTTTCCGGGAAGATTTATTCTATCGACTGCATGTGGCTTTACTCAGAATTCCAAAGCTTTCAGAACGTCGCGATGACATTCTGCCGCTGGCAAAACACTTTATTCAGGTCTACCAGACCGACCCGCATGCGACCCCATTGCGCCTCAGTCAACTGGCGCTCAAAAAGCTGACTTTGCACCCTTGGCCCGGCAATATCCGCGAGCTGGAAAACACTATTCATCATGCCGTTTTAGTCAGTAAAAATGGCGTGATTGAACCGGAAGATATTACTTTTTCCAGTATTCAATCGATTGCCCAGAAAGCTGAACCTTTTACCTTTGCTTCAACTGCTTCAGTGAATGGAACGATTAAGGATCCTCAGGATGCAGGACAACTTTTAGAACAGACATTTCAGAGTATTTTTCAGTCTTCGGAACAGTTTAAACAGACCAATATCAATGAGCTGATAGAAGAAAAATTTATTCGCAGTGCCTATCAATACTGCCAGTACAACCAGGTACATACTGCAAAATTATTAGGCGTGACCCGTAATGTCATTCGTACTCGGTTAATTAAATATGGTTTATTATAAATATCCACTCATTTATTTTATTATGCGTTTATTTTACTATTTAAATTTTAACCAGATAATAAAAACCTCGATTTATCTATCGAGGTTTTTTATTTTATAAATTCCTTTTATTTCTCCCTATGGGAGAAAAATAAAGAGGGTGTGAATAATTATGAAAGAAGTCTATTTTAATGATTTTTATTTCTTATTATTCGATTGGATTACGTTTCCAGGCTGTAAAGTATTTTTCCAGGCCAATTAAAATATAGTTAAACGATAATCCGACTAAGGTAATCACTAAAATTCCCACGAACATTTGCGGAATTTCAAAACTGAACTGTGAATACATAATCAGATAGCCCAGTCCTGCTTTGGCACCAAACATTTCTACTGCCACCAAAGCCAGGATCGAGATCGCTCCGGCCAAGCGGATGCCGACAAAAATAGTCGGTACAGAAGCGGGTAAAATCACTTTACGGAACAGTTGATAGGGTTTTAAACCCATAGTACGTGCCGATTTAATTAACAATGGATCAACCGTTTGTACACCGGTAATGGTGTTTAAGAGAATCGGCCAGGTGCAGGCATAAACCAGTAAGCTGATTTTGGATGCCTCACCAATACCCAGGAACAGGATGAATAACGGCATTAAGGCCAAGGCCGTGGTATTACGAAACAGTTCCAGGAGTGGATTTAAGGTTTCCGCAACCAGTTTGTACCAGCCGATCACCAAACCCAGTGGAATGGCAATGGCTAAGGCCAGAGCAAAACCAATGATTGAACGCTGAATACTGGCAAAGAAATGCGTACCCAATTGACCGCTTTGATAGAGCTGCCAGGCCGTTTCCAACACAGTGGATAATGGCGGTAAAAATGCCGGACTGACTACACCTGTTCGGGGTAAGGTTTCCCAAAGCAATAAAAATAATAAGATGGCGATACTACGTTTAAAAATAGTGTTCAGCCAGCTTAGTTCCAGGCGTGGTTTTGACGGGCTAAAGGCTTCGCTATGCGGAATCGCCTGTTGAGTCGATGACATGATGAATAATCCTCAATTTTATTTATGCGTGAGCAAGCTGTTTATCTTTTTCGAGTGCTTGTGCCTTAATCACTTCTTCGCTTAAAAGCGACCAAATTTGATGACGTAATTGACCGTATTCTGCAGTTGAGCGAATATCTTCGGCATTACTTTTTAGGCTGGGTGGAATCTCGATGACTTCCTTAATCCGTCCCGGTCTAGAGGTCATAATGGCCACGCGTTGGCTAAGGAAAATCGCTTCATCAATACTGTGGGTAATGAAAACAATGGTCTTTTTAGAGGACTGCCAAATCTTGATCAGCTCTTCTTGCAGGGTTTCACGGGTTTGTGCATCCAGTGCAGCAAAGGGTTCATCCATCAATAAAATTTCAGGTTCATAAGCCAGACTGCGTGCAATCGCGACACGCTGTTTCATGCCGCCTGAAAGTTCATTGGGATAATGTTTTTCAAAACCAGACAGCCCGACCAGTTGCAAATAATACTGCGCTTTCTCACGGCGGGTTTTCTTGTCGACACCTTTGGCTTCCAGACCAAATTCAATATTTTCTAAAGCGGTCAGCCAGGGATACAGTGCATATTGCTGAAACACAATGCCACGATCCAGACCGGGTTGGGTAATCTGTTTGCCACTGAGTAGAATTTGCCCCGAAGAGGGTTTGGTCAGGCCGGCTATCAGGTCAAGTAAAGTCGATTTACCGCAGCCACTAGGACCCACGATGGAAACAAATTCACCTTGCTGAATATCTAAAGTGACATTTTCAACCGCCACGAATTCAGGTTTATAATTTTTGCTATTGGGATGATTTTGTGCAGGAAAAATTTTCCGCACATGATCTAAATTTAAAGCACTGGTCATAGTCATATTCCTTTTTTAATCTTAATTTTTTTGTGGTGCATAAGGATTAAATTCATTGCTGTACAACGTACTGACATTGAGCTGATGCGGTTTTAATTTCTGCTCTTGTACCAAAGCCTTGACCCAAGGCTCGAAGTCTTGATCTTTTTGTACCCCACCCACTGCATGTACACCGGTTCCGGTATAAAACGGGATCAGGACTTTGGTTTCGTTGCGCTGACGTTTATCAATAATGCTTTCCATACGCGCAATAATTTGTTCTTTCGGGGTGTCGTGTAACCACTCTTGTGCACGTGCCACACCATTGACAAAGGTTTTGGCCAGCTCCGGGTTTTGCTCAATAAAGTCACGGCGCATTGAATAACTGCCGGCAGTAAATGGTCCGTATAACTCAATATCTTTAAACACCGGACGTACCCCGCCGCTCTTGAGTGCGCGTTTTTCCAAAATGCCCGAGAACACGGCAATATCAATTTGCCCATTGCGTAAGGCTTGCTCAGCACTGATTGGCGGCAAGACAATCAGCTCCACCTCACGGATTTCTTTTTCGGTTAAACCATGACGCAGTAAATAATCTTTCACGATAAATTCATAATGTGCGCCAAAGGCATTTACTGCGATTTTTTTGCCAATAAAATCGCGTGCGCTACGAATCGGGCTATTTTCCAGTACATAGAAACCCACGTTCATTTCCGCATCGCTACCATAAGATGCAACAACTGGTACAACATCCAGACCTGCAGCAATCACTTTCACCACCGCCCCATTAAAGGCCGAGGCAAAGTCGACATCGCCTGCAACGAGCGTGAGCAGGTCTTGTGGACCACCCTGTACCGTGCCGACGTAATCCAGTTTAAGATTGCCGAAATAACCCAAGTCTTGTGCCAGTTCAGGCAAGGACACCAGACCGGGATAACTTTGGTAACGCAAATTCGTCACTGCAGCGGCAGGATTTTTTTCCAGCTGTTGTGTGCTACAGCCTGCAACGACACTTGCACCGATCACGGCTGCCAAGACCGCTTTTTGCCAAAATTTTGGGAGTATTTTCATTATTATTTCTCCTAACTGCGCTGCTGCCAGCGCAGGACTTTTCGTTCTATACGGACAAGGATGCTATTTAAAATCACCCCGACAAAACCAATGCTCAGCATGCCTAAAATAATCAAGGACACATTAAACTGCTCACGACCACGAATGACCAGATTACCCAGCCCAACGCCATAATTTGCCAGTAAAAATTCGGAACCCACGGTTGCCAGCCAGGCGAAAATCAAACCGAGTTGCAGACCGACAAAAATCTGTGGACTGGCGGCCGGTAAAATCAGCTTGCGGTAGGTATACAGTTTTGGAAACTGATAGACTTTTGCGACTTCACTGTATTTCGCACTGATGCTGCTCACGCCTTCAAGGCTATGCAGGGCGACGGGATAGAATACTGAAAGGCTGATAAACAGGACTTTTGCGCCGTTACCGTAGCCTAAAAAGGTCGAGATTAACGGTAACCAGGCAAACAGCGAGACCTGACGCAACACGTTAAAACCGGGTGCAAATAACCAGTTGATCCAGCATGTAGTCCCTAAAGCCACACCAAAGGCAACACCGAGCGTTGCGCCAATGGCATAGCCCACAAAATTACGACTTAAGCTCGCCACAAAACCCTGCCAAAATTCGGCTTGGCTAAAGCTCTGGATTGCCCCGTTGAATACCGTCAAGGGTGATGGAATCAGTTTGGCATCCAGCCACTGTAAGGCTGATGCCACGGCCCAGAGTGCAATAAAGGCGAGAGGTAAAATCAAGGCTTGCAGCACTTTAATACTTTTTTCCACACCCGAATTTACACGGATGACCGATTTTTCAAGACTGAGTTCTGACATGATTAACCCCCTACTCGCGTTGCATAAAAACGAGCAAGGCGTTCAAAGGCAGCCAAACCACTGTCTAGAACAAAGCCCGTGATGCCAATTAAAATGATGCCCATGAAAATAATATCCATCTGCATCAATTGACGTCCCCACACCATCAGGAAGCCAATGCCTTCACTGCTTGCCAGTAATTCTACAAACACCAAGGCCAACCACGCTTGCATCACACCCTGACGCAAACCGCTAATAATCGCAGGGAGGCTGGCAGGCAGAATGACTTTTGAAAAAGTCTGAAGTTTGGAAAACTGGTAAACCTGTGCCACTTCAATTAAACGGTTTGGTACTTGCTGAATGCCTTTAAAGGTTGCGATCAGCACCGGTGAAACCACGGCTAATGAGATCGCAACAATCTTCAAGGCTTCATCAATACCCAAGAAAATCATCAGCAGTGGAATCCAGCCAATAATCGGAAACTGGGTCAGGAGCTGAATCGTTGGCAAGACAAAACGCTGCGCGCGCTGTGATAACGCAAACCAGATCCCTAAACTTAAGCCTACGCTCACCCCTAAAGCCACGCTCCAGAAAATACGTTTGGCGCTGGTGGCAAAGTGAAATTGCAAATCGCCAGACTGCCAAAGTTCAACGCTGGTACTCCACACCAATTGTGGTGCCGGTAAAATTTGCTCTGGCAACCACTGCTGCACGGTTGCCACATGCCACACCGCCAACAACAACACCGGTAGCAGCAGACCACAAGCCAATTGCAAGGTTACTTTCAGGTATTTCTTAAAAAATTCAAATGCACTACGGTAACTTTGCCACTGTACCGAATGTGCGGTTACATTCGTAAGGCTCATGATTCTTGTCCTTCTGCGACCTGTGCTGATACATCAGGTTTTAAAAATGAAATAAATGTCTGATCTCGTGAGATCAATAAAATTAGTGCTATAAACGCCAGACCAATTGGTAAAAACAGGTTTTGCAGACCCATGCTGGCACCAAATGCCGCACCGAGAAAGCCACCCAATAAGCCACCAGTAGGGCCAACCAAGGCTAGAATTGGAGAGATTTTTGCCATCGCAGTTTGTTCACCCACTTTGGCAAAGGACATGAAGTTTGCGATATGCAGCATGCCTAGACCGAGTCCCAACATCAGCGATGCGGGCCACATCCACAGCGTGACCGATGTAATTGCCAAAGTCAGTAAGGCACTACTGATCAGGCCCAATCCGATCAAATAAAATTTCTGGTATCCCACCAGTTCCGCCAAGCCACCCATAGTAAAAAGTGAACCAACAAAAACCAGGCCTTGTGTGGTCAGCAGCATGACCGCCATAGATTCCGCTAAAGAGAAACTCTGGATCGCAATCACCACAATAAAAAAGCCAAAATAGTTATTCGCGACGCTGCTTAAAAATTCCAAGGCGCAAATCACTCGTAATGGCGCATGGGTTTTCAGCAAGGCCAGTGGTGCAACCACATCTCGCCATTGAAAACTCGGCGTACTTTCGGTGTGTTGATGAACTTTTTGAAAGCAAAACGGGGCAAAAAATAATGTACCCAGAAACAGCAATGCCACGCAGTAAAAACTGCCACCATAACCAAAATGCTCGATCAGCAATACACTTAAAGCAGGAGCAATCAGGAAGAATCCCATCATGTGTGAACCACGGAACCAGCCAGCTTTGGCAGGGCCTAATCGCTTCAGATTGCTCAAAAACACGGTATTAATGGAGACAAAGCGCATCGGCAAAAAGCAGCTCACCAGTGCGGTTAAAATCATCAGATACCAGGCATTGGCTTGTAAGGGGGTAAGGAAATACAACACGGCGCCCATCACACTGCCGATGCTAAATACCTTTAATGAACCTAAGCGCTGTACCAGGACACCAATCGGCAAGGCCATAAATAAAATGCCAATGTTTTGTGCTGCCGAGATCAAACCAAGTTGCAGTTCAGATGCGTTCAGGTGCACCGCATAAAGTGAAATCAGTACCCGTGCCACACCTACGCCCAAACCGGCAATAATCGTGAGTAGCACAAAGCTACTCATGAATTTTACGGTCAATGGCGTGGTCACAACATTGGTTTCAATGGGATTCATAACCACGTTCCTGAATTATTTCGGCTGACCATTGGTATTAAATGCATGCCAGTAATTCTGTAAATTCAGTTCTTTCAAGGCATTGTTCAGATACTTCGGCTCATACCAGGTTTTGGTATCCACATCACGACGAATCAAACGTGAGTCTTTGGCAATTTTTAAAGCACTGTCGACTTGTGAGCGATGGAATTCATCTAATAATGGGCTGTTACGATCTTTTAAATTCCAGCCATCCCAGGTTTTTTGATAATCCACCAATGGAATCCCGCTTTGTGCCCATAGTTTGTATTGGGTAACACGGTTGGCTTCTTCAGAACTCCATTTCGCTTGTTTAATTAACGTGGTGACCACGCGCTGAGTTACTTCTGGATATTGCTTTTCAAAGCTTTCGGTTACCCAGAAATGTGCCAATGGCGCCACTTTTGGATCCTTAATTTCAAGTAAAGTTTTTGCGACTCCACGTGAAACCAGACTAAAGGGTGAAGTAATCGCGGCATCAATATCCCCTGTTGCAAGTGCTGTACGTGCGGAATAACTATCTTGTGAAATCACCCGTAGATCACGTTCGGTAAAGCCATATTTAGCCAGGACACGGTTAAAAACGATTTGCTGGTTTGTACCCTTAAAGATTGAGAATTTTTTACCCTTGAGGTCAGCAAAAGACTTCGCATTAGAACTGGCTGGTACGGCTACATATACTGGTCCAAAATGCCCCGTGGAGAACAGTACTTTGGTTTTAAGTCCAGTAGAACGCCCCACCAATGAAGGTAAGTCACCATGTAAAGCAAAATCGACTTTACCGTTGGCTAAAGCTTCATTGGTTGCAGGGCCTGCACCCGGGAAGAATAACCACTTCACAGCAATGCCATCTTTTTTAAATTCTTGCTCGAGTACACCGCGTAAATGTGCTGAAGCCACAAAGCTCCCGCCTGTTTTTGGCTTACCGCCTTCACCAGCACCCGACATAGAAATGCGGATTTCTTTTGGATTGGCTGCATGGATGTGCAAACTTAAACCGAATGCGGAGAGTGCTAAAAATGTTGCCGCAATTTTTTTAGAAAAAAGTTTCATTAAATCTGTTCCTTAACAATCAAAATTAAAAGGTGTATTGGAATTGCGCCTGCAATTCATTGGTGTCTTTTTGGGTTGCTGTTTCTATGTCGTAGCTGTAATGATTGAGCTGCAACTGGAATTTGGTGGTTTGTGCAAAAAACAGGTTGAGACCCAGTGAGTGAATGTCGTATTCGCCAATACGACCACTGGCTGTATCGAGATAATCTTTCTGATTTTTATTGGGGTTATAGGTGTCGTAACGGTAGTAACCCTGGATCGACTTTGGCCAGAAGTCATCAAACTTGGCATTGGATTTAATACTGTTATAGAACTGGTCACCCAAGGTATAGAATGCAGTGACGGTATGGCCTTCAGCTTTGGCTTCTTTTACGGCAGGTACAGTACTATCAATGTAATCGGTCTTGCCTTGCAGATATTCATAAGTCACGCCAAACGGTGCATGGTTGTAATACACATCAAAACCCAGACGATCACGTTTTGCCTTGTTGTCGGTAATTCCCGATCCAGAAATTTTGGATTCACCTTTGATATAGGAAGCACCGAATTTCAACTCACGAAGCCAGCTGGCATAATCCACAGGCAAGGTAAACGCCACACGCCCGATATAATCTTTGCCGTTATTGTCATCGGTTTTGTTACTGCCATTACCATTGGTCACCCCAAGCGCATATTCAAATAAGGGCGCACGATAGTTCGCGCCATAGTCCACAAATGGCTTGGCATCGCCACGCACAATGAAACCGTTTTGACGGGTAAACAGTCCCAAATAGGTAGGCGCAGTTGCAGTGCTGATGGTGGGGCGTAAATCTTCCGGAGATTGCACATCTAGACCAAATGGCAAGAGTTGTTGACCCAAAGTCAGGTTCAACCTGGGAACTTCTGCACCGCCATTGGTTGAAAATACGTGATAGCGTAGGTAGGCATCTAGCAGGTTAAAGTTACTGTTGTTAGTGCCATCATTACGTTTTGAATAGCCAAAAGAGGCTTGATAGTCGAGGTTTTTGCCTTCGTTATAATCTTTAAATAAATTACCGCGCACACCCAGCAATGCCGTACCCACATCGAAGCTCGATTTTGGGGTATTGGGTGCAGTGTTATTGTCTTGCACATTGGCACGCAGTTGCACCGTACCGAATAAAGTCGTATCACGTGTCGACTTGACCGTTTGGCGTTCGTACTGACGAGACTGGTCATATTTATAGTTTTCAATATCGGCTCTTAAGCCTTCAATATCGTCAGATGTTGCAGGGGTCGCTTCAGCTGTTACGACTTCTTCGCCAGTTTCACTGTCTTGAACTGTCAGCACTTCGCTGTTATCTGTATTTACAGCTGCCGGAGCAACTGCTTTTTTTGTGCTTGGTGCGCTTTGCGTTTCAACGGCATTTAAACGCTGTTGTAAAACTTCAATCTGCTTTTTGAGTCCCTCCAATTGCTTGTTGAGAGTGGCATCCTGGGCAAAACTAAAATTCGATGTCGTCGTCAGAATAAATCCAATCGCAACAGTTAAACTCGTCTTTCTCATTGTTACATTCACTTCATCTATGATTAAAAAACAAAATTTCCCCTACCCCATGCCAAAGACATGAGGTTGTTTCAATTTCCTGAGTGGTTGGTTTTAAGCGGCCTGATTCTTTTTCAGTTTGTGTTCAACCTGCGTGCCTTTGAAGAAGGCTGGATTGTTCGCGGTATAGAACTGGTATGGGTTGGTGAACACCAAGGCCTTGAAGTCTTCTGCCGTAATGGCACCTTCTTGCACCAAATCCCATGTTTCTGCCAAGGGTTCAGTTAATTCAGGTACATCCCAATGGCCGGAATCTGATGAATACAAGGCATTAATTTTTTGACCAAATGGATTACCTTTAGGATTCAATGCACCGACAATCGTGCGGTCATCTGCTTCATTGCCAAAGTAGAAATTCGGTACCCAGCGATCCCAGATGTCTTGTTTGTTTTGAATTTTGGCCAAGGCAAAATCATTTACTTCAGCTGGATTTTGCGTCTGGAAACGTGAAGTTGAAGCCACGCCAAATAAACTCTCAATAATCTCTGCTTCATTCAGTTCACGACCTTGGTACAGGGTATGTCCATATTGACGATAGAGCTCTATCGCCAATTCACGGTTTAGCCGTTCCGGGTTGTACTGTTGCACATGTTCATTACCGCGTTTTTCAAAACGGTCAACCAGATGAGTCAACACGTTTTGACCCCAGGCAGCCCCTGCTTCCAAAAGTGCAATACGAAGCTGTGGAATACGCTCAGTGACACCGCCAAAAAACAAGGCTTTCGCCAATGCTTCAGAGGCATCGGCAAAGTGGTTAATGTGGTTGAACATATAATTGCTTGGCGAGTTACGTGCCACCCAGCTTTGACCGCCCGAATGCGTCGACAGGTTAATTCCCAAATCCACACTCTTTTGCCAGAACGGGTCGTAGTCGTATTCACTGTCGATGCCAAAGAAATCTAACCAGTAAGCATAACGACGCAGATCAGTATCTTCAGGATATTTCTCTGCAACAGCCTGAATTGGACGACGTACTGCACCCGGAATCAGTGCAGCTTTTAATCCCAATTTTTGTGCAAACTCGAGTTCCTCAATCCCTTCTTGCGGCGTATTGAGCGGAATCGCAGCTACTGGCGTCAGCCGGTCAGCATAAGGCTGATAGATATCGGCATGGAAATGGTTAATCGCACGGGTTAAGGACAGACGCAGGTCATCATTGGATGAGTTAATTGGAAATAAAGACAAATTTGGATAGAGCACAGCATAGTCCGTACCAAGTTCTTCTAGACGCTCATACAATAAGCCCGGTAAGGCAACCGTTGCCAAGTCATAGGTATTTTCTGAAGGGAGTGCCCAAAATGGCGGACGGAATAGACGACGGTTTTTACGTTCTTCTGGGCTGGCGTTGTACCACTCTGCCGCTAATGCGTTTAAACCATTACTTTTTAAATGGCTACGAAATACATCGACCACACGTGAACCACCATACTGCGCAATATAATCCTCCAGAGCCGGGCTATAGGCATTGGTATGGATATCCGTATCAATCACTGGAAAATCGAGCTGAGAACGCACTTGAGCAGCACGCGATTGTTTTGCCTTTAAATCTTTTAAAACTGTCATGAGGTTTACCTAATTTCTTATCATTACACCTCCCTGTTATTACAACAAGCATGCCAACAATTTAAGTTATTGTTTTAAATAAATTTATTGCTATATCCCAACCAAATATGTTGGTTTTAACGCGATATGTGTGTTGATAATTCAACACTTGCTTATTTAAATTCAGCTTGTTTTTGTCTTTTTATTTCTTATTTTTAGATATAAGAGACCTTTTAAACTCAGCTCTACAGCTTCAATCGATAGGTTCAAAGCATATTTGAAACTTCATTTTCCCTATCATCAGACATAAAAAAACCCGCATGATGCGGGTTTTAAAGGGTAGGCTTTTAAGCGGATTTCTTGCCTTTATTGCCTAATTTTGTCGCCAATGCCATAACGCGCTGATAGCCGGTCGGCAAAATACGCTGCATCAAATCGATTGCCTTGGCATCGTTACCAATCAGCAAACGGCGCTTATCTTTTTGAACTGCCTCAATAATTTGACGTGCTGCTTCTTCAGGCGGACAACGTAATAATTTATTAAAAGATTTAGCTGATTTTTCAGGATGCATGCCCAAGGCGCGAATACTGTCATTCATTTTCGCTGCATTGGCAATATTGGTACGAATTCCGCCCGGATGCACACAGAGTGCACTCACGCCACAGTTTTCCATATCCAGTTCCTGACGCAAGGCTTCCGTAAAGCCACGCACCGCAAATTTAGTCGCGTTATAAGCGGACTGGGTCGGTTGAGCAGTTAGGCCAAACAGGCTGGAAATATTGATGATATGCCCTTCACCCGATTGCTTGATCAAGGGTAAAAATTCTTTGGTGCCATACACCACGCCCCAGAAGTTAATATTTACAATCCATTCCAGCTCTTCATACGAAGCGCCTTCCACGGTTGAACCCAATGCCACACCGGCATTGTTAAAAATCATGTTGACTGAACCATGATCTTTTACGGTTTCTGCAGCCCAATCACGGACTTCTTCCAGTTTGGCCACATTGACTTTTTTTATCGTCACACGGACATGACTGTCTTTGACCAGTTCAACCGTTTTTGCCAAACCCTGTTCATTGACATCACTTAAGGACAAATGACAGCCTTGCTTGGCCAAAAGTACGGCCAATTGCTGTCCAATACCTGACCCTGCACCGGTAATGGCTGCGACTTTATTTTTAAAATTTTTCATGACCTATCCTTATTCAGTTTTCTGCCCCATCATCCTAAACATCTCGATTGTTTTTCTGTCGGGATGATGTGCAATTCATCCATCCAATATAATTTTGACAATAACCATTGTCAATATAATATGTAAGTTATCCATCCATACAGCAAAAGCCGCGGCTTTGTTTTACGCATAGGTATAGAGATAAATTATTGTTAATATAGAGCAAAATCTCGATTTCATTTGGCACACCACATTTATGACTGAACAGCACAAAAGTTTCGAAGAAAATCAAAAAAAACCGGCAAAAACCAAAGAACGTCAATTTAAAGGCATGTCCTTAACCGAACGTAAACAGGCACGTCGTGAAAAATTGATTGAAGCCGGGATTGAAGCCTATGGTACGCATGGTTTTTTTGCAGTTACTGTGAAAGATATTTGTAATGAAGCCAAGTTAACAGAACGCTATTTCTATGAATCCTTTAAGAAAAGTGAAGAACTTTTTCAAACCATTTTTTTAAAGTTAATTGACCAGTTGCAGCACAATGTCATGCAGGCCATTATGCAGGCCTCGACCGATCCTAAGAAAATGATCGAAGCGGGTCTCACTGCCCTGCTCACCACCTTAAAAGACAATCCACCTATGGCGCGGATTATTTATATTGATGCCATGCTGGTGCAAGAACTGCATAACCAGGCCACCATCCATGAAACCATGTTGCGGTTTGACCGTATGATTCATGCTTTTGTCATGCTGATGATGCCGAACATTAACCGCTCTGAACGTGAAATTTCAATGATTTCGACTGGTTTAAATGGCTATGTCACGCAAATAGCCATCCGCTGGGTGGTCAGTGGTTTCAAGCTCTCGATAGAGGATGTACTGTCTTCTTGCAGTATCGTTTTCTTATCGCTGCTGGAGACTTTTTCGGAAAAAGAAAAAATATGAGCAAAAATCAGCTGCTCTTACAAAGCTGTTAAAAAATATTCAACATCTTGAATTTAATATATTTATATAACTGATTTATTTTAAATTCTTCATTTTATGACATTAAAATTGTCACAATTTTTTGCGAAAATAGGCCGAACTGCCTTTTCTGCAATGATACTGTCATAATTAATCTTTGTAATAAGCCTGTCATAAATAAAAAACGGTTCACCGTTAACATCAAATAGGATATTGCGTTGTGAATGACTATATATTAATCGTCGATGACGAACTTCCCATTCGAGAGATGATTCATACTTCTTTAGATATGGCAGGCTTTCAGTGTTTACAAGCCGAAGATGCAAAACAAGCCCACCAGATGATTGTAGATCAACGTCCTGCGCTTGTTTTACTCGACTGGATGTTACCGGGTGGTGTCAGCGGTGTAGATCTGTGTCGCCGTTTAAAACGTGATGAAACCTTATCTGAAATTCCGGTGATCATGCTCACCGCCCGTGCTGAAGAAGACCATAAAGTGCAAGGTCTGGATGCCGGTGCCGATGACTACATGACCAAACCTTTTTCCACCCGTGAACTGGTTTCCCGCATTAAGGCCGTGTTACGTCGTGCCAATGCCCTAAGCGGCGAAAAAACCATTGATGCCAATGGTCTGATACTGGATCCGGTCAGTCAGCGTGTCAGTCATGGTCAAAATATTTTAGAGATGGGGCCAACCGAATACCGTTTGCTAGCCTTCTTCATGACCCATCCGGAACGGGCTTATACCCGGGCGCAATTGCTGGATCAGGTTTGGGGTGGTAACGTATATATTGAAGACCGTACCATTGATGTACATATCCGCCGTTTGCGTAAAGTGCTGGAACCATATGGTGCCGATCGTTATGTACAAACCGTTCGTGGTACAGGTTACCGTTTTTCTACCCGTGCAGATGTGGCTTTAGGCTAGTTATTTTCAGGTAAATCACTTTTTATGTATGAACCCTACCCCGTCCCCGAACTTGCGCGAGAACATAAACAGTTCCGTTACAGCAGTTTATGGACCTTTGCCAAGCAAGATTTACGTCTGCTGGTCTTTTTATTGCTGATCTCAGGTTTAATCGGTGTAGGAATTGGGTACTTCTGGATTTTTATTTTAATCGCCTTTGCGGTGTTTTTTGCCTTGCAATTACGCTCGCTGTATCTGGTCAATGAGTGGATTTCCAATCGCCCTTATGATGTGCCACCCAATTTAAATGGCATCTGGGGTGCATTGCTGTTTAATGTCTACCGTTCGCAGCGTCAGGAACGTATTGTCCAAGCAGAAATGGTCGGCCTGATTGACCGGGCTCAATCTTCACTGGTAGCGCTGGCTGAAGCTGTGGTTTTAATTGATGAACTGCATCAAATTGAATGGTGGAATCCCGCTGCAGAAAAATTACTTGGTATTCAACCACTCGACCGTGGTCGCAATATTTTGACCATTCTGCGTCAGCCCAGTTTTATTGAATATTTCAATCATATAGATCAAGCACCTGATGGCCTGAAAATGAAATCTTCTGCCTTTGAAGACCATTATGTGCAAGTCAAAATGACCCGTTTCGGTGGAGAAAGCCGCTTATTGGTGGCCTACGATGTCACCCGCATGCATAATCTGGAACAGATGCGCACAGATTTTGTCGACAATATTTCCCATGAATTACGTACACCGCTTACGGTACTCAGCGGTTATATTGAAACCTTTACCGATCAGGAAGATTTAAATCCGCGCTGGAAACGTGCCTTCGACCAGATGCAGGCGCAAACCAAGCGCATGAACGCCCTGGTGAATGATTTATTGCTATTGTCGCGTTTAGAAAATGACAAAAAAATCGCGAAAAACCAGATTATTGAAATGCCAAGTCTGATGAACCAGCTGTTTGATGATGCGCAGGCCTATAATGTCGACTATCACCATGCGCTCAATCTCGACATTGACAGCCATTGCGACCTGATCGGTTCCGAGACCGAGCTGGCCAGTGCCTTTAGTAACTTAATTACCAATGCCATTAAGTACACCCCTAAAGGCGGAACCATCACCATGGGTTGGCATGATGATGGTGAACACGGCATCTTTACCGTTCAAGATACCGGTATCGGGATTGACCCTAGACATTTGCCACGTTTAACCGAACGTTTCTATCGGGTCGATAGCGCCCGTAGCCGTCAAACTGGAGGAACCGGTTTAGGTCTGGCTATTGTAAAACATGTGCTGATGCAACACGGCGCACATCTGGAAATTGAATCCAAAGAGAATGAAGGCTCGACTTTTAAAGTCATTTTCCCTAAAGAACGCCTGTACAAACTCTGCTAGACCTGCCTGTATTAAGTCAGACCTTGTTCCTTAAACCTGGCTCGCTGAAAGGCAGGCCGTTCCTCAAGACGCTTCAGATACTGGGCGATATGCGGATATGAACCCGAGGCTCTGGATTGAATGGCATCAAGTGGAAACCACATCTGAATATCGGCAAAGGAAAATGATCCGGCAAAATATTCATGCGTGGATAAATAATCTTCCAAGTAAGCAATATGATCTTTTAAACGCGGGTGAATAAATCCCGCCTTCACGCCCGAAGTAATTTTATGTGCAACCGGCTTAATCAGCCAAGGAACATGTTTGGGGACATTGTTCATCACCAGTTGCATCAGCAATAATGGCATTAACGAACCCTCGGCATAGTGCATCCAGTAGCGGTACTGTTGCTGATCCTTTTTGGCCTTCGGTTTAAATTTCTGCACCGTATCATAGCTTTCTTGCAGATGCTGCAAAATCACTGCCGATTCAACAATGGTCTGATCCTCATCGGTCAAGATCGGGGCTTTAGCCAAAGGATGAACCAGTTTTAATTCAGGCGGTGCGGCAAAGGTGGGTAACCGTTTATAAAACTTGACCTCGTAATCTTGAGCCAGTTCTTCTAAAGCCCATAAAATTCGAAAAGAGCGTGACTGATCTAAGTGGTGCAGTGTAATCATTATTTTTTGACCTCTATTTTTATATTTTGATCATAGCGGATGGTCTTAAAAAATGACATTTTGCTTTGGACAAAATGTCATCGGTATCGGGTTGGATTTAAAGCAGAATCGTATTAATTTCCAGACTGCGCAACAATGTTTTGGTGACTGGTGTTTTACTGCTGATCTCTAAAACTTTTTGTTTCAGTTCATCCGATAATGGCTGGGCAAAAGACAAACGGCGCTCAATCCATTCTTTGCCTTCTTTATTGGCATTAAAATCGGCTTCCACAGAAAATTGACCTAATTCTATGCCTTTATGACTGGCATACATGCGCAAGGTAATCATGGTGCAAGAAATCAGGCCGGAACAAATCAGGTCATAAGGTGCAGGCCCTAAATCCTGCCCGCCCAAGGATTCCGGTTTATCGGTAATAAACTGGTGTTTTCCGCTTTTCACTTCACCTGACCAGGGTTCAGCCAGGCTCTGTACTTCTGCATTTGCAATAATTGCCATATCCACAATCCTAAGTTTTATTGTTATTTTGAGGCACGCATTTTATCGGGAAATGCGGGTGCTTCCAGGCGGGGTCCCGGATAGTCAGGAATCGTACCAAAACGTTCATGCTGAGTAATCCAGTGGTCACGGGCTTGGCAAAGCTCTTCCTGAGTCCGCCCGACAAAGTTCCACCACAGTAATATCGGTGACTCGAAAGGTTCGCCACCCAACAACAGTACTCGACTGCCTTTATGTAACCGAATTTCAACTTCAGTCATGCCTGGTTCCAGCACCACCATGTTGTCGTCCGTCAGCTCATGACCGTTGACTTCAGCAGCCCCCTCCAGCGCCATAAAGCCATATTCAAATTCCGGATTCAATGGAATTCGGGTGGTGGTAGATTCCTGTGCAGTTAAATCCACACCTAGCAGTTCGCTATGCACCGTAACCAGTGACCGGGTTTGCAAGAATTCCCCCACCAGTACGGTAAATTCAACCTGATCTTTTTCCACCACTGGCAGTTCCGGATAGTGATCAAAACGTGGCGCCATATTGATCTTGTCATCCGGCAAGGCAATCCAGAGCTGGGCAGCGTGCATATGGGTTTCACTTTCCGGTGCCACTTCGGTATGGGAAATGCCGTACCCTGCAGTCATTAAATTGACCTGTTTGGGACGAATCAGCTGTTTGCTACCCAAGCTGTCGGTATGCATCATGGTGCCTTCAATCATCCAGGTAAAAGTCTGCAAGCCAATATGCGGATGCGGTCCAACATCCAGACCATCGCCTTGAGGAAAAGTCACGGGACCGGCATGATCCAGAAAGCACCAGGCTCCAATTAAACGTTTATGCCGGCTTGGCAATGCGCGCTTAATCACGGTGCCCTGTCCAATTTCCGCACTACGCAAAGGAAATTCCTGAATAAAGCGGTTTACGTATTTTTCACAATCGTCCGAATTGGAAAGCTCTGTATAGCTGCTATTGGTCATATGACTATCCTGAATTTCATGAACGCGACTGTTGTTGTAAGTTCTCATCTATTGTCATAAATCATATAGATTCTTCGTCATTCAGCCTATAGTTAAGTTAATACGCTGAATACCATGTATAGGACAATGTTATTTTTGAAATTTTCTTCATAAAACAAGGTCTAAACGCGATAAATGATTGACTATTTTTACCCTATTCATATGAATTTTATAGGAAAAAAATTTTTTGTCACAATTATGGCTGTCACTCACTGTATATTCTGTATACAGATATTTTTCCTCAGCATACTATTTCTCCCTGACCAATCTGCTATAGAAGAGGATAATCATGTCCCAAGGACAGCAGGAAAATTTTCATTACTCTGAAAATCAAGAATATAATCATATCAGGAACAATGAAGATAAATATTCAAATATCGGAACTGCCATTTTACCCAAGCAGCTGTGTACGCTCGACAATAAAAAACAGATAGAACAACAATTAGAACATCCCACAACACGTATTCCGGAGCAATTTCAACAATACTATCTGGACTATCAAAATAAGCACCAACGACAGTTTTTAAAATGCGTCAATTTTATTGGTCAACTGACTTTTTTAGGCTATTTCTTTGTCGATTGGGTTTTATTACCGGACATTGGCATGCTGTCTGGTATTGCACGGCTCAGTCTGGTCATCTTGGCACTATCGGTCAACTGGCTGGCTTTCCGCTACTGCAAGAATATTAAAATTCTGGATAGTCTGTTACCGGCTTCTGTTGCAGCTGCAGCAGCAATATGGCTTGAACTGCTGTATTTATCACAGAGTCCCGTTGTGAATATGTATCTCTACGCCAGCATCATTTTTATTTTATTGGGCAATTTATGCATACAGGTATCTTTTCGTAATTCCATTTTTAGTTCCCTGCTGATTAGTGCGGTGATTTTTAATGGCGTATTCAGGTTAGTCAGCGTCCAGGAACTGATTTTATTTTCACTCATTTACGCGCCGGTTTTATTGCTCAGCATGTATATCAGCTGGAATAACACCTTAAATTCAAAACGTAATTTTTTGCGGGTGTTACTCAATGACTGGAACTATTACACCTTAACTGAAATGGCGCATACGGATGAACTGACCCAGCTGTATAACCGCCGACAATTTTTACAACTGGCCGAACAGAGCATACAGCAATGGCCCAAATATAATTTAACCTGTCTATTGATGTTTGATATCGACTTTTTTAAGAATATTAATGATACCTATGGCCATGATGTGGGAGATGAAGTGCTGCGGGTACTGGCTGATATTACCCGCCGGGAAATGCGTCATAGCGATGTACTGGCCCGTTTTGGGGGTGAAGAATTTATTGCTTTGCTACCCGATACTACACTGGAAGATGCGATGAACATTGCCAACCGCTTATGCCGAAAAATTGAAAGCCATCAAATTTGTGTTAAAGATAAGTGCTTCTTTAATTTCAGTGTGTCGATTGGGGTATCCCAACTGCAGCCGAATCAAAGTGATTTAAACCTGCTCATTAAAAATGCCGATATTGCACTCTACCAAGCCAAGAAAAATGGACGCAATCAGGTGGCAATTTATACCCATGAATAATTAGAAATTATCCTCATCGAAACGGTCTTGGTCGATTTTATAAATATGAAAACTGCGCTCGACTTGCACACCCAAACCAAATTCAATCATCAGTGATGTGAGTTTGTCACCATCTATTAGAACAATTCCTGATTTCCTGGCGGATTCGATTGCTTCCTTACTGAAATTGGATGTGGTAATAAATACGCCTTTCTTGGCAACCTGATCAGCCAATGCACCTTTAAATTGCTGAATATCAGGACGACCAACTGTATTTTCCCAACGTTTGGCCTGAATATAAATTTTATCGAGTCCTAAACGGTCCTCGCTAATTATTCCATCAATACCACCATCATTCGTTTTACCAATGGCTTGTGCTGCATCTTGATGTGATCCTCCGTAACCCATTTCAACAAGTAAATCGACCACAAGCTTTTCAAAAAATGATGGGCTATTTTCTTTAACCAGCTTCAACAAGTCTGTTTTCAAATTTGATAAAAGTAATTCAGTGGTTGTTTGAATAATTTCTTCAGGTGTACTGTTCACCTTATTATTTTTATTTAGGTTTAATGCGACAAAACTCTTTTCTGTAGAGTGAATCATATCTAAATTTTCAGCTCGTCCTAATTTAAACTCAGAAAAACCATCAAACTGGGCTAAAAACTCATTCGTTATAGCGGATAAATTATTTAAATCTATTGTTTTACCTAAATCACTAATTTCACAAAATGCTCTTTGTGGCTGTCTAATTAGACCAGCTTTAACTAAATACGTTTTCGCCCAAGATACTCGATCTTTAAAAATATTTTTCCCACTTGGAAGTGACTTATTTAAATCTTCTTCAGATAACTTCGAACGTTGTGCAAGTAATTCAGCTGCTTCAGAAATTTTTATTGCCCTTTCCTGCTCTGCTAATAACTTCATAAGTGGCAGCATGAGTTGATCATAAGTAGGCAATGACATTCTAATTCTCTTTAAGCATTTAATTTTTAATAAT
>NZ_JBBEUE010000019.1:0-63422 GCF_037402435.1 Acinetobacter sp. NS-4 | reverse complement strand
ACTAGATTTTTTTATGGCATTTAGTTCAGTCATAAGCTGATCGCCATATGGAGTGAGAGACCAATAAATATTGTTATCAGAAGGTGGATGTTTTTTTGTACTTAATTCAATTAATTTTAATGCTCTAAATTGAACGATAATGGTTCTTAGGTCTTCATTATAAGCTCTTCGATTAGAACGATTTTTCAATTTATTTTTTTCAAAAAACTCTATAATTTCTTCATGGCAATTTACATAAATACAATCGCCTAAAAGCGATAATAAATTTTCTTCGGAATTTTCTACAATTAAGCTGGGTGATAAAAAAGAAAAAATCTGGTTCCAAGTTAATGTAACTGGAACTTGATAAGAATTTTTAGATGCATAGCGATCATCATTTGCTTTGTGAGCTTTATATAAAATATCTAGCATTATTTCATCATCACCCTGAGATAAATTCTCGATACCATCAGGTTTGCTTTTTAAGTTTTGAATTTTATTCTCTAAAATTGTAATTTCATTTCTTAGTTTAAGAATTTCTTGGGATGAATCTTCGGATGGAACTAAACTCGCTCTAACCCAACCTATTGCAGGATGCATTTTTATTGTTTTAGTTAAACTAAGTGCAACTATTCCTGCCACTTGATCTTTATTAGTCCAAAATTTTACTAGACGTCCAGTACATACTTTTTCTCTAAACTTTTCCAATTTATTTTGTAGTTTAGAGTCTTTCTCACATTTGATTTGAGGTAAGTTATTTGGTTCACCATGTACTAAAGCAATTACTTTCATACTTTTAGAAACAGCATAATCGTATTCCATTTCGGTGTAACTTATACCTTCGGGACTAAGCGAACCATATCTTCCACCTATGAGTAAAAGGTAGTAATCACAGTCATCAATGACCTTTTTGATAAAATCCCATTGTTCTTCGTCAGCAGCTGGGAATAACTCCATTCCTGCAGGAATGCAGTCCATTTCCATTAATGTTTGAATAATGTGCTTACGCTCTTCTTCTAAATCTGTAAAAGTTGAGCTTACGAAAACTTGGTATCTTTTATCCATGAAATTAATGCTCTAAATTTTTGATTAATTTAACATTAATTTTATAAGTGCTCAAATTTTAAGTATTTATTTATTCAAAATATTGAACTAGCTTATCTATATCATCCATCTGCAACTGCTCACGCATTTTTAAAAACTGCTTTTCATCTAAGTCATAGAGTTTAAGAGAAAGTAGTTTTTCTATAGCATCAGAAGGAAAACGGTATTTGATAATTTTTGCAGGTATGCCACCAACTACTGCATAAGGCGGCACGTCTTTTGTGACCACTGCACCTGTCGCCACAACTGCACCTTCACCCAGCTTCACGCCTTGCATAATCATGGCACGTGAGCCAATCCAGCAGCCATCACCAATCACGGTGTCACCCGCAGGCACAAAACTGCGTGTATCAAATGGAAACGCTGAAATCCAGTCGGTACGGTGCAATTGGTTACCACCCATCATAATCACGCATTCTGCGCCAAAACAGACAAAATTACCGATATAGAGCTGATCAATAGGCTTCTCAGGTGTCGAAGGCTTGTCATGCAGATAACGCACCACACAACGCTCAAAACCCTGATCCCAATAGGCTGAATAGTAAGAATAATTCCCTTTAATATGAATATTCGGATTCTTCACTGTTTTAGAGATGAATTCGAACTCGCACCAGTGATTCACAGGGGAGTTAATCAGCTTTTCAGACATAAGAGGGCTATAACAATAAGGAATGCGCCATTATACCGAATTGCGATTCAAGCTGAATCAACAATCTCAATTCAGTCAAAAAGCGACTACTAAAGCACGTGCTGATATGATCTAAGCATTGTGAGGAATACGGGCAATGACTTTAATCTCAAAATCGAAACCAGCTAGCCATGTCACGCCAATAGCTGTCCAATTTGGATAAGGTTTTTGCGTAAACACCTGATTTTTAACTTTCATAATAGTTTCAAATTGCTGTTCAGGATCGGTATGAAAGGTGGTGACATCGACAATATCATCGAAAGTACAACCTGCCGCTGCTAATGTAGCAGCCAAGTTTTTAAAAGCCTGTTCTACCTGTTTCTCTAAGTCCGGTTCAGGGCTACCATCTTCACGGCTACCGACCTGACCCGATACAAAGAGTAAATCTTCTGATTTGATCGCAGCAGAGTAACCATGTTGTTCATATAAAGTATGGCGATCTTGCGGAAATATTGCAGTTCTAGTCATGACTATTCTCACTCAATGTCTAATTTAAAAAATATTTTAAAAGTGGCTTAAGTTTTTACATACGCCTCGTATGTAAACATAATTGACATACGAGACGTATGTCAATTAAAATTTGTATATTGATGAGGTAATTAAATTAATGTCTGTTCGTGAACTAAAAATGGCGGAGACCCGTAAAAAACTCATAGAAGTGGCACGTCGCGCATTTGCTGAATATGGTTATGCAGACACTTCAATGGATAAACTCACCGCAGAAGCAGGGCTGACCCGTGGCGCGCTATACCATCATTTTGGCGATAAACGGGGGTTGTTTGCTGCTGTGGTCGATCAAATTGATTCAGAAATGGCGGAATATTCCCAGACGTATCTGGATCAGCCTGATGATCTTTGGGAAGGTCTAATGCTGGAAGGGCGCACCTATATTGAGAATGCCTTGAATCCTGAATTTCAGCGTATTGTGTTACGCGATGGACCTGCGGTACTGGGTGATCCGGCGCATTGGCCAAGTCAAAACAAATGCTTGCAGTCTACCCGTGAGTGCGTTGGACAGTTGTTGGCGATAAACCGGATTAAAACTGTAGATTCAGAAGCGGCTGCCGTATTTTTAAATGGTGCTGCCATGAATGCTGCATTATGGGTGGCTTCCAGCGAACATCCTGAGCAGGTATTACCAGAAGCCTTACATGCCTTTCAGCTCTTTGCGTCAGGATTCTTAAAGGAAGGATAGAGTAGGGTTATTTATAATCAATTGTCTGAATATAAAAACCCCTCATTAGGAGGGGTTTTTACAGCCTAAAATATCTAAGACTTAGAGATATTCAACTTTCACAATTTCGTATTCAACTTCGCCTTGCGGAGTAACGATTTTCACTTCATCGCCTTCGTTTTTGCCCAACAGGCCACGTGCGATCGGAGAGTTTACTGAGATCTTGTTGATCTTAAAGTCTGCTTCGTCATCGCCAACAATTTTATAGGTCTTTTGTTCTTCAGTGTCGATATTTTCAATCGTTATCGTTACACCAAAAACCACACGGCCATTTTGCTCAAGTGTTTTTACATCAATTTCTTGAGCTGCACCCAATTTGCCTTCGATGTCTTGAATACGACCTTCACAGAAACCTTGCTGCTCACGCGCAGCATGATATTCAGCGTTTTCTTTCAAATCCCCATGTTCACGTGCTTCAGCAATTGCTGCAATGATACGTGGACGGTCAACACTTTTAAGTTGCTGTAATTCTTTCTCTAGGGCAATTTTGCCTTCGGGAGTCATAGGATAACGTTGCATTGTTGTCCCTCATATTTGTAAAAAGTAAAAATCAGTAAAAGTACTGATTTATAAATAAAAAAAGCCCGCCACCGAGAGGTGACGGGACTTCTCGGTAACTTAATTAACCTTTAGTAAGGTCTTGCAAGCGGTATACGTCCATTGGCAATTTAATTGCTAATGCTTGGCATACAGCATCGGCACCGTTCAAGGTAGTTGTGTAATACACTTTGCCTTGAAGTGCAGAGCGACGGATCGAGAATGAATCTTCTTGAGCCTGTTTGCCTTCAGTCGTATTGATAATGAGCTGAACTTCGCCATTTTTCAAGCGATCCACGATATTAGGACGGCCTTCTGTGACTTTGTTCACACGTTCACATGCAATACCAGCTTCTTTAATGACATCATAAGTACCGCCAGTAGCGATCACTTTGAAGCCAAGATCAGTTAACTGTTTAGCAATCCCCACTGCACGAGGTTTATCTGAGTGACGTACAGACAAGAATGCGTGTTTTACTTCACCTTCGGTTGGAAGACCAGGTAAACGATCGTTAGAGCCTAACACAGCTTTATAGAACGCTTCACCAAATGTTTTACCAACACCCATCACTTCGCCTGTAGATTTCATTTCAGGGCCAAGAATTGGGTCAACGCCAGGGAATTTGTTGAACGGGAACACAGCTTCTTTTACAGAGAAATGTTCAGGAATAATCTCTGTAGTGAAGCCTTGCGACACAAGAGATTGACCAGCCATACAACGCGCAGCAACTTTCGCTAAAGATTCGCCGATACATTTAGAAACGAATGGAACAGTACGTGATGCACGTGGGTTCACTTCAAGAATGTATACGTCAGTACCTTTCACAGCAAACTGTACGTTCATCAAACCGATTACGCCAAGCTCTTTCGCCATTGCAACTGTTTGACGACGCATTTCGTCCTGAACTTCTTTAGATAAAGAATAAGGAGGAATAGAACATGCAGAGTCACCTGAGTGAATACCGGCTTGTTCGATGTGCTGCATGATACCGCCAATCACAACGTCTTTACCATCAGATACGCAGTCCACGTCAACTTCGATTGCATCGTCAAGGAAGCGATCAAGAAGAACAGGCGCTTCGTTTGATGCTTGAACCGCATCACGTAGGTAGCGTTTCAATTCGTCATCGTTGTAAACGATTTCCATCGCACGACCACCAAGTACATACGAAGGACGTACTACAAGTGGGTAGCCTACTTTAGACGCTTCAGCCATACCTTCTTCAGCAGATTTTACGATGCTGTTGTTTGGTTGACGAAGTTGCAGACGTTGAATCATTTGCTGGAAACGTTCACGGTCTTCTGCGCGGTCAATTGCATCAGGAGATGTACCGATAATTGGCGCACCCGCTTCTTCTAAAGCACGAGCCAGTTTAAGCGGAGTTTGACCACCGTACTGAACGATAATGCCTTTAGGCTTCTCTAAACGTACAATTTCAAGTACATCTTCAAGGGTAATCGGTTCGAAGTACAAACGATCTGAAGTGTCATAGTCGGTAGAAACAGTTTCAGGGTTACAGTTCACCATGATTGTTTCATAACCGTCTTCACGCATTGCAAGGGCAGCGTGTACACAGCAGTAATCGAACTCGATCCCTTGACCAATACGGTTAGGACCGCCACCGATCACCATGATCTTATCTTTAGCAGACGGATTCGCTTCACATTCTTCATCGTAAGTTGAGTACATGTAAGCTGTGTCAGATTCGAACTCTGCCGCACATGTATCAACACGTTTGTAAACTGGGTAAACGCCCAAGTTCCAACGTTGTTTACGGAATTGTTTTTGTGAAATGCCCATCAAACCAGCGATACGAAGGTCAGATAAACCTTTGCGTTTAAATGCACGAATATTATCAGCATTTAAATCGCCAAAACCTAAAGATTTGATTTGTTCTTCAGTTTTGATGATATCTTCGATTTGAATCAGGAACCACTTGTCGATGTTGGTTGCAGCAAATACTTCGTCTAATGTGAAACCGTGACGGAATGCATCAGCAACATACCAAATACGCTCTGGACCTGGAACTTTAAGTTCAACCAAAATCTTGTCTTTCGCGCCTTCAGTACCTACAGCGATTTTTTCGTCAAAACCGCAAGCACCCACTTCAAGACCACGAAGTGCTTTTTGCACTGATTCCTGGAAGTTACGGCCAATCGCCATCACTTCACCCACAGATTTCATCTGAGTTGTAAGCGTTGCGTCAGCTTGCGGGAATTTTTCGAAGTTGAAACGAGGAATCTTGGTTACAACGTAGTCAATTGCAGGTTCGAAAGATGCAGGAGTCGTACCGCCAGTGATGTCATTTTTCAATTCATCAAGCGTGTAACCAACTGCCAGTTTCGCAGCAATTTTCGCAATAGGGAAACCCGTTGCTTTAGATGCAAGCGCAGATGAACGAGATACACGCGGGTTCATCTCGATCACAACCATACGGCCGTCTTTCGGGTTAATACCGAACTGAACGTTCGAACCGCCAGTTTCAACACCAATTTCACGAAGTACAGCTAAAGAAGCGTTACGTAGTAATTGGAATTCTTTGTCAGTCAATGTTTGCGCAGGAGCTACAGTGATTGAGTCACCTGTGTGCACGCCCATTGGGTCAAAGTTTTCAATAGTACATACAATGATACAGTTGTCATTTTTGTCACGAACAACTTCCATCTCGTACTCTTTCCAACCAATTAGAGATTCATCGATCAATAATTGTTTAGTCGGAGAAAGATCGAAACCGCGTTCACAGATTTCAATGAATTCCTCGCGGTTGTAAGCGATACCGCCGCCTGAACCACCCATGGTGAATGAAGGACGGATAATTACAGGGAAACCGAAGCGTGCTTGAATTGCCAAAGCTTCTTCCATTGACTCGGCAATGTCAGCTTTTGGACATTCAAGACCAATTTTACGCATCGCGATGTCGAAGAGTTTACGGTCTTCAGCTTTCTCGATTGCTTCTTTAGTCGCACCAATCAATTCAACATTGTATTTTGCAAGAATGCCATGCTCATCAAGGGCAAGGGCACAGTTCAATGCTGTTTGACCACCCATTGTAGGAAGAACAGCATCTGGGCGTTCTTTCTCAATGATTGCAGCAACAGTTTGCCAAGTAATCGGTTCGATATACGTAGCATCTGCCATTGCAGGGTCAGTCATAATGGTCGCTGGGTTAGAGTTGACCAAAATAACGCGGTAGCCTTCTTCACGAAGTGCTTTACACGCTTGCGCGCCAGAATAGTCAAACTCACAAGCCTGACCAATCACAATTGGACCAGCACCGATAATTAAGATGCTTTTAATGTCTGTACGTTTAGCCATGATGCTTCCTTAATTACTTCTTAGATGCTTCGATAAGTTCGATGAAATGATCGAACAGTGGTGCGCAGTCATGTGGACCAGGGCTTGCTTCAGGGTGACCCTGGAAGCTGAACGCAGGTTTATCTGTGCGATGCATACCTTGTAAGGTTTGGTCGAACAATGATTTGTGCGTAGCTTTCAAGTTAGCCGGTAGCGTGTCTGTATCTACTGCGAAGCCGTGGTTTTGAGAAGTAATCATTACTGTACCATCTTCAAGATTTTGTACAGGATGGTTGGCACCGTGGTGACCGTGAGGCATTTTCACAGTTTTTGCACCTGATGCAAGTGCAAGAATTTGGTGACCTAAACAAATACCAAATACCGGAATTTCTGTGGTTTCTACAATTGTTTTTACAGCTTCAATTGCGTAGTCACATGCAGCTGGATCGCCGGGGCCGTTCGACAAGAACACGCCATCTGGATTAAGTGCAAGAACGTCAGCAGCAGGAGTTTGTGCAGGCACTACAGTCAATTTACAACCGCGGTCTGCGAGCATACGTAAGATGTTGGTTTTGACACCGTAATCGTATGCAACAACATGGAATTTAAGTTCTGGTTGAGAGAAACCTTTACCAAGAGCCCAAGAGCCTTCAGTCCACTCATAACCTTCAGGGTCACAGCATTCTTTAGCAAGGTCTAAACCATTAAGACCACCAAATGCACGTGCTTTTTCTAGTGCTTGTTCTTCAGTGATGTTTTCGCCTGCAAGAATACAACCGTTTTGTGCACCTTTAGCTCGCAGAATACGCGTTAATTTACGTGTATCGATATCCGCGATAGCAACAACATTGTGTTGTTTAAGGTAATCACCAAGTGATTGTTCGGAACGGAAGTTGCTATGCAATAAAGGCAGGTCACGAATGATCAATCCGTTGGCCCATACTTTATGAATTCGACCTGACTCAGCGTCTTCATCATTACAACCTGTGTTACCAATATGTGGGTAAGTTAGGGTGACAAGTTGTTGTGCATAACTCGGGTCAGTCAAAATTTCTTGATAGCCAGTCATGGCAGTGTTGAAAACGACTTCACCAGTCGTACTACCCGATGCGCCAATTGAAGTACCTTTAAAAATAGTACCATCGGCAAGGGCTAAAATTGCTGGGGTGCTCAAACCAAAGCTCCTGAAATTTAGGCTGTAAAAAAGCGAGAAGACGAAAAAAAAGGAAGGCTATTATAAAACCTACCCTCCCTATGTCTGCTCGCTTGAACTTAACACGGCATTATACGCAGAAAGCTCTTTAAAGTCCATTTTATTTAACTATGAATATGTAAGATAAATGCCTTGTGTTTTGTTGAAAAGTCTGTTTGTGCTGCTGTGTATATAAAATGTAAGCAAATTAGAATTGTCTAACAAATCAAAACTTAAATTTTATCAAAACCGACTACGCTAGTGCTCTCATACAATAACTATAGGAACAAGATCATGACAGTAGAACAAAAGACAGTGAAAGCAAAAACCACTTTAAAAGAAGTGGTCGCAGAAGGTGCTGACAAGTTGGAACACGCATCTAAAGAAGCGCAGCAAAAAGTGAAAGAAGCAGTGACCGAATCAACTGAAAATGTAAAAGTTGAAGCGAAAGAGCTACATGCCAATGTACAGGATCAGGTTCAAAATCTAAAACAGGATCTTTTTCAGCGTATTGAAACCATTAAAAAGCAATTGAATTTTTCACAAAAAGATTTAAGTGAATTGAAGGAGTTCATCAAATCTGAATTTAATGCTGTGATTGAAGATTTATCGAAACTTGGCAAAGAGTTAAAAGAGGATGTCAGCCAAATTTCAGTAAAACATAAAGACCATCTGGCTGAAACTTTAAAACGTTCTAAGGAGCATACTTTAGATGCGTGGAAAAAGGTGTCGGTTAAGTCGGATGATGAACCTACTTTAAAAAGCTGATAGATAGGTAGAGAAATCTACTTATATACTGGCGAGGAAGGTCGCTATGCTGGTTTTCCTTCAGTCAACATTGCAGATCTACGCAATGCAGACATAAAAAAGTGAGGTACTTTGCCTCACTTTTTTATTATTTGAATATTACTGCTATGCTTTAAAACTGATGTAGCCAATCACGTTTGTTATGAAAGTCTGCATTTGGACTGCTGTGTTGCATCGCAAAGTATTGCTCGCCTTGCGAAGTTTGGAGTACAGCCGTTAAGCCCAAGAATAGATCCGACCACTGTAATTTGTGCTTTAACATAAACTCGGTTAAGTCCAGGCTCACATTTAAACCGTAATGGGTGCGTTTGAGCTGGTTGAGCTCAATATCATGGGTAGCTTGCGGCGGCATATCTTCAGGATAACGATATTCTTCAAACAGATACGCTTGCCATGCCTGGGAAGGGGAGAGATTGATTTCTCGATAGAAATCTTCACCCTGTACCCCAATAAAAATTTCAAAACAGGTGTGTTCCCACAAGAAATCCTGACGAGGATGATCTTGAACCATTTCAGGCCATTGCATGAGCTGATTGGGATCACGTAACCAGTAGCCCACATTTAAGCTATATGGGCTTTGTTGTTCAATCGCAGCAACTAGGGAGATCGATTGAAAGCGACGATCAAAGGCGCTAAGTTCGTAACTGGCCATGAAATCTGCTTAGTTCGATAAATGAGCGTGACGAACTAAGTTAGATAATTTGGCATTTTGTTTTGCCGCTTTTTTATAAAGCAAAGCAATTTTACCAATTTTTTGAACAACTTCAGCACCAGTTTGAGCTGAAAGGTCTTCAATTAAAGATGCGCGTTCTTCACGATCTTCAGCCACAATTTTCACTTTAATCAATTCGTGATCGTTTAAAGCACGGTTGAGTTCTTCAACCACAGCTTCAGTCAAACCTTTATCGCCAAGCATAACCACCGGGTTCAATGCATGACCAATTTGACGTAAACGTTTACGTTCCTGAATAGATAAAGCCGCCATAAAGATAACCTAATTTTAAAAACGGCCTAGTATAACAAATGCCAAGTTTAAACGCTGTATATTCTGTTGAAATAATCAATTTAGATAATTGAAAAAAACATCACCAAAGATCAGATTTAGATACAGATGTATACTGCAACAGTGGTGTTTTTCACGTACAATCATATATTAGAAGTTTTTTATTATTTAGAGAGTTATGGCGACACGCATTACCAACCAGAAGTTGTCAAAAAGTAGTCGAGAGTGGATGCGCGAGCATTTGGATGATCCTTTTGTAAAGAAAGCGCAAAAGGAAGGTTATCGTGCGCGTGCTGCTTATAAGCTTCTTGAAATTCAAGAAAAATACAAAATTATTAAACCGGGCATGACTGTCGTTGACCTGGGTGCTGCACCTGGAAGCTGGTCGCAAATTGCCGGTAAGTTAGTCGGTGATAAAGGGTTATTGATTGCATCCGATATTTTGCCTATGGATGCATTGCCTGATGTGACCTTCCTGCAAGGTGACTTCCGTGAGGAAGAAGTTTTTGAAAAATTGTTAAATATTTTAAACGGACGGACTGTAGACGTTGTAATTTCGGATATGGCCCCCAATACATCAGGTAATAAGGCTGTAGATCAACCGCGTCAAATTTACCTGTGTGAACTGGCTTTAGATTTTGCCAATAAGGTTTTAGGACCTAAAGGCCAATTTGTAGTCAAGGTTTTCCAAGGCACCGGATTTGATGAATTCCGTAAACAAGTTGTAGATAGCTTTGATGTATTGAAGACGGCAAAACCCGCTGCTTCACGTGCCCGTTCTAAAGAAGTATTTTTGATCGGGCAAGGTCGTAAGAAGGCTTCTAAATAAAGTTTACTTGCCAAGACGTTAAAAATTGTGCATTTTGTACATTTTTAAAATATTGCAAAGCTGATCTTCAGCTTAAATTAAGGTCATCCATTTCTGGGCATGATCAAATTAGATTGATATGGGAATAAAGCTTTGAGCGATCTCTTCAAGAATGCCGTATTGTGGCTGGTGATACTGGGTGTGCTGATTCTGATTTTCAGTAACATCAGTGACCGTAATCAACCGACTGCAATGAATTATTCAGAGTTTGTTTCAGCGGTGAATGCTGGTCAAATTAAGCAAGTCACCATTGATGGCGAAAGAATTCGTGGTGAAAAAACAAACGGTTCAGAGTTTGAAAGTATTCGTCCTGCGGTTCAAGACCCAGAACTAATGCCAAGCCTCATTAAACATAATGTTGTCGTAGAGGGCACTGCTCCTGCACGTCAAGGTTTGTTGATGCAACTTCTTATCGCTAGTTTCCCTGTACTTTTGATCATTTTGTTATTCATGTTCTTTATGCGCAACATGGGTGGTGGTGCAGGTGGTAAAAGCGGACCAATGAGTTTTGGTAAATCAAAAGCAAAAATGCTTTCTGAAGACCAAATTAAAGTTACTTTTACCGATGTTGCCGGCTGTGATGAAGCAAAACAAGAAGTTGTTGAAATTGTTGACTTCTTAAAAGATCCTTCAAAATTCAAACGTCTGGGTGCAAGTATTCCTAAAGGCGTGTTGATGGTTGGTCCTCCGGGTACCGGTAAAACCTTGCTAGCTAAAGCCATTGCCGGTGAAGCCAAAGTTCCGTTCTTCAGTATCTCTGGTTCTGACTTCGTAGAAATGTTTGTCGGTGTTGGTGCATCACGTGTACGTGACATGTTCGAACAGGCAAAACGTCATGCGCCTTGTATCATCTTTATTGATGAGATTGATGCTGTGGGTCGTCACCGTGGTTCAGGTACCGGTGGTGGTCACGATGAACGTGAACAGACCTTGAACCAGATGCTGGTAGAAATGGATGGTTTCGAAGGCAATGAAGGGATTATCGTTATCGCTGCAACTAACCGTGCAGATGTACTTGATAAAGCCTTGCTTCGTCCAGGCCGTTTTGACCGTCAAGTGATGGTTGGTTTACCAGACATTAAAGGTCGTGAACAGATTCTTAACGTGCATTTGAAAAAATTGCCTTCACACACAGGTGTGGATCTGAAAATTCTTGCTCGTGGTACACCTGGTTTCTCTGGTGCACAATTGGCTAACCTTGTAAACGAAGCAGCATTATTCGCTGCACGTCGTAACAAGAATACTGTCGATATGCATGACTTTGAAGATGCAAAAGACAAGATCTACATGGGGCCTGAGCGTAAATCGATGGTGATTCGCGAAGAAGAACGTCGTGCTACCGCTTACCATGAAGCAGGTCATGCCATTGTTGCTGAAATTTTACCGGGCACAGATCCTGTACATAAAGTGACTATTATGCCGCGTGGTTGGGCATTGGGTGTGACCTGGCAGTTGCCAGAACACGACCAGACCAGTCATTACAAAGACAAAATGCTGAATGAAATTTCAATTTTATTCGGTGGCCGTATTGCTGAAGAAGTGTTTATTAACCAGATGTCGACTGGTGCTTCCAACGACTTTGAACGTGCAACCAAAATGGCGCGTGCAATGGTGACTAAATACGGTATGTCAGACAAAATGGGCGTGATGGTCTACGAAGATGAAAACCAGAATGGTTTCTTTGGAAACGTAGGTAGCCGTACTATTTCTGAAGCGACTCAACAACAAGTTGATGCTGAAGTTCGTCGTATTTTGGATGAACAATATAAGGTTGCTCGTCATATCTTGGAAAATAACAAAGATATCGCGCATGCAATGGTGAAAGCGTTGATGGAATGGGAAACCATTGATCGTGATCAAATCCGTGACATCATGGAAGGTCGTGAACCACAACCACCTAAAGTTTATGTTGCTGAAAATCCTGTGATTGATGTAACCCCGACAGATGGTCCTGCAACACCTCCACCATTACCGGCCAGCTAAGCTGAATGTTTAAAAAGAGTCTCAACTGAGGCTCTTTTTTTATGGGGGATGATGATCGGAATGAAAAGATTTCAGTTTGTATAAATTCAGACTTGCTAGAATAGCCCAACTGTTTGAAGGAGAAACATGATGCGACTAATACCATTACCCAATCGAGTGCTGAAATGTGGGGAAATGCAGCTAGATTTGTCTACGCCGCATGTGATGGGAATTCTAAATGTGACTCCAGACTCTTTTAGTGATGGTGGTAAGCATAATGCTAAAGATACTGCTGTGGCTCATGCCTTGCAGATGATTGCAAATGGTGCAACGGTGATTGATGTGGGCGGTGAATCCACACGGCCGGGAGCTTCAGCAGTGTCAGTTGAGGAAGAAATTCGTCGGGTTATGCCAGTGGTGCAGGAATTGGCGAAACATGAGGTGATCATTTCAATTGATACTTCGGAACCTGAAGTCATTAAAGCTGCTGTGCAAGCAGGTGCCCATATCTGGAATGATGTCCGTGCGTTGACACGTCCGCATGCCTTGGCAACTGCGGCTCAGCTGAATATTCCTGTGATTATTATGCATATGCGTGGTGAACCCACCACCATGAATAATTTGGATCAATATGAGGATGTAACGCTGGATGTCATCCGTGAACTGTCGCAACGGGTTCAGGATGCTTTGGAGATAGGAGTCAAGCCTGAAAATATCATGATTGATCCGGGTTTTGGTTTTGCCAAAAATGCACAGCAAAACTTAAAACTATTAAATGAATTTTATAAATTAAATGACTTGGGTTATCCCATTCTTTCAGCCCTATCACGTAAACGTTTTATCGGTGAAGCATTGGGTGGGGCAGATGCACAGCATCGAGCGGTTGGTTCGGTAGCGGCGCATTTGCTTAGTATTCAGCAAGGTGCTTGTATGGTACGTGCGCATGATGTTAAAGAAATGAGTGATGCAATTAAAGTTTGGAATGCAATGAATAATCTAGCAGTATAAACAAGAAAAGGCTCGATAAGGTATCGAGCCTTTTTGCTTTAAGAGGTAATTATTTGCCTTTATACTCAAGCGAAGAATGGTGAACAACGATTCGTAATTTACCTTCGTTATCTTTTACAAATTTCCAGGTTTTATCTACAGTTGTTACTTCGCCTTTCTTATTGGTAAAGTGGACTTTGCCTAAAGTGCTTGCACTGTCACCGGATATATTTATAGCTGCATTATCGACTTCGCATTTTTGCCATCCACCGAGGGCAAAGCCTTTGTCATTAGGATAATTTGAATCTCCTCCCACGAAATAAGACAAAGCACCTTCTTTTGTCGTTCTGAATGTTTGTGGATTTGTGGTTAATGTGGGTTTAAACAAAACAGGGCCATCTTGATAAAAATATGCGCTATCAATGACCTTGCTTGCGAAATCACTTGCTGCCTGTTTTCCGCTTTTATCATAGGTTGAACTGATATCAAGTAATGCTTTACACCAGGCTTGTTGTGCCGCTATTACTTCGGGTTCAGAAATAATATTTTTTTGAGTATCTTTCGTGGGTGTGGTAGAGCATGCTGCTAAGGTTATTCCAAGAAATGTAACTAAAATGGCTTTCATAACATTTCCCTATAAAAGTTATGTTTTTATTTTATAAGTTAGATTTTATTTAAATCCTAGCCATTCTATCCTATGTATCGAAAACTCAACCAAATCCCTACATGAAATAAATTTTAAAATAAATTAGTAACTTAGATTGTAAGGTGAGAAGGGTTACAGCTTTAATTGTTCTAATGATCGTGTAGTGAGCCATAAATACAGAAAGTAAAAGCTAGTATGGAAATAATCCATTTAGGATTTAGGTTGTGCTTGAATTGTGCAGGCACATGATGTTGACAAGATCAGTAATACCATTACTTTGCAGGGCTAGGAATCATGCTGAATATCAAAGTTCAAATGCATTAAATGAAGGAGGGTATCCCCCGTATTTATGGTTGGGTTTGGTAATTTTGTTTCTTTGTGTTATATAGGCTCGCTTTAATGCGTGTCTTTTTTGAGTTTTGTATGTTTGAAGATTTACTTCTCCCTATGTTTGATGATGAATATTATCCCGATATTCTGGTGGCTGAAGTTAAGCAGCTTATTCAACAGTTTGCGAAAAAATTAGCCAAAACTGATTTATCTGAAACTGAGATTTATCAATTTGCTGCTGAAACAGTGGTTTTAATTAATAAAATGAAGCCACAGTTTGAAGATCTTGAGTCATCTTTAGATGATACTGCCGCAGATTATATTGCTGAAGCCATGATGATGGTGGTGCAAGATCAGGGCTATATGGATATTGAAATGGAAGAATTGGTGTCTAATAGAGAGTGGTAAGTCACTCTCTATTGGTTAGAATCTATGTTTAAAGCTTATCTAGATTAGACAATAGTTCGGTGAGATGGCAACTTGCCTGAGGATAAATTTCTGCTATCCCATCTACGATTAAGTGATATTCCTTATTTTCAGAATAAGCACTTGCTCTTAGATTAAGCCAAAAGTGCGGGTCTTGTTGCAGCAAATTTCTGATTCGCTTTTCATCTTCAGGATGATTAAAATGCAGCGGATAAGGGTATTTCGCTAAAGTGCAATGCTTTAAAATGAGTTGTCCTTGTTTTTCGCTTATGGTGCCAGAAAACAAATCATAAACCTTTTGGGTTTGTGGTTTTTTAATAGCCTCTAGCGCATGAGTCAAGTTTGTACTGATCAATATAAACAGGCAGCCGCAGAGCAGGATAAACAGGAGCAGGGTATATAGTTTAATTCGTTTCATTTTTATTCTTTTTTTATTTTTTGAATATTTTTAATCTATTTATCTTAATCATTCAGGCATAAAAAAACCAGCTTATCGCTGGGTCTTTTATTGCACCATTTTAATCAGTATTAAAATGGTGCCCGAGGCCAGACTCGAACTGGCACGCTTTGTGGGCGGGGGATTTTAAATCCCCTGTGTCTACCGATTTCACCACTCGGGCATGTGCGCAATAATAGTGGACGAAATAAAACTTGGCAAGTGTCTTTCCGTGTATTTGCTTTCTTTTCAATCAATTCATGTGTTTATCGCAGTAAAATAGGGCTTTGACCGAATTTTTGTGGTTAGGAGCTTATTTGAAAGATGAGCAAAGCTATTTTTAAAATCTACATCAAACTATCCAGATAGGTTTCGACATCGACATACTTGTGGGTTTTACACAGTTCATTTTCATAACGAATCAGCTGTATATGCAGATCGATAAACTTTTTTTCTTGTTGTCGCAGCGTATGGCGTGCAGCTGAGTTCTTGCTGGTGAATAGGCTTTTAAATTGAATTTTTAAAACTTGCTTATAGGCCCAAAAGCAGATGCGGCGGGTTTCTTGCAGATAAAAATATTGCTCGTTTTGAGTCCCTTCACGAAACATATTTTCTTTGTAAAAACGAACAAAGCCAAAACTTAAGGCAAAGAAAAATAGAATGATTTGTAAAACTGTACTTTCAATATAGGCGATATTGACTGTTTGTAGCACAATTACAACTGCCAGTTTAACTGGAGTATGGCGAAGTTGCTGATATAAAGAAGTCGAGCTATGTTTAATTTGTTTAATAACCACTGGAGTGTAGAGCATAAACAGCAACATAATGGCTAGAACGGCAATTCCTTGTGCGCGAAAAGCATTAAATTGAGGAAATTGGCTAGCAATATAAGGGCTTAAACTCATTGAAAGAGAGATGAAAATCATGGCGGCGAGAACCCAGGGAATCAGTTCTTTCAGTTCGTCTAAGATGCCTTTGGTTTTGATCATGCTATAAAACAAATAATTTCTTTTAAACGCTGCAGGGTATTGTTCCCGAAGTTGTTTTAAAAAAAGTGCAGTTTGCTTATTGCTGATCATAAGGATTAAAGAAACATAAAAAGTAAGGCTAATATAAAGGATTTGACAGTATTTAACAGAGAAATATCCTGCAACTTACTGTTTCCTTCATTTCAAAATAAATCTTTATTTGGTTGTTTGAATTGAACTAAATTTTCAGTTCGCTATATAGACTTAAATTTTGTCTTTACTTATTTCACATGAAGACATGGGTATTTGATGTATCCATAATGAGTGGGAGATATTGCACTCAATAATCAGGCTTTCAGCCATATTTTAAATCATGTGATAGGTAACAGTATCGGGAGCTTGATTTTATTCCTGTATTCAGTCTGGAATTATGCGAAAATAGTCCTTTCTTATTTTTGTCCAAGGACAGTTCATGACTGATCAATCTCCTGAATCTTTAAGCGATATCGAAATTTTAGACATTTTACAGTCCATGAAAGACGATGAGCTGAATACTGAAGCGAAAGAGATTATCCGTAATGGCGGTAAGGCTGGTCGTCAAGAAGCACATAAACAGGCATTGGTGGCTTTAAATGCCAGCTTTGAAGACAAGTTTGTTGAAGCTGTGACTTTGGCACTGAATTTAAACGAAGCGCAAAGCAAAAAAATTCGTTATAAAAAAGACCGTATCCGTATTTTAAAAGCACGTGGCATTGATTATTTAGCTATAGATGGTGCCGAAACGGCACAGGTTTTATCGCAAGTTGCGCAAGCCATTGTACGTGAAGATGCTGTAGTCACTCATGACCTGCATAATATTTTTCCTTTCTGGAAAGAAGGCTGGCCTATGGTGCAGTTTGACAATGCTTATAAAATTCTGGAAGAAGACATTACCATTCACTATCAAGCTGTCTTAGATGCTTTAATCGCTTAGTCTTAAAAAGACAATTAAAAAGCACCTTTGGGTGCTTTTTTTGGCGCTTAATTCGATTCTTTATGGATACAGCCATGCCAGTAATATGCTGATAGGCCAAATAAAAAGTCGCCACCAGCTGATCAAGGGATACCAGAATAACTCACCGATTCGCATGGTTGAGTCATAATTTTTTCTTTTTCGTTCATAACTATAAGGCGTAATCCAGCACGCCAAAATGAGCAATACGATTGCAAGAATCAAAATTAAAGGCTGGGTTTGCCGGGCGAGAAAATAATAGATCATGTAAAGGCCTGAATAAAAACTCAGGCAGGCAAGCAGGGCAGTCATTGGAAAGTTCATGGTTTTATTTATTTTAAATTAAAAGGAAAAGAATCAGATTACTCTGATCCTTTAAGGTCGTCATGAGATTCAGTTTCTTTTAAAAGACGCGTAACCAGAAGTTGGTCAATTTTAAAATGATCGACATCAACCACTTCAAATTTATAGTTGCCATAAATGACGGTGTCGGCAGGACGTGGAATCTTGCGTAGACGGTACATCATAAAACCTGCCAGTGTTTCATAATTTTCTTCATCCGGCATTTCATCGATTTCAAGGGCGTGTTTCAGGTCCTCAATCGGGGTGCTACCATCAATCAGCCAAGAGTTGTTATCACGTTTAATAATTTGCTGATCCGCTTCAATAGGGGTAACCCAGTCGCCCATCACGGTAATCATAATATCTGACAGGGTGATGACCCCAACCACCAAAGCATATTCATTAATGACCACCGCGAACTTTTCTTTGGTAGAACGGAAGCGATCCAGCAATTCGGATAAAGTTAAAGTATCGGGGATAGTGAGTACATTACGAATGGTGTTTTCATTAAGTTGCAGTAAAGACTGGTTATTCAGAATACGTACCAGGATATCTTTAGCATCTACATAGCCAATCACATCATCAATATTTTCACTGCAAACCAGAAACTTGGAGTAAGGATATTCAGCCAGTTTCTGGCGAATACTCGATTCAGATTCTTTTAAAGTAAAGAACACCACATTTTCACGTGTGGTCATACTCGAAGGCACATTACGTTCTTCAAGCTCAAACACGTTTTCAATGAAATGATGTTCCTGTTTTTGTAATATGCCGGCTTGTGCGCCAGCATCCATCACGGCAGAGATATCAGCAAAGGTGATATTGTCTTCACGTGTGGTATTGACCTTGAATAAGCGGAATAACAGGTTGGCAATCGTATTGATAAACCAGGCTAAAGGCTTGCAGACGGTAATAAAGATCTGAATCGGGTTGATCACCGACACTGCAATTTTTTCAGGTGCAATCATGGCCAAACGTTTTGGCATTAAATCGGCAAATAAAATAAACAGTGAAGTGACTAAGGTGAATGAGAGGGTAAAGCTAATTGTTTCAGTCCAAGGACCTTGGTAGAAGCCGGATACAAGTTCAAGGAAATAAGGACGGAAGGCACCTTCACCCAGAATACCGCCCAGAATGGCAACGGCATTTAAGCCGATTTGCGATGCTGCGAAAAAGTCTGCTGAATTTTCCTGTAAATCTAATACTTTCTGAGCGCGTTCTTCGCCCGATTCAGCAAGTATTTTCAGTTTAACTTTACGTGCACCTGCGAGGGCAATTTCAGTTAAAGATAAAAAACCTGCCCCGACAATAAGGATGACGATGATGACGATATTTTGAAAGAGGCTCACAAATCCACCTGTGGATCATCATTATTATGAATATTTTTAACACAAAAAAACTGTGGGTAGTAATGGAATTACTACCCAGATAAGTACAGTATAAGCTTAAAAAAGAAGAATTTAAGAAAAAACGTTGTTAATAGTGTGAAAATTGGGAATTATTCATTAAAAACTCACGATTTTCTTCTTCAATCATCTGACGCGCCACATACAGAATCAGCTGACGTAACCAGCGATGTGCGGGATGGTGGTGTAATAAAGGACACCATGCCATTTTCAATTCAAACTCGGGAATATAGAACGGTGGGTCTTTAATCAGCAAGTTTTGGTTTTTAGCCTGCAAACGTGCAATACGTGTGGGCAAAGTTGCAACCAGATCAACATTGGCAGCCAATAGCCCTGGCATTTGATAATGACGGGTAAAGACCGAAATCTTGCGTTTTTGCCCGATACGTTCCAAAGCCTGATCAATCCAGCCCAGACCGGCTTGTTTTTCAGGATTGACCCCAAAACCCACACCCATACCTGTTTTAGAAACCCAAATATGCTGTGCATCGAGGTAACTTTTCAGGTTGAGATTGGCGCTGGCAGGGTGCTTATTATTGAGTAAGCAAGAAAAACTGTCACGCCATACCAAAACCTGGTGGAAACTTTGCGGAATTTCATTGAAGCGGTTAATGGCCAGATCAACTTTCCCCTGTTCCATGTCGCGGTAGGACACATCACTTGGAGTTAAAAAGTCGAGGACCACATTCGGTGCTTCTGAGCGTAACGCTTTGACCAAACGCGGTACTAAAGTCGCTTCTGCATAGTCCGAAGTCATAATTCGGAATACGCGATTCGAGGTATAAGGACGGAATTCGGTACGCGGTTCCAGAATCATCGACAAATCAGAAAGTGCATCACGAATACGCGGTTGTAACTCCAAAGCACGTTCTGTGGGTGTCATCCCTTCAGAAGAACGGATTAATAGCGGATCATTAAATAAGTTACGTAAACGACGCAGAATGTTACTCATGGCAGGTTGGGTGACACCCAATTGTTCTGCCGCACGCGTTACATTTTTTTCACGAAGGAGTACATCAAGATATATTAATAGATTGAGATCGACTCGCTCCAGATTCATAAAAGAAATACCGAAAATAAACTCATGAAATTATTTCGATTATGCCATAAGCGACAAGGCTTGTGTAGGAATATTGATGAAAAAAGAAACGGGATAATACCGAGATTATTATAGAAAAATCACTCAATGAACGGCTTTGGGCAGGAATGATTACAGTAAAGTCTACTAAATCCAAAAAAAATTGGTCAGGTTTTTCAATATGCTGCAAAAGTACAGCTGTAATGATCTGAAAAAAGCAAAAATAGCTGAAATAAAATACAAATGTATTTTGAAGATAGGGGATAAAAATGTACAAAAATAAGCTTAAAAATAACGGGTCAAGCATTTTTGTTGCGAGGCAAGACTTAAGTCTAATGAAGAAAATAACAGCAAAAAGAATATTTTTTAAGCGAAATGCTATTTTGTTAATTTCAAATAAATTAAATTAAAACAATAATTTAAAATTTTGAAACATAAATATAATACGACTTTGATCTACATATTTTTTAAATAAATACTGAGAATTACTGGAGGATATTGGATTAATTTTTTCAGTCAATCTAAGCTGTGTCCATAGCAACGAAGCGCTCTAAATCTGAACAAATCAATATCTTGCAGATTTAGTCCTTTGATTGATGAAATCCTAAAATTATATACAGGGTAGAATATCATGACTACATACCAAACAGCGATTGATGCAATCCGCGAATTAAAAGCGAAATTCGGCAACACTTGGGCAGACATCAGTCCTGAAGATGCTGCGCGTATGCAAATCCAAAACCGTTTCAAAACTGGTTTAGACATTGCGAAATACACAGCTGCGATTATGCGTCGTGATATGGCTGCTTATGATGCTGACTCTAGCAAATACACTCAATCATTAGGTTGCTGGCACGGTTTCATCGCACAACAAAAAATGATTGCGAACAAAAAATACTTCGGTACTACTGAACGTCGCTACATCTACCTTTCTGGTTGGATGGTTGCTGCTCTTCGTTCAGAATTCGGTCCTCTTCCTGACCAATCTATGCACGAAAAAACTTCTGTTCCTGCATTGATCGAAGAAATCTACACTTTCTTACGTCAAGCTGATGCGAAAGAATTAAACGACTTGTTCCGTGCGCTTAAAAAAGCAAACGAAGCTGGTGATACTGCTAAAGCTGCTGAAATCACTGCTCAAATCGACGGTTTCCAAACTCACGTTGTGCCAATTATTGCAGACATCGACGCTGGTTTCGGTAACGAAGAAGCGACTTACTTACTTGCTAAGAAAATGATCGAAGCTGGTGCTTGTGCGCTACAAATCGAAAACCAAGTATCTGACGCGAAACAATGTGGTCACCAAGCTGGTAAAGTAACAGTTCCACACGAAGACTTCATCGCGAAAATTCATGCTCTTCGCTATGCATTCTTGGAAATGGGTCTTGACGACGGTATCATCGTTGCACGTACTGACTCTGAAGGCGCTGACTTGACTCAAAAAATCCCAGTGGTTAAAGAGCCAGGCGATATCGCTTCTCAATACATTAGCTACTTAGACACAACTGAAATCGACATTTCAGAAGCTCAAGAAGACGAAATCCTAATCAAACGTGATGGTAAACTTCACCGTCCTAAACGTTTAGCGTCTGGTTTGTACCAGTTCCGTGAAGGCACTCAAATCGACCGCGTTGTACTTGACTGTGTAACTAGCCTTCAAAACGGTGCTGACCTGCTTTGGATCGAAACTGCAACGCCAAACGTTGACGAAATCGCTCACATGGTTAACCGTGTTAAAGAAACGATTCCAAATGCGAAACTTGTTTATAACAACTCGCCATCATTCAACTGGACTTTAAACTTCCGTCAACAAGCTTACGATCGTTGGGTTGCTGAAGGTAAAGACGTTTCTGCTTATGACCGCGCTAAATTAATGAGCGCTGAGTATGATGCTACTGAATTAGCTGCTGATGCTGATGAAAAAGTACGTACATTCCAAGCAGATGCTTCTCGTGAAGCGGGCGTGTTCCATCACTTGATCACACTTCCGACTTACCATACAGCTGCGCTTTCTACTCACGAACTTGCTCAAGGTTACTTCGGTTCTGAAGGTATGTTGGCTTATGTTGCTGGCGTTCAACGTAAAGAAATCCGCGGTACAATCGCTTGTGTTAAACACCAAGCAATGGCTGGTTCTGACATCGGTGATGATCACAAAGAAATCTTCTCTGGTGACAATGCTCTTAAAGCGCACGATGATGCTAAAAACACAATGAACCAATTCGGTGGCTAATCCTCCCGATTGATTCAAAAAAAAACCCTGCGCATGCAGGGTTTTTTTATGCTTAAAATTCTGGGTAATAGATGAAAAAAAGCACCCGTTAAGGTGCTTTTAAATCGCCTAGATTAAGGACATAAAATAACTAGTGAATCAAAATAATCAGCCAAACAAAAAAGATTATGCTGAGGGAAACAAACTGCGCTGCACTGCCCATGTCTTTGGCATTCTTTGAAAGCGGATGTTTTTCTAATGAAATACGGTCGACCACGGCTTCAATGGCTGAATTGAACAATTCCACAATGAGTGCCAGCAAACAGACAGCCACCATGAGGGCTTGTTCAACGGTACTGACATCCAGAAAAAAGCTGACTGGAATTAAAATGGTATTAATGAATACGATCTGACGAAAAGCAGCTTCATGCATAAATGCTGCCTTAAAACCAGCCAGTGAATACTGGGTGGCATTGAATACACGCTTAACACCTGTTTTGCCTTTAAAAGGGGAATAAGAGTTCATTGCACTCAAACATTGACTAATTTGAGCCATTATATTCGATTTTGCTTAATCTAAAATTAATCAAAAAATAAATTAAAATATTGAAATAAAAACATTAAAAATATGTGCCATGAGCCAAGCGTCACAAGAGATAACGATTTAATATAAAAATTCCCTTCATATTTTCTCCTTATTTAAGGCAAAGTCTCATTTTTCTGTTAAATATGGTTGGCTTTTATACTTCTGTCATTGATGATCAATATCAAATAAATCATTTTAAGTATTCAATGATTGAGTTGAATTTTTCATATCTCACCCTTTAAGTGACCAGGACATATGCTGTCTAGATTTTTTATTCATCGACCGATTTTTGCAGGTGTTTTAGCCATTATCTTGATGGCTTTTGGTATTTTTGCGATGCTGAATTTACCGGTAGAGCGCTTTCCGGATATTGCCCCGCCACGTATTAGTGTAAGTGCCAGCTATAACGGCGCTTCGGCGGAAACGGTGGAAGAAAGTGTTACCCAGGTGCTGGAACAGCAAATTAAAGGCATTGATCATCTACTTTATTTTAGTTCCAGCAGTGATTCATCCGGCCGCAGCCGCATTAACATCAGTTTTGAAAATGGCACCGATCCGGATACGGCACAAGTTCAGGTACAAAATGCGATTAATGGGGTACTGAATCGTTTACCGGATGAGGTGCAGCGTCAGGGAGTGAATGTATTCAAGTCACTGGGTGATACACACATGGTCATTGGCCTGTACGATGCCACTGGTAAAAGTGACAGCATTGCCTTGTCCGATTATATGCAGACCCATCTGGAAGAAGATCTGGCACGCATAGACGGTATTGGTGAAGTCGATGTTTTTGGTTCGCAATATGCCATGCGTATCTGGCTAAACCCGTTAAAATTAAAACAATACAGTTTAATACCGAGTGATATCCGCGCTGCGGTTGAAGCCCAAAATACCCAAGTCGCAGCAGGGGCGGTAGGGGATCTGCCGACAGTCGCAGACCAGTATTTAAATGCCAAAGTCACTTCGGGTTCACGTTTAAAAACGGTGCCAGAATTTGAAAATATCATTGTCAAATCTGCGCGTGATGGCAGTTTTATCTATTTAAAAGATGTCGCTAGAGTAGAACTGGGGGCAGAAAATTATCAATCCATGAATACCATCAACGGTTTTCCTTCTGCCGGGATGGGCATTTCGCTGGCTTCCGGTGCTAATGCCCTAGCGACTTCAGCACTAATTCAGGCTGAAGTGGATCAGATTTCGAAGCAGCTTCCTGAAGGCTATAAGCTGGTTTATCCGCGTGATAATACGCCATTTGTCAAAGAATCGATTAAGGAAGTGGTGAAAACCCTGTTCGAAGCGGTATTGCTGGTGATTGCAGTGATGTTTCTGTTTCTGCAAAACTGGCGCGCAACGCTTATTCCCGCAATTACCGTACCTGTGGTACTGCTAGGAACAATGGCGATATTGTATGTGCTCGGCTTGAGTATCAATACGCTAACCCTGTTTGCCCTGGTTTTGGCGATTGGGCTGCTGGTGGATGATGCCATTGTAGTGGTAGAGAATATTGAACGGCTGATGCATGAGAAAAATTTAACGGCTCAGCAGGCATCGATTGAATCCATGCAGGAAATTAGTGGGGCATTGGTCGGGATTACACTGGTACTGACGGCCGTGTTTATTCCCATGGCATTTTTTGGCGGTTCAACAGGTGTGATTTACCGCCAGTTTTCGATTACCTTGGTCGCTGCCATGGCTTTATCTTTGGTTGTTGCCCTTATTTTAACTCCAGCTTTATGTGCCCTGATTTTAAAGCCGAATCCACAGCCTGCCCGATGGGCGGTCTGGTTTAACCAGAATCTGGATGGCTTAAAGCAGCGCTATCTTCAATTATCCACTTTAACCCTGCAGCATAAAGCCATTTGTCTGGTACTGTTTGCTGCGCTGATCAGTGTGTTTGCCTTGTTTTATAGGGCTTTACCGACCAGTTTTATTCCCAGTGAAGATCAGGGCATTTTAAATGTGCAGTTTAAGCTAGCAGATGGTGCACCGATGTCGAGAAGTTCCGAAATTGGTGAGCAGATTAGACAATATTTTCTGAACAATGAAAAACAGAATGTAAATCTGGTGATGGTGCGTTATGGCCGTAATATGGCGGGAACGGGACAAAATTTAGGTCAGGGTTTTATTGCCTTAAAACATTGGGATGAACGCTCCGGCAAAGAAAATTCGGCCCAAGCGATTCGGGAACGCGCCTTAAAACATTTTAAAAACAATCCGAATGCACAGATTAATGTGACCATGCCCGCTTCGGTCAGTGGTTTAGGCCAAACTGATGGATTGGATTTCTGGATTCGTGACATCAATGGCCAAGGTCGTGCCTATCTGGATAGCCAGTTTAAGCAATTGCAGCAGCAGGCAAAACAATACCGCACTTTTGAAAATCTGGACAAACGCTCGAATCCTGATAAAGCAGGATTGAAGGTGAATATTGACCAGAAACTGGCGATGGCAAATGGCCTGTCACAAGCGACCATAAACAGTACCTTGGCGAGCGCATGGGGCGGCAGCTATATCAATGATTTTATTGATCGCGGCCGGATTAAACGGGTAATGATGCAGGGCGATGCTGAATTCCGTTCTAAACCTGAAGACCTGCAATACTGGTATGTGCGCAATGACTTGAATCAGATGGTGTCTTTTAGCAATTTTGCCACGGTCAGCTGGAGTGGTGGGCCGGATGTGGTCAATCGTTATATGGGCTATACCGCCCTGCAAATGGAAGCCGATACTGCCAAAGATGTCAGTTCGGGCGTGGCAATGGGTGATGTTGAGCAGCTGGTTGCACAGCACCCGGGGATAGACGTGGCATGGAGCGGTTTATCCTATGAAGAAAAACGCTCGAGTAATCAGGCTTTATTGTTGTATGTGTTGTCGATTGGATTTATTTTCCTGTGTTTAGCAGCCCTGTATGAAAGCTGGTCTATTCCTACGGCAGTATTAACTGCTATTCCTTTGGGGATTGGCGGTAATATCCTGTCCAGCTATTTTGCCGGTTTTCCAAATGACATTTATTTTCAGATTGCCTTGCTTACCACGATAGGCTTGTCCTGTAAAAATGCCATTTTAATTGTCGAGTTTGCCGCACTTGCGGAGCAGCAAGGCCGCAGTGTGATTGAGGCTGCTCTGGAAGGGGCAAGTCTGCGTTTACGCCCGATTCTGATGACTTCACTGGCTTTTGGTGCGGGGGTGATTCCACTGGTATTTGCCTTTGGTGCAGGTGCAGCCAGCCGTCAGGAAATCGGGGTGAGTGTTTTAGGCGGCGTGATCTTTGCGACCTGTTTGGTGCTGATTTTTATTCCTTTTATGTATGTGCTGATTCGTACCCTGTTTAAAGCCAAACCACAGGCATAATCTGATGTAATTCAATCCCTCAATATTCTGAAGCAAAAGTGGGATATTGAGGGATTTGTGTAGTACATAGTTCGTAGTTTCCTCTCACTTGTTCATTACATCAATACACATCAATGCACGAAGATATGATGTAATCTCAATTATTTAGATGAATCATGTCTTGGGAACAGGCGATGTCTGAACAACCAAAAAAACTTAGCCAGCAAGAAGTCATACGTTTGGAACGGGATTTGGCCAAATTTGCCAATATGATGGATTCGGTGGTTCGAATTCCATTTACCAAGCAGGGTGTCGGGGCGGATGCTGCCTTAAGTACCATTCCAGTGGTTGGAGATGTTGCCGGATTTGTACTGACTTGCTATACCATCTATAAGGCTAAGCAAATTGGCGTGCCACAAAGCAAGCTGGCTCCAGTGCTGAGATTGGCCATGATGGATGCTGTGGTCGGTTTTATCCCAGTGTTGGGAACTATATTTGATGTGTTTATTCGCCCCAGTCGTAAAGCCTTGGCAATCGTCCATGATCATATACGTGAGGAATATCAGATTCGCAGTGAGTCGCATGTCACCCATCCCTTTTTACATGAACGTCTAGAGCACAAGCAGCAATATTCTGCTTTTTGGCGGAATCCTGTCGTGGCCTGGATCTGGCTGCATCTTCCTGATCTGTTCGGTGTTGTTTTTATCGTTTTATTAATCATTGCCATGTGGTTGGGGTTCAGTTGGTTATGGCAATGGTGGCAAGGTTTGAAGGTTTAAAGCCGTGCGGGAGTATACCTCAATCGATGATAGTGCTATGAATTTAGCTGTAAATGGTTTTGCTGACATATCATTTGGATCGCATATTTACGTTTTAATTTAAGTATTCATCAAAGATAGGCTGTGATTAATTGATCTAAGCAATTTTTTAGATTAGATCCAGCCACATAAAAAAAGCCTCCATGACGGAGGCTTTTTATATTCCATTTATCTCAACAGATTATGGACAATTTAACTGGTGTAATGCAGCCACACGTTGTTCAATGGTAGGGTGGGTCTGGAACAAAGCAGCCAGGCTAAAACCTTGTTCTTTACCTTCTGCAATTGCAAAGGCTTTCATTTCTTTCGGCATTTGATCAGGTAGTTCTGATTCTGCCTGTAAACGCAATAATGCAGAAATCATCGCTTGTTTACCCGCTAAACGCGCGCCTGCTTCATCGGCACGATATTCGCGCTGACGTGAGAACCACATGACGATAGAAGATGCCAAAATACCAAATACAATATCCAGTACCATGGTAATACCAAAGTAAGCCAGGCCCGGTGCTTCGCCGTCTTCACGACCAAACACGTTACGGTCAATAAAGTCACCGACTACACGAGCAAAGAACATGACAAAGGCATTGACGACACCTTGAATCAAGGCAAGAGTCACCATATCGCCATTGGCAACGTGACCAATTTCATGCGCAAGTACCGCACGAAGTTCGTCTTTGTTCATTCGTTCGAGTAAACCCGTTGAAACGGCGACTAAAGCGTCGTTTTTGTTCCAGCCTGTAGCAAAAGCATTGGACTGATAAGAAGGGAAAATACCCACTTCTGGCATGTTAATACCAGCGCGTTGCGACAATTGTGCAACTTCTTGTAATAACCATGCTTCTGCTTGGTTACGAGGCGCATTCGGGTCAATTAATTCTGTACCAGTGGTTTTTTTCGCCATCCATTTTGACATGAAGAGGGAAATGAGAGAACCAACCATACCAAAGACAAAACAGATGACCATTAGGTTGCCTAGATTTAAGCCACCCGCGCCATGGTAACTACCGACACCGAAGAGTGACAAAATAATGCCAGCTACAACCAGTACCGCGAGGTTGGTAAGCAAGAACAAACCAATCCGCATCATTGAGAAAATCCTCTTATAATAAAAAAATAATCTGATTTATGAATCAAAAATCGTCTTAGTAAATATGAGGTGTAAGTGTTAAAAATTCAAGGAAAAATTAAGAAAACTCGATAATGGTGCAGTTTCTAAAACAATTTAATTATCAACAATTGAAATTCTTGCAGAAGCTGTCGCATGTGCCGTGGCATACGAGCCGGGGGCATCGGTGAAACTGCCATCGGATGCCATGATAATTTGACGCTGGGAACTATAACGAGGGGCTGCATGTGATGAAGCAGATTTATCATTGTCGGATTGGGCAACAATTTTGCCGGCATCGGAACCAGATTTTGTTGAATTTGAGCTATGACCCAAGCCATTGGCATATAAGTTGCTGAAACGGCTGCTCACGCGTCTGACATAATCTTGTGTTTCTTTGAACGGAGGAACACCGCCATATTTGGTGACATTGCCTTCACCGGCATTATAACTGGCTAATACCAGCGAGGTATTACCGTTAAAGCGTTTCATCAGCCAAGCCAGGTATTTTGCTCCACCCATAATGTTTTGTTGCGGGTCAAAAGCATTTGAAACATTAAAGCGTCGTGCAGTCGCCGGCATGAGCTGCATCAGTCCCTGGGCACCCACAGGCGAGCGTGCATTGACATTAAAACCAGATTCGGTATGCATCACGGCTTTAATCAGTCCTTCAGATATTCCATGCTGAGAAGCAGCCTGTTTAATCAAGGGGTCAAAGACATTTTTATTGCGACTATAACTCGGAAGTACCGAAGCTTCAGATGAACCCCAGTTACTATAGCTATGGATATTGCTGTCTGGGTAGTAAGTCTTTTTTTCGACTTTAAGATGGTTATAACGATTTTTTTTATTGGTGAGCAAGGTCGTACCATTCGAATCTTTTAACTGATAAATGGTTTCACCGGCATAACTAGTCGTTGCAACAGAATGAACTGCCACAAACCCCAAAAAATAAAGTCCAGTTTTTACAAAGTTATTTTTCATTTTTATAGATAGAAAACATCTGTTCCAAACAGTACAAGTGGAGTTTAACAAAAAAAAACAAGTTAGAAAGCATTACTCCATTAATTTCCCCACTAATTTGTAAAAATCAAGTACTGTTTGTAGAGATAGTAATCAAAAAAAATTTTAATTTTTTTTTAATCAGGATAACTTGACACATATAAGCTATTGATTTTAAATAAAAACAAAATTGATCAAAAAATGATCAATTTAAATAGAAGCCTTAACTTGCAGGTCAGACACCTTGTCAAGTGTTTTAAAATCCACAAAGTTATCCACAGGTTTTGTGGACAACTGTGGAAAAGTACAAATGGCAAGCATCGTGGCTATTTTTTGAACTGCTAAGGTCAAAATAAATATCAGGGTTTTAGATGAAAAGGATAGTAATAAGCAATTTGCAGAAATTACATTCTTTTGGTGCGATGTGGGACTGAATCGGATAAAATTGCGCGGTATTTTTATTTATGGGTAAATCTCGTCTATGTACTCGCCAGTTGAGTCCGAACAAGGATTTAATTTCAAACCAGAACTGCCAACTAGCTCGGCATATTACCGTTTGTTGAAAAAGCTTCGCCGTCAAGTCGGTCATGCCATTCGTGATTTTAAAATGATCGAAGATGGCGACAAGGTAATGGTCTGTATTTCTGGTGGTAAAGACAGTTATACCTTGCTGGATATTTTGTTGCAGTTCAAACGGATTGCACCGATCAATTTTGATGTGGTTGCAGTCAACCTTGACCAAAAGCAGCCAGGTTTCCCTGAAGATGTTTTGCCACGTTATTTAGAAGAAAATAACATTCCTTATTATATTCTGGAAAAAGACACTTACAGCATTACCAAAAAACTGACCCCTGAAGGTAAAACCTACTGTGCAGTGTGTTCACGTTTACGTCGTGGTTCATTGTATGGATTTGCGCAGGAAATTGGCGCAACCAAAGTGGCTTTAGGTCATCATCGTGATGACATTATGGCCACTTTCTTCCTGAACCTGTTCCATGGCGGCAGCTTGAAGGCGATGCCACCAAAACTGTTGTCTTCTGACAAAAAGAATATCCTGATTCGTCCACTGGCTTATGTGGAAGAAAAAGACATTATTAAATATGCAGAAATGCGTCAGTTCCCGATTATTCCGTGTAACTTGTGTGGTTCACAGGAAAACTTGCAGCGTGCCATGATCAACAATATGTTGCGTGAATGGGATGCACAATATCCGAAACGTTTACACAGTATTTTTGGTGCCATGCAGAATGTATCGCCTTCACAATTGGCGGATCGTGAATTGTTTGACTTTGAAGCTTTAGATGCGCAACGTGAAATTGATTTCACCGGCAGTTGTTCAACTGAAGAAGAAGAAGGGCAAAGCAAACGTATCAATATGGTCAATTTAGGTTTTGCTGCCGACTAAGATGGTCTTTAGACACCAATTTCAGGATTGGTGTCTATTTTATATATCTGATTTACTTAAGAAATGTATTAAAAATATAAAAATTGAACGCATCGTACAAAAAACGTTAAGCAGAAAACAATTTTACATGCTATAACAAGCTTCAAGCAAAATAGCTTCACAAAGATGTTGTCTGGATAGGCGACACCAATGGACAAATAAATTGAGGAAAGATCATGCCTGCCTTTTTAACTGATGATTGGTTTTCAACTGTAGAAACATTAACTGCGCAAGCCGGTGATTTAAACTTGCCACCTGCACTTGCAAATTTAGCCATCAACCTGGTGGTATCTGATGCCCAAGGCAATACAGAATTGTCTCTTGATGGTGGTGCAATCAAAAAAGGTCTATCTTCAAATGCGAAAACCACTTTGAACATGGATGGGGAAACTTTACGTAAAGTGTTCCTGGAATTTGATATGGCTGCTGCAATGCAGGCATTCATGACCGGTAAAATTAAAGTTCAGGGTGATATGTCACAATTGATGGCTTTACAAACAGCCAAGCCAAGCCAAGAACAAAAAGATTTATTCAAGAAAGTGCTTGAACAAACCGCTTAAGTCTCTATAACTAATATCTAGCGCAATAAAAAGCTTACCCAAGGGTAAGCTTTTTTGTATTTAGAAGAAATTAAATATTCACTAACTCTGAAGTCTTAATATGTTCTAAATAGGCACGAATGCGTGTTACATATTGCACTGCTTGACGGTAACGGCCATTGCTGGCTTTATTACGCTCTAAATAACCATACAGGTTGACCCAGTTATTCGGGTTTTGACCTTGTGCACGGATTTTATCTTGAATCTGATCCACTGCACCTGGCCCCATATTATAAGCAACCAGAGCATACCAGTTACGGTCAGGCAAAGGTACGTCTGAATAACGGCTTAGCATCTGGTCGTAATATTTCGCACCACCTTCAATACTTTGTGCCGGATCGGTTCGGTTACTGACACCCATGGCCTTTGCTGTACCATTGGTTAGCATCATCAAACCGCGCACGCCTGTTGGTGAAACAGAATTAGGTTTCAGGTAGGACTCCTGATAACCAATCGCTGCCAATAAGTGCCAGTCCAGATCATATTTTGCAGCGGTATTTTTAAAGCTGGCCTTATAAATCGGCATGCGCTGATTCAGATCACGCTGAATACTATCCCATGATTGTTCTTCTACTACATTCCTATTATAGAATGAAGCCAATCGGCGAATTGAACCAGACAGTTTACCTTGACAGACAAAACCACTTGCAGTTTGAGTCAATGGATCATTGGCATGCTTAAATACCCAGTTCAGATTGGTATTTAGGCCATTTTGCTGCAAGCTACTGATATCACCACAAGTTGCAGAAAAAGAAGTTAAATGCTTTTGCTCGATAGTACGTACATCTGCAGTCGTCATGGCAAAGTTGGCTTTACCTTGTGCAACCCATTTCAATGCCGTGGCATTATCCGGCACAGTTTTAAACACCAGCTTAACATTCAAGCTGTTGGCGTAGTTGCGTGCCAGATCATAACCAAAACCATGTTGGTGTGAACCATCTTGAAATATTGTGGTTGGATTTTCAACTGAAACCACAGTCAGCTGTTTGCCATCGACCACAGAATCATATTGGTAAGATTTACTTGCATTGATACTGTGGAATGGAATTAATGCAGTCGTAAATGCAAGAATTTTTAATGGGAGAGAAGAAGTTAATGAGTTAAGGCAAAGCCTCACTCCAGAAGTTGAACTACTGTGCATGGTGTCTCCGCTACAAGTAATTTATGCCCTAAAAAGCAAAGGCAAATAGGCCTCGGACTTTTGCAAGTTTGATAAATTCAATAAGGGTTGGGCACATGACGTCATTCAAAAAATGACATTGGATTAAAAGGAGAATAATGTAGAATTTCTACATAGATTAAAAATTAAGCGATCTAAAAACATGCGCGCATAATACGGCTGAAAAATAAGCTTGTCAAATTTTGTACGAAAAATTTTAGAGAAATGTAGCATAACAAATTAATTTTATTGAAGAATTAATTTTATAAACTTTAGTTGTGTGTAAATACGGGATAGAATAGACCATTCTTGTAAACAAAATGTAAGCAGAACTTCAAAAAACATCATGAAATCTAACTTAATTACACGTACTGGTCATGACAAACTGGTCGCAGAATTACAACATTTATGGCATGAAGAACGGCCTGAAATTACCAAAAAAGTGAACTGGGCAGCGAGTCTCGGGGATCGGTCGGAAAATGCTGACTACCAGTACAATAAGCAAATTTTACGTAAGATCGACCGTCGTGTTCGTTACTTGGGCAAACGTTTAGAAGAGCTCAAAATTATTGATTTTTCCCCTGAGCAAGAGGGCAAAGTGTATTTCGGTGCCTGGGTGGAAATCGAGAACGAAGACGGTGAGAAAAAAAAACTGCGTATTGTGGGTGTGGATGAAATTTATGATCATCACCCACAGAATATTTCTATTGATTCACCCATGGCACGAGCTTTATTGGGCAAGCAGGTAGATGATGAAGTGCAGGTGCTGACACCCTTAGGTAAAAAGCTGTGGTATGTGAATGAAATTCGTTATGAAAAGCCTGAAAATTCAGCAAATTAATGCGTTTTGTTTTTATTTTAAGCGGTTGATGAGAAAAACTTAGAAAAGTATTTGCCAAGAGAGAATTTTATTTATATCATAGCCGCCATTGGAAGCGTGGCAGAGCGGTTTAATGCACCGGTCTTGAAAACCGACGAGGGTGCGAGTCCTCCGTGAGTTCGAATCTCACCGCTTCCGCCAAATTCAAAAGCCCCTGTGAAAACAGGGGCTTTTTTAATGCCTGCTCAAAATAAACCAGTCGATAAAAATATTTAAATATGTCCATGTATCGACTTTTTATTATGTTAATTGAAGAGATTATTCATCTTGCTTTTTATGTGAGGAAATCAACAATTCATGCTGCATCCAGTCGACAAACTTTTGAATCAAAGGCGAGCTCTCCTGGCTGGAATGCACCAGATAATAGGCACGGCGACCTTCCAGTTTTTTAGTAGAAGCAATCACCAGTTTTTTTTCCTTTAATTCCTGTTCAATCAGCATTTGAGGAATTAAAGCCATGCCCATGCCATGATTAGCCGCTACGGCAAGCATGGAAAACAGTTCATGCCGTTGTCCTTCAAAGGGATTGGTGTGCTTAATTTGATGATGTGCAAACCATTCTTCCCAAATGCTGGGGCGGGTGGTCTGTTGCAGCAAAGGAAGCTGAACCAGTTGTTCTTCAGTTAAATTAAAACTCATTTGATTTAGCATTACAGCTTCAGGAAAATATTTTCGAATCAGCGCAGGTGAACATACCGGAACCACATCTTCATGCATTAAATAATGGGTTTGTGTGCCGGGCCAGTGTTCAATCTGCTGCGGTGTACCGGCATAAATGGCAGCATCGAAGATATTTTCATTAAATAAAAATGGCTTGGTACTGGTTTCCAGATGCACGGTAATTTCAGGATATTGTGTATTGAAACGATGCAATTTGGGTAACAGCCAGCGCGTGGCAAAGGTCGGAACCACGCCCAGCTTGAGCGTTCCGCCTAGACCCTTATGTGACATGACATCCAGCGTACTTTGTTCCAGCCCCCTTAAATAGGGGATAATGGTTTTATAATATTGCTGTCCGGCGTGGGTCAGTTCTACGCCGTGACGGGTACGGGTAAACAAGCTCACGCCTAAAAAGTCTTCCAGTTGCTGGATTTGCCGGGAAACTGCACTTTGGGTAATAAACAGTTCCTGAGATGCGTGGGTATAACTGGCATGCTTCGCGGCAGATTCAAAACATAACAAGCCTTGTAATGAAGGAATACTTCGACGCATGGATTAGTCCTTTAATCGTGCAGATATTTCAAAATGACATAATGTAAACCCTAGCCTATTCGACTTTAGTCTTGAAAATCATTTAATCATGTAGTTGATTCAGTGCTCTAAGCTGTGAAAATTAATCATGAAGCATTCAGGTATGCAGAAACAGAATATCTACATGCAAATTTATCGTTTGAAAGGATGATCATTCACACATACCATCGAACTCAAAGTAGAACATTTACAATGAAAACTGATCTCAAGCAGAGGAAGCGATGAATCAAATGGTCAATACTAAAAAAACGGTTAAAGCGCAGTTCAATTGGCAAGATCCATTTTTACTGGAACAGCAATTGACTGAAGAAGAGCGCATGATTCGTGATACCGCTCATGCCTACTGCCAGGAACGTTTACAACCTCGGGTACTTGAACAGTTCCGCCATGAAAAGACTGATCCAACCATTTTCCGTGAGATGGGGGAGTTAGGTCTTTTAGGTCCAACCATTCCTGAACAATACGGCGGTGCAGGCTTGAATTATGTCAGCTATGGTCTGGTTGCACGTGAAATTGAATATGTCGATTCAGGCTACCGTTCTATGGCCAGTGTACAAAGCTCATTGGTGATGGTGCCGATTAATGAATTTGGTTCGGAAGAACAAAAACGGAAATATCTGCCGAAGCTTGCTACGGGGGAATACATTGGCTGTTTCGGCTTGACTGAACCGGATCATGGTTCTGATCCAGGTAGCATGATTACCCGCGCCAAAAAAGTCGACGGTGGCTACCGTTTAACCGGTGCGAAAATGTGGATTACCAACAGTCCAATCGCGGATGTATTTGTGGTTTGGGCCAAAGAAGTATCGAAAGAAGGTAATGTCGGTGACATTCGTGGTTTTATTTTAGAAAAAGGTTGGGAAGGGCTGTCTGCACCTGCGATTCACGGTAAAGTCGGTTTACGTGCTTCGATTACCGGAGAAATCGTCATGGATAATGTCTTTGTTCCGGAAGAAAATGCCTTTCCTGAAGTGCGTGGCTTAAAAGGTCCATTTACCTGTCTGAACAGTGCGCGTTATGGCATTGCCTGGGGTGCAATGGGTGCAGCGGAATTCTGCTGGCATACAGCTCATCAGTACACCATGGACCGTAAACAGTTTGGTCGTCCATTGGCTGCCAACCAGCTGATTCAGAAGAAACTGGCGGATATGCAGACTGAAATTGCCTTAGGTTTACAGGCGGCACTACGTTTTGGACGCATGAAAGATGAAGGCATTGCAGCGGTTGAAGGTACCTCGCTGATCAAGCGTAATAACTGTGGCAAGGCATTGGATATTGCGCGTGTAGCACGCGATATGATGGGCGGCAACGGCATCAGTGATGAATTCGGCGTGGCGCGTCATCTGGTGAATCTGGAAGTGGTGAATACCTATGAGGGTACACATGATGTGCATGCGCTGATTCTAGGCCGAGCACAAACAGGCATTGCCGCATTCTGTAACTAATTCATTTAGATCAACTCAGGATGTTCATTCGTGAACATCCCAGAGTGCTTTTGTTTTCAAAAATTAATAAACATAGATAAAGGATTCGTCGTGAAACATTCTTGTAAAGCTGTGCATTTGCAAGCCTGAGTTCAAAAGATGTCATAAGAAAAACAATAAAGAACGGTATAAGGCAAATGTAGAGACATGAGACTGCCGATGACTCATTTGGGAAAATGAGGTAATAAATCATGGACAATGACGTTCAAACAATTGCAGGAACTCCAGCGAGTTCTTTGCCACGCAATATTGGAACCTATGAAAAAATCGGACCCAACACCTGGAAGTGGGCGTTGCTATTCGCCTATTTTGCCATGGTGGTAGATGGTGTCGATATCATGTTGCTGTCTTATAGCTTAACCAGCTTAAAGACCGAATTTGGATTGTCGACCTTTCAGGCTGGTGCTCTAGGTAGTGCATCACTCGCAGGGATGGGGATTGGCGGAATATTGGGCGGCTGGGCATGTGATAAATTTGGCCGTGTTCGTACCATTGCCAACTCAGTAACTTTCTTTTCGATAGCCACCTGTTTGTTAGGTTTTACCCATAGCTTTGAGCACTTTATGGCACTGCGTTTTATTGGAGCTTTGGGCATTGGCGCACTATATATGGCTTGTAATACTTTAATGGCCGAATATGTACCAACCACTTACCGCACAACGGTGTTGGGTACGCTACAAACGGGTCAAACGGTCGGTTATATTGTTGCAACATTGCTAGCAGGTTCGATCATTCCAGATCATGGCTGGCGTATTCTGTTCTTTATTACTGTGATTCCTGCATTTATCAATATTTTCCTGCAACGCTTTGTGCCAGAACCAAAATCATGGCAGCTGACCAAATTGAATGCCCTACAAGGCAAAACTCAGCCTAAAGCGGTGGTTGCTCAGGAAAAATCGAAAAGTGGCAGCATCTACAAGCAGATTTTCAATAACTTTAAGCATCGCAAAATGTTTTTGCTCTGGATGACTACGGCATTCTTCCTGCAATTCGGTTATTACGGCATTAACAACTGGATGCCAAGCTATCTGGAAACCGAAGTTCACATGAACTTTAAGAGCTTGACCAGCTATATGGTGGGTTCATATACCGCCATGATTCTCGGCAAGATTCTGGCAGGCTATCTGGCAGATAAATTTAACCGTCGTGCGGTGTTTGTATTCGGTACTCTTGCCAGTGCCGTGTTCTTGCCAGTGATTATCTTCTGCAATACGCCAGACAACATTCTGTACTTGTTGGTGACTTTTGGCTTCCTATACGGCATTCCATATGGCGTAAATGCGACCTATATGGCAGAGAGCTTCTCTACAGATGTACGCGGTACAGCGATTGGCGGTGCCTATAACATCGGCCGCGTCGGTGCGGCAATTGCCCCAGCGACGATTGGTTTCCTGGCATCGGGCGGCACATTCACCATGGCCTTTATTGTAATGGGCGTAGCGTACTTTGTCGCAGGTGTGTTACCGGGTCTGTTCATTAAAGACCGTCAGTACGATCCACAACAACAATCATAATCAATCACAGGAAGATGTCTGTGCGGCATCTTCCTCTATTAAGGAATGACAATGGGTGCATTACAGGGAATTCGGGTGCTGGATTTGAGTCGGGTATTGGCTGGTCCTTGGTGTGGACAGATCCTGGCAGATTTAGGCGCAGAAGTGATTAAAATTGAACGTCCACAAGTGGGTGATGATACCCGCATGTGGGGGCCGCCATGGATGCCAGACCAGCAGGGCAATGCCACGCGTGAATCTGGATATTTTCAGTGTGCCAATCGTAATAAATATTCAGTGGCTGTGGATATTGCCTCAGTTCAAGGTCAGGAAATTATACGGGAAATTGCCAAAACTGCCGATGTGGTGATTGAAAATTATAAAGCCGGATCACTGGCAAAATATGGACTGGATTATGCAAGCTTAAGTGCACTGAATCCCAATGTGGTCTATTGCTCGATTACCGGTTTTGGTCAGGATGGACCGCGTGCCGAAGAACCGGGCTATGACTTTATCATTCAGGGTATGTCGGGGCTGATGAGCATTACCGGTGAAAAAGACGGTGAACCGGGCGCAGGTGCGCAAAAAGTAGGTGTGGCAGTTGTGGACATTCAAACCGGCCTGTATTCAACCATCGCCATTCAGGCAGCCTTGTTGGCACGTCAGCATACTGGACGTGGCCAATATATCGATATGTCTTTACTGGATGTACAAGTTGCCACGTTGGCCAATCAGGGTATGAACTATTTAAGCACTGGAATTTCGCCAAAGCGGATGGGAAATAGTCATCCGAATATTGTGCCGTATCAAACTTTTAAGGCCAAGGACAAGGAATTTATTATAGCCTGTGGTAATGACAAGCAATTTAAGGACTTGTGTCTTGCCATTGGACTGCCTGAATTATTGGAAGAAGTGAAATTTCAGCGCAATCAGGATCGGGTCAAACACCGTGATGAATTGATTGCATTACTGTCGGAATATTTTCTCGGTAAAAATGCCAAAGATTGGGTCGATGCCATTCACGCCATGAAAGTCCCGGTGGGTGTGATCAACTTAGTGGAAGATGCGTTGGCTGAACCGCAAATTCAGCATCGTGACATGGTGGTGAATATTCCACATGCTTTGAATGAAAACTTTAAAGTGATCGCATCTCCGATCAAGCTTTCGGATACACCGGTAGAATATCGCAATGCGCCACCGCAGTTGGGAGAACATACTCAACAGATTCTATCGCGTTTTAAAACGGCGGATGAGCTGCGTGCCTTAAAATTGCAAGGCATTATTGATGGAGAGATAGCTTAAGCAACCTTCTTTTGATCCATATTTGTTTTGCTCCTGTTGGACCGGATTGTTAAAGTATTCGGTCCTTTTTTTGTGCAAGGAAAGATAACATTTATTTTATGCAGCCTAGTGTTGGTGAAATTGTCCAAAGCGAGAAAGCGATACCTATAAGGTGCATGGTCAGATGCAGTGCTAAGCGTTATCATAATCGGCATAAGATCATTGGATTGCATTATGAAAATCGTTGCAGATGAAAATCTGGCATTTACCGACTATTTCTTTTCCGAATTTGGTGAAATAGAACAAAAAGCAGGGCGTACCCTAAGCCATGCCGATGTTAAAGATGCAGCAGCACTTTTGGTTCGTTCGGTAACGAAAGTTAATCAAGCTTTAATTGCAGATAGTGCGATCAAGTTCGTCGGCAGTGCAACCATTGGTACCGATCACTTGGATATTGCAGCACTGGAACACAACAAGATTGCCTGGTCAAATGCCGCAGGCTGTAATGCACAGGCCGTTGCTGAATATGTGATTACCGCTTTATTACAGCTAAAACCTGAGCTGATTGATGCCAATGATACTTTTACCTTGGGTATTGTCGGGCTGGGAAATGTAGGCTCACGTCTGGCGACTATGGCCAAACTTCTGGGCTGGAATGTGATTGGTTATGATCCCTTTGTACAACGCGAACAAGTCAATCAAGTTGAATTTGAGGAATTATTAAAAACAGCCGATGCCATTTCCATCCATGTGCCTCTAATCAAGACGGGTGAGCATCCGACCTATCATCTGATCAATGCTGCAGCTTTGGCAAGCATGAAAGCTGAAGCCATTTTAATTAATTCGGCACGCGGGCCTGTGGTGTCCGAGGCAGCTCTAATAGCAGATATTGAAAAGACCGGCCGTCAGGTGGTGCTGGATGTCTTTGAACATGAACCAGAAATTTCAGCTGAGTTGCTGGATCTAATCACTTTGGTCACCCCGCATATTGCCGGCTACAGTCTGGAAGGCAAGGCACGTGGCACCCAGATGATCTATGATACTTTTTGCAAAACCTTTGATTATCCGGCCGACAAAAAATTTGAAACCCAGTTGCCGGTTTGCGAACAGTATTTCAAAGAGCGCGACCTAAAAGCTGTACTGAAACAATATCTTTCCCAGATTTATGATATTGCCCGTGATGATGCGAACTTACGCGCCTGCCTAAAAGATGGCAAGGTCGATCAAAAAGCCTTTGATTATTTACGCAAAACCTATCCGCTACGCCGTGAGTGGGCTGCGCATGGAGGGCCTAAGGCATGAGTCCATCTGTTTCTTATCAGCCGACTTGTGATTTAAAGGCTATGCAAGCGCGTGCCAAAATGTATGCACAAATCCGTCAGTTTTTTGCTGAACGCAATGTGCTTGAGGTGGAAACGCCGATCTTGTCACAGGCAGGGGTGTCCGATGTGCATCTGGCATCCATACAGGCGCAGCGTCATGTACGAGGCAAACAGCAGACCCACTATCTGCAAACTTCGCCTGAATTTGCCATGAAACGGCTGTTGGCCAGTGGTAGCGGACCCATTTATCAAATCTGCAAAGTCTTCCGTGATGATGAGCATGGCCGTAAACACAATAGCGAATTCACCATGCTGGAATGGTATCGTCCCGGATTAAGCTTGAAAGAACTGATGTTTGAAGTGACCGACCTGTTAAATGTGACTTTAAAGCATCGTTTTGGTTCAGTACGTCCGACCATCCTTAGCTATAAGCATGCCTTCATCGATCGTCTGGATTTAAATCCATTGCAAGCGAGCTTAAAAGAATTAAAAGATTGCTGTAACCGGGTGGGGTTAAATCTGGATTTAGGTGATGATCGCTTGGGTTACATCGATCTGCTGTTCTCGCATTTTGTTGAACCGAGTCTGGGTTTTGATACTCCGGTATTTTTAACCGATTTTCCACCTGAACTGGCATCGCTCGCCAAGACGAAAATCGATGAAGATGGTGAGCTGGTTGCCGCTCGTTTTGAGCTTTATATTGAAGGTTTGGAACTCGCCAATGCTTATGATGAACTGATCGATGCTGATGTATTGCGTTCCCGTTTTGCCGCTGATAACTCAGAGCGAGAAGCTTTGGGACTGCATGTGATGCCAATCGATGAATATTTGTTGGCAGCTTTGCCTCAGATGCCAGAATGTTCAGGTATTGCTTTGGGTATAGATCGTCTATTAATGGTTGCGACTGAACAAATGAAGCTGGAAAAAGTGATTACTTTCCCGGCAGATGTTTCTTGATTTAAATGATTACTAGTAATCCCCCCTAACCTCCTTTCATAAAGGGGAGGAAGTCCCTCTTTTCCAAAGAGGGATTTAGGGAGATTGATAGAAATCAAAAAAAATCACCTTCAGGTGCTTTTTTTATGGGCTATACAGCAGCCACCATCTGTTGTGCTTTGAGCTGTTCAATCGCTTTAATGCGGCGTTGAATCAGCATTTCACCAATATCAGGTCCCTGAATATCAGGCGGTAAATCTTGTGCCTTGATATTACGCACCACTTGCATGGCTTCAAGCACATAAGCAGCCTGAGGATATTCACGGTCTTCCAGACCTAAACGGCCACGAGAATCACATTCACAGGCTTGTACATAAGCTTCGACACGTTCAGGACGACGCAGCACATCGAGTCGTTGCAATAAACGCCATAAGGTACCCGGTTTCAAGCTTAAAGCCTGATGGCATTTTAAATGTTCTTTACATACAGCAATGGCCAGTTGTTTGGTATTGGTTGGGACTTTAAGGCGATCACAAATTTCAGTGACCGGTTTTACTCCACGTTCTTCATGCATGATATGACGCGGTAATTCGTCTGCAGGAGTCAATGCTTTGCCTAAGTCATGAACCAGAACGGCAAATCGTACATCTAAAGAATAGTTGGCTTTACAGGCTTGTTGTAATGACATCATGGTATGAATACCACTATCAATTTCCGGATGATATTCAGGACGCTGTGGAATACCGTATAAGGCATCCAGTTCCGGGAACAAGGCTTTTAATGCACCACAGGTTCGCAAAATACTAAAGTATTCATCGGCATGAACTTCCATCAGTGCACGTGAAGTTTCTTTCCAGACACGTTCCGAGATCAGTGCATTGAGCTCGCCTGATTCCACCAATTGTTTCATTAAAGCGAGGGTTTCTTCCGCCACACTAAAGCCTAAACGTTTATAACGTGCAGCAAAGCGGGCGATACGAAGAACGCGCAGGGGATCTTCTACAAAGGCATCGGAGACATGACGTAAAATTCGCTGTTCTAAATCTTGCTGACCATGATAGGGGTCATAGATATTGCCTTCACTGTCCATCGCCATGGCATTGATGGTTAGGTCGCGACGGATTAAGTCTTCTTCAAGAGTAACACTAGGATCGGTATGAAATTCAAAACCATGATAGCCACGACCTGACTTGCGTTCAGTACGTGCCAGTGCATATTCTTCTTTTGTTTCGGGATGCAAAAAAACAGGAAAATCCTTACCCACCGGCTGATAGCCTTGAGCAAGAAGCTGGTCGGGCGTTGCGCCAACCACAACATAATCTTTTTCGTGATAGGGGTGTCCGAGCAAGTGATCTCGAACTGCACCGCCTACTAAATAAACTTGCATGAAAAAACCTCTATTCTTCAAGCAATCATGCTACAGAATAGAGGTTTTCTCAAGTCACAAAATGTGATCTAGCTAACTAAATTAAAGTGCTGATTTTTCATTTTCCTGAATTTCAGCAACAGTTAATGCAGTCATGTTCACCAAGCGACGTGTAGTCGTTGTTGGTGTCAAAATGTGTACAGGTTTTGCAGCACCCAACAGGATAGGACCAATCGTCACGTTATTACCGGAAGTTGATTTCAACAGGTTAAACGAAATGTTGGCGGCATCCAGATTAGGCATAATCAACAGGTTTGCCGAACCTTTGAAACGTGAGTTCGGGAAGGCAAAATGGCGAATATTTTCATCCAATGCAGAATCGCCGTGCATTTCACCTTCAACTTCAAGTTCAGGTGCAATTTCACTCAAAATTTCAAATACTTTACGCATTTTTTGCGCACTTAAGTCATCTTGGTCGCTACCGAAGCTTGAGTGAGAAAGAAGCGCGATGCGTGGTGTTACGCCAAAACGACGTACTTCTTCAGCAGCTAAAATGGTCATTTCAGCCAGCTGTTCAGCTGTAGGGTTACGGTTGATATACGTATCAGCAATAAACAGATTACGGTCTTCAAGCATTAACGCATTCAGAGTGAAGAAAGTTTTATGACCTTCTTTTTTCCCAATCACATTACCCACGAAGTCTAAGTGGATATCGTAACTTGAGTAAGTACCACATAGCATCCCATCAGCTAAACCGTGTTTTACCAGCATCGAAGCAATGAGGGTAGAGCGGCGGCGTGTTTCACGTTGTGCATACTCAGGCGTTACCCCTTTGCGTTGCATAATGTTGTAGTAATCATCGGCAAATTTTTCGTAGTTCGGATTTTTTTCCTGATCTACGATTTCAATATTCACACCGTTTTCAAGACGCAAGCCCAATTTCTTGATGTTTGCTTCAATCACTGCGGTACGACCAACCAGAATCGGTTTAGCCAAGCCTTCATCCACGGCAATTTGGATTGCACGAAGTACGCGCAAGTCTTCACCTTCAGCATAGGCAATACGTTTAGGATCTGTTTTAGCTTGGGCAAAAATCGGTTTCATCATGAATGCCGAGTTGTAAACAAACTCAGACAAACGTTGACGATATGCAGAGAAATCTTTGATTGGACGAGTTGCTACACCTGAATCCATAGCTGCTTGTGCAATTGCAGGAGCAATTTCAAGAATCAAGCGTTGATCGAGTGGACGCGGAATTAAATATTCACGGCCAAATGATGCCGATTTTTCGCCATAAGATGCTGCATCTGCTTCAACATGCGCCATGCGAGCAATTGCGTGTACACAGGCGATCTTCATTTCTTCGTTGATGGTGGTTGCGCCAACGTCTAATGCACCACGGAAGATATAAGGGAAGCAAAGTGCGTTGTTCACCTGGTTTGGATAGTCTGAACGACCGGTCGCCATGATGACATCATCACGAACTTCGTGCGCGTGTTCAGGCAGAATTTCTGGATCTGGATTAGCCAATGCAAAGATGATCGGATCTTTGGCCATCAGTTTCACCATCTCTTTGGTGAGAATACCGGCTGCAGAAAGACCAAGGAACATGTCTGCACCGCCAATGACATCAGCAAGTTGAGAGCCTTCTATGTCTTGTACGTATGCTTTTTTAGATTCATCCAGACCTTCACGCTGAGTGGTTAATAGACCACGTGAATCGGCAACGATGATATTCTCTTTTTTAGCACCCAAGGCACAAAGAAGATTTAAACAAGACAGAGCTGCAGCACCGGCACCAGAAGCGACAATTTTAATCTCTTCAATTTTTTTGCCGTTGAATTGCAATGCATTAAGAAGAGCTGCACCCACGATAATAGATGTACCGTGTTGATCGTCATGGAACACAGGAATGTTCATGCGTTCACGAAGTTTTTGCTCGATGTAAAAACACTCTGGAGCCTTAATATCTTCGAGGTTAATACCACCAAAGGTTGGCTCTAAGGCTGCAACGATGTCGACAATTTTGTCAGGATCGTTTTCTGCAATTTCGATATCGAAAACATCCACACCTGCAAATTTTTTGAACAGTACGCCTTTACCTTCCATAACCGGTTTAGAAGCCAAAGGACCGATATTTCCTAAGCCCAGTACTGCAGTACCATTAGTCACCACCGCTACAAGGTTACCGCGTGCAGTATAAAGGGCAGCAGTTGAAGGATCGCGTTCAATCTCAAGACATGGTGCAGCAACACCAGGTGAATAGGCAAGCGCTAAGTCACGTTGATTGACCAGTTGCTTGCTAGGCGTGACGCTAATTTTTCCTGGTGTTGGGAATTCGTGATAATACAATGCCTGTTGTTTTAAAGATTGATCGTCCATCTGTATCTCGTTTGTTACTGGGGGGATTCAGCAAAGCTGCTGGTTTTTTGCTTGGTTGAATCGAATATAACATTTGTTGCGACCTTAGCACAGTCGCGTATGTGTCTTTTTCAAGCAAACTTGAGATTAGAAAGATTGACTTATATCAAGAAGGTATAAGTCGATGTTGTTCTAGGTATGTAGTTGCTTCTTTTTCAGGTAGCGGTTTGGAAAATAAGTAGCCCTGTGCGATATCGCATTCAAGATCTTGCAGGTACTGCAGTTGCTGTTCGGTTTCAATCCCCTCTGCAACCACCATCATGCCCATGGCCTTGCCCATGGCAATCATGGCACTCACAATAGCTTCCTGTTTGTCTTGTCCAATCCTAGATACAAAACTGCGGTCAATTTTTAAAATATCAATCGGAAAATCAGCAAGATAAGATAGAGAAGAATAACCCGTTCCAAAATCATCCAAGGAAATATGAATGTTACGGTCTTTAATTTCATTCAACAGGTTTTTCACCTTGACTGAATTTTCCAGTAATGATGATTCGGTAATTTCAAGTTCCAGACTAGAACCGGAAATTTTGTAGGTTTGAATGGCGTGATCAAGGTCTTGCAGTAAGTGACCACGTTGCAATTGCTGGGCAACCACATTGACCGATACACATATATTATTAAAGCCTAAGTCATTCCATCGGCGGATTTGTTTGGCAGTTTGTTGAATTACAATTCTGCCTATATCCGAGATCAGGCTGGTTTGTTCAGCTAAAGGAATGAACATGTTGGGTGGAATAATCCCTTTGCTTGGATGATTCCAACGCACCAGCGCTTCAAAACCATAAATATTTTGATCACTGAAATTTATTTTTGGCTGATAGTAAACAATCAGCTCATTATTATTGATGGCATGGCGCAAATCACGTTCCAGATAAATGCCTTGCTCAAGTAAAGCGGTATTTTTATTTGAATAGAAACTACAGGTATTGCCGCCCAGGTTTTTGGCTTCGATTAAAGCCTGTTCGGCACAATTGTTCAGATAGTCTAGCTGGCGTCCATTTTCCGGATAGAATGAAATTCCCATAGACAGGGTGATAATATGGTCCTGACCGAAAATGTTAAAAGGTAAGGAAAAAGCTTTGGTAATGCGTTCACAGTGTTGCTGAATCGATGGGCGAATATGTGAAAGTTCATACACAATTGCAAAATCATCACCATTCAGATGCGCTACAAATAAAGCTTCGGCATTGGTCAGGCGCAGTCGTTGTGCAACTTGGCGTAACAGCTCGTCACCACCGCTATTGGTTAAAAACTCATTTAATGGTCTGAAACGGTCGATATTCAAACGAATCACGGCCAGTTGTTTAATTGAATCTTTTTGGCTGACTAAATATTGGTGTAATTGATAGTTGTAATAAAAACGGTTAGGCAAGTCTGTTAGAGGGTCATAATTCTCTAAATAAGACAAACGTTGTTCTTGCAGTTTGCGCTCAGTTAGATCGGAAACAATACCAATATAGTGGGTGACACGATTCTGCTCATCGGTAATGGCATTAATGTGCATCCAGAGGGGCAGTTCTTTACCGGAAAGGAATTTTTCGTGCAGTTCACCATCAAACTCGCCAATTTTTTCCAGCTGCTGAACAATCGAGTTGTGGCTGCTTCTTTGTTGCGACTTATAGTTTGCCGTAATATCAAATAAATTTTTGCCAATAATATGCTGGTGTGTAAAGCCGGTGAGCTGTTCATAAAATGGATTGACATCGATGTAACAAAGTTGCTCATCAAGAATGAAAATACCTTCGGCAGCTTGCTGAAGTACGCTCGCTGCGAGTTTTAAGCGTTCCTGATCGCTACGTTCCTGATGAATATCACGACGGATACCCACCATACGTAGGGGCTTTTTATTGTTAGGATCACGAACAATGACTCGACCAATATCATGCACCCATTTCCACTTGCTGCTGCTATTTTGAATTCGATAGCTTGCTTCATAAAGTGGTGACTGACCACGTAAATGCTTTTTCATTGCTCGCTTGAACTGGTCAAGATCAGACGGATGAATAATATTTTCTAGCTGATGATGATGTAATTTGGATGGTTTAAGGGTCTTTTGCTGTTTTGAGTCCGTCACCAGAATTTCACGATCTTTAATATTCCAGTCCCATGGACGCAGTCCGGCAATTTCATGTGCCAAGACCAGATTTTGCTGCTGATTTTCTAGATCAGCATTCATTTTGGCAATATCAAAAGTCCGTTCTTTAACTTTCTGTTCAAGCAGCTGATTATTTAATTGTAATTGCAGTTCAATATCTTTCGATTTATTAATTTCAGTTTGTAATTGCTTGCATAATTCATCCGTCCATAAAACCTGTTGTTTGGCATTTTCAACCAAACGATTGTTTTTTGAATAAAGGGCAGAAATGCGCTGATGAATACGCGATGTGGTATTGGCACATAACAACATGACAATCAGGGCAAAATTTATGGTCAGATGGAATAAGTGATTTGTTGTTTCTGTGCTGATAAATTGTGAGGCCAGATAAGGAAAAATAGCCGGTATAAACGTCAGGCAGAAATAGGTTAAGCGCTGGGTTAAAAAGGTCAGTGCAAATGCCTGACTGACGATGAGTAATAACGCTGACAAAATTAATGCATTTACATAATTAAATGCAGGATTGTATTGCGGTAGATAGTAGTAAATCAGACTAATGCCGATGCCAATAGCACTTCCAGTCAATAAACTCTGAAATTGCAGCCAACGGTGCGCATGGTTCAAACAGAACTGATCGGGCTTAAAGTAGATGCTGGTCAGCAGGATATTCAGGCCACAGAACAGTTCAATGCCAATAAACCAGAGATTGAAATAAAAAGATGGCTTGCTGTAATAAAATTGATAAATGCCATATACATATAATGAAACGAGAACAATACTTATGAGAAAGAAGCGACTGAGCCGAATTGTATTGATAATTTGAGCAGCACTCACATGCTGCTTAATGTACTCGTCTTGAATATCTGACATATAAGCAAAAACCTTATTTTTGTTTTGCAATAAATTACTTATTAAAATTTTAACTCTGTTAAAAAACTAAACTATATTCTAAATATATATTTGTCTCTTTAAGTCAAGAGTAATAACGTTATTTGAAAAAATCAATCTAATCATACCCCATTTATCTAAATTCTGATGAACTATACAGTTAAGTTATAATTCAAAATGGATAAGGCTACAATAGGGGCAGTTTCTGTGCGTAACACACGATTGCCGATACACCAATTTATAAATCCTACATTGTTAGATAATTGTATCTCTGCTTCGCTTAAGCCGCCTTCAGGACCAATTAATAATGCAATATCTGGGGTAGCATTGGCCAATACATTGACCTGGTCTTTATTGGGTGCGAGTACCAGTTTTGTTGCCGGTAATTCACTGGCCAGCCAGTCCTGTAACGATACAGGTGCTAACACTTCAGGAACCTTGTTCATCCCGCATTGTTCGCAAGCTGCAATTGCAATTCCTTGCCAATGGTCGATTTTCTTTTGGTCACGATCATACTTAAGCCGCATTTCACAACGTTCGGAAGTCAGCAGCTGAATTTTTGATACACCCAGTTCGGTTGCTTTTTGAATGGCATAATCCATCCGGTCACCTTTGCTCATCACTTGTCCAAGCAAGGTGCTAAATGCAGGGGTGCGATCATCAGGATTAAATGAGTCGACAGAAACGGTCGCTGACTTTTTTGTTACTTCAATAAGCGTAACTTCATATTCACCACCTTGTCCATTGAACAAGGTGGCTTTTTCACCTGTTTGTGCACGTAATACTTTGACCCAGTGATGAAAAACCGTTTCAGTTAATTCAACATTCATATCAACAGCTAAATCAGCTTCAATATAAAAACGCGGCATTTAAGTATTACTCACAAATTAGATAAAAAATTAGGCCAGGCCAAGATCGAGCACAAGCTGACGGGTTGGATCAGTGGTGTTCATGGTATAGAAGTGCAAACTTGGTGCACCGCCTGCCAGCAGACGTTCACACAAGTTCACCACAACTTCATGACCAAAGGCTTTGATGCTTGCTGTGTCATCGCCATAGGTGGCCAATTGCTTACGAATCCAGCGTGGAATTTCGGCACCGGTACCATCAGCGAAGCGAATCAGGTTGCTTGCATTGGTAATTGGCATAATGCCAGGCGCTACCGGAATATTCACACCTTCTTTTTGAATACGGTCTATAAAATAGAAATATGCATCTGGATTAAAGAAGAACTGGGTTAATGCTGCATTGGCACCGGCATTGGCTTTTTCAACAAAGTGTTGAATATCTTTATCAAAGCTGTCTGCTTGTGGGTGCATTTCAGGATAAGCAGCCACTTCGATTTGGAAGTGGTCACCTGAATGTTCGCGGATAAAGCGAACAAGGTCTTGAGCATAAGGCAATTCACCCAAGCCAACCTGACCTGAAGGCAAGTCACCACGTAGCGCAACAATACGATTGATGCCTTGGGACTTATATAGATCCAGCAATTCTGCAATACGCGCTTTGTCATCCCCGATACAAGAAAGGTGCGGGGCAACAGGGGTGCCTTTACCATTAAAGTCGTTGATTGCAGCAAGTGTACGTTCGCGAGTAGAACCGCCAGCACCATAAGTCACTGAAAAGAATTCAGGATTTAACAGTTGTAATTCTTTATGAACAACACGAAGTTTTTCCGCACCGACATCAGTTTTAGTTGGAAAAAATTCAAACGAAATAGGAACACGTTTAGACATTTTCAAATCCTTTTTATAAATACTGTTTTAATTAGTCTTACCTCTCCTAAATCCTCTCCTGAAAGGAGAGGATTTACCCTCGATGACATACATTTGGTAATGAATGTTCCCTCTCCTTATAGGAGAGGGCTAGGGAGAGGTCATTTAACAACTTAGTATTTATAAGTCTCAGATTTGAATGGACCTTCAACTTGTACGCCAAGGTAATCCGCTTGTTCTTGAGTTAGTGTAGTCAATACACCACCGAAACCAGCAACCATTGCGGCAGCAACTTCTTCGTCCAATTTTTTAGGAAGTAGTTCTACGCGAATTGCGGCTTGTTTTTTGTCTTCAGGAAGATCAGCAAATTTTTCAGCGAACAAGTGCATTTGAGCCAATACCTGATTAGCAAATGAACCGTCCATTACACGTGATGGGTGACCAGTTGCGTTACCAAGGTTCACCAAACGACCTTCAGAAAGAAGGATCAGGTAATCGTTTTCATTTTCTGTACGATACACTTGGTGTACTTGAGGTTTAACTTCAACCCATTTGTAACCACGTAGGTAGTTGGTATCGATTTCAGTATCAAAGTGTCCGATGTTACAAACTACTGCACCAGCTTTTAATGTATCAAGCATTGCAGAGTCACATACGTGGTAGTTACCCGTAGTCGTTACGATCAAGTCAGTGTTTTGAAGAAGATCAACATTTACATCTTCTTTTTTACCTGTTTGTACGCCATTTTTGTATGGAGATACAACTTCGTAACCATCCATGCAGGCTTGCATTGCACAGATTGGATCGATTTCAGATACACGTACAATCATGCCTTCTTGACGAAGTGATTGAGCAGAACCTTTACCTACGTCACCATAACCGATCACAAGCGCACGACGGCCAGATAAAAGCATATCTGTACCACGTTTGATGGCATCGTTGAGTGAGTGACGGCAACCGTATTTGTTGTCATTTTTAGATTTGGTTACTGAATCGTTTACGTTGATTGCAGGAACTTTAAGTGAACCGTCTTTCCACATTTCTAGAAGACGAGCTACACCTGTAGTCGTTTCTTCAGTAATACCGTGAATTTTAGCAATCAGTTCAGGATATTTTTCGTGAACAACAGCAGTCAAGTCACCGCCATCATCTAGAATCATGTTGGCATCCCAAGGTTTGCCATTCACGTTGATTTGTTGTTCAAGACACCACATGTATTCTTCTTCAGTTTCGCCTTTCCAAGCAAATACTGGAACACCAGATGCAGCAATTGCAGCAGCAGCGTGGTCTTGAGTAGAGAAGATGTTACATGAAGTCCAACGCACTTCTGCACCTAATTCAACCAGAGTTTCAATAAGAACCGCAGTTTGAATGGTCATGTGGATACAGCCGAGAATTTTCGCGCCTGCAAGTGGTTTTGATGCCGAGTAGCGTTTACGCAGACCCATAAGGGCTGGCATTTCAGCTTCAGCTAGTTTGATTTCTTTACGGCCGTAATCAGCAAGTGAAATATCGGCAACTTTATAATCTGTAAATGAAGCAGTAACCGCGTTCATCAGGATCTCCTAGAGAAAAAATAGATTGGATCGTTATGTTCGCGGATGCCGTTTTTGATCAAAACCAGTTTTTACAGATGTTTTGACCGGATCGTCGAGCCTAGCGATTTCACATTGCTATTTTTTAAAATGAGCCTGTGAAAAAGTCGCAGCATCCCTCGACTAGCCGGCTATTGTACTTGGAAATTGATTTTGTTCCAATCTGAAATTGATTATTATCAGCACAATCATATTTTGGATGAAAATTATGGCTTTAGAAATGCCTGAAGAATTAGCGAATCTAGAAGCAAATGGTGGAATTTTTGCGGTATGGATGTTGCTGCAACATTTAGGTATCGATGCTGATATTCAGCAACTTGTAGATGTATGTGGGTATGATTCGGAAAATGGCACGACGACCATCGGCTTAGCTGTCGGTCTGAAAAAGTTTGGTTTTCATGTGCAGTTTTATACCGAGCATGACCCTGATCTTCAGGACAGTGAAAAACTCAGTTATAAAGAAGCTGAACAACTGGGTTTACCCATTCTCCCGGCGTTAAGTTATGAGCAAATCCAACAAGCATTTGAGCAAAATAAATTTGTGATTGTCTATTACGACACCTTAGATGATGTGGGTAACCACTCACTTGTTTACGATATAAATGCGGATGAAATCTGTTTCTTTGACAGTTTTGATCCGATGCCTGCTTTAGTGTTTGAGCAGCAACGTCAAGCAGACGGAATTTGTCGACAAGTGATTGTTGTCGAAGTAAATGATGATATCCAGAGTTAATATTTAAAAACTGTATAAAACAAAAGCCCATCATTGGATGGGCTTTTTTAATTCAATTATTGTTCAGTTGCTTGTGCTTTTTCAGACCAGTAATCCGCTTTTTCTTCATCTACATCCACACCTAAACCGTGTTCATAGATGCAAGCTAGATCACGCATGGCTTGAGCATCGCCCCATTCAGCTGCCTGTTTAACTAAAGCAACCGATTTTTCCACGTCTTTTTCAATCACATCACCACGACGGAAATAACCCGCTAACTCTAAAGTCGCAGCAGGGTGTTTTTGCATATTGGCTTTGCTGAGCCAGTAATAGCCCAATTCAAAATGCGCTTTGGATTCTTCCGTGTCTTCTTCAGCCAAGTCTTTAGCATAAACGGTATAACCTTCACCCAGCCAGTACATCGCTTCAATATTGCCATTTTCAGCAGCTTTGAGTGCCCATTCTTCTGCAAGAATAATGTCATCATCATGCTCGCTTTGCATATATAGCTCGGCCAGTTCAAATTGCGCTTTGGCGTTTCCTGTAATAGCTAAATTCATCAGCGAGGCAGGGGGAGAAATTCGGTTAGACATACATGTATCCAAAAACTTTTGCTATAGCCTAAAAGGAATGAAATAAAAAAGCCAATCCGAAGATTGGCTTTTACAGTATTGTCGCTAAAAACATCAACTCATGTCAGTGCATTTAGATGAGTTTTTAGCAAGGGATTAACTTTCTTGCTGAATGCCTGCAACCAACCAGTCTTGGTTAGAACCGGCAGGTTTTACAAAGTGCCAGATTTCAGTAAACGGTTGCGGCAAGCTGTTTAAGTCTTCGCTTACTGTACCGGTGAAACGTACGCTTACCACATACTGACCATTTTCAGTTGCAGAATCGACCACCATCGCATTGAGGTTAGAGAATTCAGCAACGTCCTGATCCTGGTTTGCCATAATGTCGTTACGCATTGACTGATAAAGATCAGGTGTTAAATAACGTTGAATTTCAGCAATGTTACTTGCTGTATTCATGGACTGAATGTGGTTAAAACGCTGACGAGCAACACGTAAGAATGCAGCAGGTTCAGTCCCATCTGGCAATTGATTACCATTGCTTGTTGAAGCAGCACCAAATGGCGCTTGGGTTGCTGCACCTGCAGAACCACCTACTGTTTGACCAAAAATATTGCTGTTGTCATTTGAAGTACGTGGTGCTGCATTTTGCTGACCAAACGGTGCTGTATTGCCAGCATTGTTTGGTGCATACGGATTGTTAGCGGCTAGTTTTTTTTTTGCTCCGAATTTACGGAACAAGAAGAAAGCGACTGCTGCTGCCAGAAGAATCCAGATCCAGCCTGGAAGTCCGCCTTTTTCTTCTTGTTGCTGTTGTGCTGTAGCATCAGCACTGCTTGCAGCAGGTTTATCATCCGCCATTGCATTGGCTGCAACTGCACCAATCGCAGCACCAGCAACACCAGCAGCAACCATACCACCTACGCCCGGACCTGATTTTTGTGGGGCTGTAGCAGGAGCAACAGGTTGTTGGGCAGGAGCAGCTTGACGTGGTTGTTGGTAAGATTGGCTTGGAGCAGCAGAACGACTCATGCCATGGCTTTTACCGCCACCCGCACGTTTCGCTTCAGCCATTGGTGCAACGACCAAAGCTGCCATTAAAATACCGGCCATCAAACTACGCTGTCGAACTTCCATTGATTTTTCCTAATAAATAAAAATGAAATTATAGCCCTATAGTTATGCAGCCATTTAGAGCGAATTTCAATAACAAACTGGTATTTTTTTTACATGACTTTTCATGTGTTTAAGCTTAAGCCAATTCTTCGCTTAGATTCATGGCTTCGGTTAAAGCTTCATGTAAGCGTGCAACCGAAATGATCTGTACATTCGGGATCGGTTTTTGTGGTGCATTGCCACGCGGTAAAATAATGTATTTAAAACCGTGCTTAATGGCTTCTTTTAAGCGCTCCTGACCATTCGGCACCGGACGGATTTCACCCGATAAGCCCACTTCGCCAAATACTGCCAGTTGTTGGGGTAAGGCCTTACCACGCAAGCTTGAGGCACAGGCAAGCAATACAGCAAGGTCGGAACCGGTTTCAGTAATTTTTAGACCGCCGACCACATTGACATACACATCCTGTCCGGATGTTTGCACGCCACCATGACGGTGCATGACTGCCAGTAGCATATTTAAACGGTTTTGTTCCAGGCCTAATGCCACACGACGCGGTTGTCCATGGGCATCATCCACCAGCGCTTGAACTTCCACTAAAAGTGGCCGGGTTCCTTCGCGGCTAATCATTACAATAGAACCGGGAATGGCTTCATCATAACGACTCAAGAAAATAGCCGATGGGTTGGCCACTTCACGCAGACCTTTATCGGTCATGCCAAATACGCCTAGTTCGTTGACTGCCCCGAAACGGTTTTTCACCGCACGAATCATGCGATAACGTGAGTCGGACTGACCTTCAAAATACAGTACACAGTCGACCATATGTTCCAGTACCCGAGGGCCAGCCAATGCGCCTTCTTTGGTCACATGTCCGACCAAGAACAGGGCAGTACCACTATTTTTGGCAAAACGGGTTAGCAAGGCTGCGGATTCACGAATTTGCGAAACACCGCCTGGTGCAGACTGCAAGGTTTCGGTATACAGCGTCTGGATGGAATCCAGAATGGCAACAGCAGGGCGTTCCTGAGCTAAAACTTCACAAATTCGTTCCACACAGGTTTCTGCCATCACTTTAAGATGTTCAGTCGGCAATTCCAAACGGTGAGCACGTAACGCAACCTGCGACAGTGATTCTTCACCGGTCACATAGAGTGCAGAACTTTGTGCATCTGCCATATGGGTCGCAGTCTGCAGCAGAATGGTAGACTTACCAATCCCGGGGTCACCGCCAATCAGCACTACAGAACCTGTGACCAGACCGCCGCCCAAAACACGGTCAAATTCACCAATCCCAGTCGCTAAACGTGTTTCATGTGAAACAGAAACTTTATTCAGGGTGGTAATGTTTGCCGCCTGACCGGCATAGCCGCCGCCCATTTTCGGTTGTGCACGGTGGCTCACTGCAGGCTCAAGCCGAACTTCGGTTAGACAATTCCATTCACCACAATCTGTACATTGACCTGCCCATTTTGGATGATCCGTTCCACATTGTTCACAGCGGTAAACAGTTTTGACCTTGCTCATAAAATATAAATCTTGTGAAAGCTAAAAAGAGTATTTGTGAATGTAGCAATAGCCGTTCAGAAACACAATTTTTTGTATGTTCTATCGCCAAATCAAAAATTGGCACGTAAACTGCTAATTCATGGAAAGTTTAATAAAGGAAATAAAAAGGACTTAAAGTGTATGAAAAATAATCTAAAGCGCCATTAGGCTTGAAAAATATTAAATAATCGCTCAAAAAACTTTTTTTATTTTTTTGTTTTGGGCTACTTTTAACACATTAAATTTAGAGACGAAAATAACAATGTCAAATGAAAACCATAGTTCATCTGCTGCACATGGTGAACTTCAGCGAAGTTTGTCTAATCGGCATTTGCAACTTATTGCGATTGGCGGGGCAATTGGTACAGGTTTATTCATGGGCTCAGGTAAAACCATCAGCCTGGCCGGACCATCCATTCTGATCATTTATATGATTATTGGTTTTATGGTGTTTTTAGTCATGCGTGCGCTTGGCGAACTGTTACTGTCTAACCTGAAATACAAGTCTTTTATTGATTTTTCAACAGATTTAATTGGTCCTTGGGCGGGTTATTTTGTCGGTTGGACCTATTGGCTGTGCTGGATCACCATTGGTATTGCTGATTTGTCCGCAATTATTTATTACCTGCAATTCTTTAATGGAGGGCTGCCGTTTACGCCTGGAGAAGGGGTAATGATCAGTGTTGCGGCCATTATCTTTATTATGGGTTTGAATCTGGTTACCGTTAAATTATTCGGTGAACTGGAGTTCTGGTTTGCATTAATCAAGATTATTGCCATTGTGGTACTGATTGCAGTCGGTTTATGGATGATCTTTACTGGCTTTAGCTCAACCGCAGGTGAAGTGGCTTCATTTACCCATCTGTGGTCACATGACGGTATTTTCCCAACTGGGGTAACCGGTTTCCTGGCAGGTTTCCAGATTGCGATATTCGCCTTTGTTGGGGTAGAGCTGGTTGGTACAACTGCAGCTGAAACCAAAGATCCAGAGCGTAATTTGCCTAAAGCGGTTAACTCGATTCCGATTCGTATCATTATTTTCTATGTGTTGGCACTGATCATTGTCATGTCGGTAACACCATGGAATAAAATTGATCCAAGCATTAGTCCATTTGTAAACCTGTTTAGCCAAGCCGGTATTGCTGCAGCAGCGATTATCATGAATCTGGTGGTACTATCTTCAGTGATGTCATCCATGAATAGTGGTGTGTTCTCGACCAGCCGTATGTTGTTTGGTTTGTCACGTGAAGAGCAGGGTCCTAAAGCTTTTGGTCACCTGAATAAACGTGCTGTTCCTGCGAATGCCTTATATTTCTCTGCGATTTGTTTATTGTTAGGTGCTGCGCTTCAGTACTTTGTACCAAATACAGTTGAAGCCTTTACTTTGGCAACAACACTGTCGACGATCTTGTTTATCTGTGTGTGGCTGATGATCATCTGGAGCTATATCGTGTACTACAAAACACGTCCAGAATTACATGCAAAATCAACCTTTAAACTGCCAGGTGGATTGTTTACCTGTTGGGTGGTAATTATCTTCTTTATCGGCATGATCTATGTGCTGTCTTTGGAAGCCGATACCATGAAAGCGCTGATGGTCAGCCCAATCTGGTTCATCATTTTGATTATTGGCTATTTTGGTTTCTACAAACCGAAACATAAATAATTAACACAAATGATTAAAACGCCGGTTTCAAACTGGCGTTTTTTTTTATCTCACTATAATCTCTAGCGTTTAGTGCTTTGGTCAGGTCACATGATCAGGTTATACTTCTTCGAAAATATGAAATAGGTGGTCAGATGCGTCTTGTCATTTGCTGCATCAGTTTATTGGCAACAGGTTTTGCTCTGGTCGGTTGTGGTCAATCGGGTGCTTTACAGCTACCTAGCGACCAAAACTATGACAAACGTGCAAAATATTTGTTATATCCCAATGTAGATTCAAAACAGCAATCTTCGAATAAGCAAGAAGCAGCTCCGATAGCACAAGAGCTTCCCGCTTCATCAGCTGAAACGAATTAATTTTCAATATTTAAACGCGTCATCGAAAGGATACATTCATGAGTTTTACCCGCATCAATGGGGTTTTGCACGCCGAGCAATGTTCTCTACAACAGCTTGCGCAGCAATTTGGCACGCCACTTTATGTTTATTCAAAAGCGACTTTTGAAAAGCATTATTTAGATATGGATCGTGCATTTAGCTTTATCGATCATCAAATTTGTTTTGCGGTAAAGTCTAACTCTAACCTTGCGGTGTTGAATGTATTGGCCAAGCGTGGCGCGGGCTTCGATATTGTCACCGGTGGTGAGCTTGCCCGTGTGCTTAAAGCAGGGGGCGATGCGTCTAAAATTGTCTTCTCGGGCTTGGGTAAATCTGAAGCGGATATCCAAAAAGCGCTTGAAGTGGGTATTGCCTGCTTTAACGTCGAGTCTTATGCCGAGTTGGATCGCATTCAGAAAGTGGCGGCAAGTTTAGGTAAAAAAGCTCCGATTTCTTTACGGGTCAATCCTGATGTCGATGCCAAAACCCATCCCTATATTTCAACCGGGTTAAAAGAAAACAAATTCGGTATTCCTTCCGATACTGTATTTGAAACCTATCAATATGCTGCATCTTTACCTAATTTAGAAGTCGTAGGGATTGACTGTCATATCGGTTCACAGTTGACTGAAACCCAGCCTTTTGTTGATGCACTTGATCGTGTGATTGTGATGATTGAGAAGCTTAAAGAATTAGGTATCAATCTAAAACACATTGATATCGGTGGTGGTTTGGGTGTGACTTATAAAGATGAAGTTCCACCTACAGTTGAAGAATATGCCAATGCCTTGAAACCGGCTTTAGAAAAACTCGGTTTGAAAGTGTATATGGAACCAGGCCGCAGTATTTCTGCCAATGCAGGGGTATTGCTCACCAAAGTGGATTTGCTTAAACCGACCAATCACCGTAATTTTGCGATTATTGATGCCGCAATGAACGACCTGATTCGTCCTGCCTTATATGAAGCATGGATGGATATTCAGGAAGTAATGCCACGTACTGACGTTGAAGCGAAAGAGTGGGATGTGGTGGGCGCGATTTGTGAAACTGGCGATTTCCTGGGTAAAGAACGTCAGCTGGCAATCAAAGAAAATGATGTACTTGCCGTATTGGGTGCAGGTGCTTACGGTTTTGTGATGAGCTCGAACTACAACAGTCGTGGTCGTGCTGCTGAAGTGATGGTTGATGGTGATCAGGCACATTTGATTCGTGAGCGTGAAAGCGTTGAATCTTTGTGGGAACGCGAACGCTTATTGCCATAATGGAGAGCTCTGAGATGTTTTTAGAATTTACCAAAATGCATGGTTTGGGCAATGACTTTATGGTGGTTGACCTGATCAGCCAGCGTGCCTACCTGGATACCGTTACCATTCAGCGTCTGGCTGACCGTCATTTTGGCATCGGTTTCGACCAGTTGCTGATTGTTGAGCCGCCTGATTTACCGAATGTCGATTTTAAATATCGTATTTTTAATGCCGACGGTTCTGAAGTCGAGCAATGCGGAAACGGTGTACGCTGTTTTGCACGTTTTGTGCATGAGCGTCAGCTCACCACCAAAACCAAAATTAAAGTGCAGACCAAAGCCGGTATTGTCGAGCCTGAACTGGGTGTCAATGGCTGGGTTCGTGTGAACATGGGTTATCCTAAATTCTTGCCGAATGAAATCCCGTTTTTGGCAGATGAGCCTGAAAGTTTGTATGACATTGATCTGGCCAACAATGAAAAGTTAACGATTGATGTGGTCAATATGGGCAATCCACATGCAGTGACCATCGTTCCCGATGTGATCACCGCTGATGTGGCACGTATTGGCCCGCAAGTGGAATCGCATGAACGTTTCCCGCAACGTGTCAATGCCGGCTTTATGCAAATTATTGATGAAAAGCATGCACGTTTGCGTGTGTTTGAGCGTGGCGTAGGTGAAACCTTGGCTTGTGGTACAGGCGCTTGTGCTGCAGCGGTATCCGGTATGCGTCGTGGCTTGCTGGCTAACTCGGTCGAGATTGAACTGGCTGGTGGCAAATTGCAAATTGAATGGAAAGAGGGTGATGTGGTCTGGATGACCGGTCCAACGGCAAATGTTTATCAAGGTCGTATTGATTTGAGTTATTACCAGGCTTAAGCGGTATTACTTTGAAACAAGCCTATCCATGAGATAGGCTTTTTGCTTTCTATTTTATTGATCTAATTCTGCTTGCAGGTCTGCCATCATTTGTTCATACGTGGCTTCAAATATCATGCGATCGCCACCAATGCTGTAGAAACTTGGAATGATAAAAGTCACTAGATTGCTAAATTCAGGGTTGGCATAAAGCATGTCTACAAATACTTCAATTTGATCATCTTGAATGCCAAAGCTTGAGGCAATTTTTTCAAATTCAGGATAAAAGGCTTGGATATTATCTGGATTAAAGCGCTTTTGTAACTCCTTTAATTCATTGGTGAGTTCTTCGGTCTGTAGGCTGTTCAAATTAAAAGATGCTGCAATTTTTTCAAATGAATGCATTTTATACTCGCTATGAAATCGTTTTTATGTCATGTTTTTTGGTAAGTGATTTAATATTAGCAAAAGCTGATCAGAATTTATCTTATAAAATGAATTTTAAATGATTGATTTTTTAGATACAAAATATAGATAGATGTAATATTGAGAAAGGTGGATTGGTGTAGGAAGGTTTATATTAATGGATGCAACGCAATTATTATCCATCTGGCTAAAAGAACGGGAAATTCAAAATCAGTCTAAACATACCTTGCAGGCTTATGAACGTGATGTTTCCGATTTTTTAAATTTTTGTGAAACTAAAAAACTGAATCTGGCCAATATCGAAACCACAGATTTACGCGAATATTTAGCCCATAAAGTGGAACAGCAGCAGCTCAGTTCCAGCAGTTTACAGCGTATGCTATCGTCCATACGCCAATTTATGAAATGGGCCGAGCAGGGGCAGTATCTGGCGTTTAATCCGGCGGATGATTTTCAGTTAAAACGTATTCCCAGACCACTTCCGGGGATGGTCGATATTGAAACCGTGAACCAGATTCTAGATCAGCCAGCACCTGAAAAACCCATTGAACAGCAAATGTGGCTACGGGATAAAGCTATTTTGGAACTGCTATATTCCAGTGGTTTGCGTTTGGCTGAAGTGCAGGGTCTGCGGATTAAGGATATCGATTTTAACCGCCAGTTGTTGCGTATTACCGGTAAGGGGAATAAAACACGGGTGGTGCCTTTTGGTAGCAAAGCCAAAGATGCAGTGATGAAATGGCTGCAAGTCTATCCATTATGGCAGGGTGATTTTGTACCGGATGCGCAGGTTTTTATTACTCAAAAGGGCAATCCGCTCGGTGCGCGTCAAATTGAAAATCGGGTGAAGTTTCAGGCACAGCGTGCCGGAGTTAATGTGGATTTACATCCGCATTTGTTGCGGCATTGTTTTGCTAGTCATATGTTGTCAAACAGCCGGGATTTGCGTGCGGTACAGGAAATGCTGGGACATAGCAATTTGACTACTACGCAAATTTATACCCATGTCGATTTTGATCATTTGGCACAAGTATATGATCAGGCACATCCGCGAGCGCAACTGAAAAAGTCGTAACAATATTAAAATTTAAATCAATCTGGCCTGGACTTTGCTTAATTATTTTAGCGCCAGTTAATGAGATTTAATCAAAGTTAAATAAGCATATGTAAAAATATCGGTTCATAAAGATGACATTTTGAACTATTGTCGGATAATAAAAAGTCAATTTATAAGGTATAAGAATCACCTATAACTATACAGTGAATTGCATGAATCATGTATAGAGATGAAATTATTTATGCTTTCACTGCAGGTCGGTTAAATTTGGGAAGGAAAATGATAGGCGAAACAATGATTTCAGATATTTTAGAGAAGTATGACCAGTTAACGGCTGCGCAGAAAGAAATTTTTGCAGGTTATGGACTTCGTCAAGTTAAACATTTTGTAGAAATAAGTTTGCCTAATATCGAACCGGTTTTACCTGCACATACGCATGTACAAGGGATTAATGCAGAAGGTAAGGTGCAGGCCATTAATAATGTGACCCAACAAACCTATTTGTGGATTTCAGACCTGCAATGGCAGGAGCGTCCAATTGCGACCTCAAATGTAGACTTAAAAGAAGATTTTTTAGCAGTCTGGAAAATATTTAATCTTCAAGCTTACGATTTAATTGATTTAAGTCATGTTCATCGTGACTTCTTGCAGAGTCAGCCTGTATAAGCAGCCTTTTTAGCTTATAGGTTTGTTCAAGGGCTACCTGATTTCATGCGATATCCTTCATGTAGCCCTAAAGTCCTAATTCGAGTAATGGCAGTTTTAAGCTTAAGCCTATTCTTGTAATGCCACTTATATTCAATAACTGATTTCTATATACAGTAATTTCCAAAATTTCGAAAAATAAGATGTCTTTACAGACCATCAAGCGGTAATTGAAAACTCTGTTTAATAATTTGACTGGGTAAATCCGTTTTTACGCTGGTAATGCCGTTTTTCTTGGTCAGATGCGCTGACTGAAATTTACGGTAACTTTCCAGATCTGGAACCACCACTTTTAACATCGCATCGCATTCCCCCAAAATAATATAGCACTCCATCACCTGAGGAAGTTCCTTCATGGCTTCAATGAAGGTATCAATGGTTTCTGCATCCTGTCCGGTTAACCAGATTCGTGAAAACAAAATCAGCTGCAAGCCAATTTTTTGCGGATCCACAACTGTGGTGTAACTCTGAATTACGCCTGCTTCTTCGAGCAGTTTCACCCGACGCAGACAGGAAGAAGGCGACAGCCCAATTTTACGGGCCAGATCGTTATTTTGCATCCGACCATTGTTTTGTAAAGCCTGAATGATATTTTTATCAATACGATCCAGCTTTACTGAAACAAATTTGGAAGATAGTTTCATAAATTAGAATATAATTCGAAAAATAATCATAATTATAGAATATTTGAAATCCTATTTTGTATTATTTATTCGATACTAATTTTCACTTTCAAGACATAGAAAGGGAAAAGGAAATGTCTGTATTTGCACTGTTTGCCTTAACGGTTATTCCGCTTATTTTCACCCCTGGACCAGATATGCTATTTATTCTGTCTCAAGTGATGGGTAAAGATGCAAAGGCAGGCATGCGGGCAACTGTAGGGATTTGCTTGGGCTATTTGGTCCATTCTGTTTTGGTGGCTTTGGGAATTGCCGCCATTATTGTATCTTTCCCGCTATTGTTTGAAACCATTCGCTGGCTCGGGATCGCTTATCTATTATTTCTGGCTTTTAGCTTGATCAAGTCGGTGTTTAGTCAAAATAAATTAACCATCGAGAGAAAATCATCTTCCAACCCGATCAAAAAAGGTTTTTTTACTGCCTTATTAAACCCCAAAGGCATGCTGATCTATTTTGCAATTTTACCGCAGTTTATTGATAAAACTAGGGACACGGTGAGCCAAGGGTTAATCTTGTCTTTCATCTTTATTGGGTTGATCTTTGTGGTGTATTGCGGCTTGAGTGTGTTGTTTGCCACAATCACCCAAAAAACCCATATTGATGAACGTAAACAAAAATGGATTGATGGTGGTTCAGGTGGTTTGTTAATGCTGGCTGCAACCTGGCTGATCATTAATTAAGAGCTGTGAAAAAGCATGTTGTGAGGACATGCTTTTTTAATGCCGAGTAGTATTTGGGCATAAAAAGTAATTTGTTACATGTTTAACTTAAAAAAGCGCTCGATTTTAGGACAAACAGACTGAAAAATTTAGCGGAATCTGTCTTAAATGACAATTCATTACTTTGGTTGTTTCGTCATCCATGTGTGCCAGACCAGCCAGGCACTAATCGGAAACACGTATTAAATCAGAACTTTTGATGAAGTTAATCAGATAAAAACATAATAAAAATCAATGCTTAAAAAATAAATAAATATTTAGGAATTTCATCTTAATAAAAGTAGTGTAAAAAAATATGAACGCCAAGTTCAAGGAAAATGATGCATTTTTACGGCTGTTTCGATAATTGTGACTTGACCGAAATGCCGTACACATTGCAAGATAGGGCACCTAAAAAAATTTAAGTGAAGAGTTATTATAACTTTTCTCAACATTTACATTTGCTAAAACAGCCGAGGATTACATGAAGGCTCTT
>NZ_JBBEUE010000018.1:0-63945 GCF_037402435.1 Acinetobacter sp. NS-4 | reverse complement strand
CGCGCTGTCCAAAGCGGTGAAATACTTTGTTGAACACCGCGTATTCCTTAATGATGACCGTACGGTGGTATTTAAATGAACATAGCCATTCAAGAACACTCACAGCCGCTGATAATTGACGGCAAAGCAACCGCACAAACCGTTTTGGACGAAATCAAAAGCGAAGTGCAGCAGATGAAAGCGCAAGGTATTGAGCCTTGCCTTGCGGTAGTCCTGGTCGGAGATGACCCGGCCAGTCATGTCTATGTACGCAACAAGGTTGAAAAAGCACTGTATGTCGGCATCCGCTCACTGGAATACCGCATGTCGGCAGATACAGAGGCTGACACGCTGTTGCAGAAAATTGATCAATTGAATGCAGATGCCACCGTGCATGGCATCCTGGTGCAGCTGCCATTGCCGGCGCATATTGATGAAACGGCGGTGTTGCAGCGCATTCATCCGCTTAAGGATGTCGACGGTTTTCACAGTGAAAATGTCGGCGGTCTGAGTCAGGGCCGTGAGGTGTTAACCCCATGTACACCGACCGGTTGTATCCGCCTGCTCAAAGACACCCTAGGGCCGGATCTGTCCGGACTGCATGCCGTGGTGGTCGGCCGTTCCAACATTGTCGGCAAGCCGATGGCAGCGCTGTTATTAAAAGAAAGCTGCACCGTCAGCATTGTCCATTCACGCACCCAGAATATTCGCGACATTTGCAAAAATGCGGACATTCTGGTGGCAGCGGTCGGTAGACCGAAAATGATCGATGCATCGTATTTAAAACCGGGTGCTGTGGTCATTGATGTGGGGATTAACCGCATTCAGGAAAACGGCAAAAACCGTCTGGTCGGAGATGTCGATTATGACGATGCGCTGTCCGTGGTCAAAGCCATCACGCCTGTTCCGGGCGGTGTCGGACCTATGACCATTGCCTACCTGATGAAAAATACCCTTGATGCTGCGCGTATGCAGGCAAACATTTTTAAAAAATAAGCTAGCGGCATTGGAAAAGATGCCTTGGAGAAAAAATCATGCCACTCGGTTTGCTCAAATACGGATTAAGCAGTGAATATCCTGTTGAAGTTGATTTGCCTCCACCGAAGGAGCTGAAATCACACTATGACGTAGTGATTATTGGCGCTGGCGGTCATGGTTTGGCAATCGCATATTATCTTGCAAAGTATCAAGGCATCACCAATGTTGCTGTGTTGGAAAAATCCTATCTTGGCGGTGGTAATACGGCGCGCAATACTGCGGTGATCCGTTCCAACTATCTGACCTCAGAAGGGGTGAAGTTCTATTCAGAATCGGTTGATTTATTTAAAAACCTGTCCAATGAATTTGACTTCAACATCATGTATTCAGAGCGCGGCCAGCTGACTTTGGCGCATACCGATTCTACTGTGCGTGCCTTCCGCCAGCGTGCCGAAGTGAACAAGCATTTTGGTGGTCGTACCGAAATGATTGACCGCCAGCAAATTAAGGAGCTGGTACCGTGTCTGAATCTTGATCCCGCACATTTGCCGGTTCTAGCAGGACTCTGGCATATGGATGGTGCCACAGCGCGGCATGATGCCGTGGCCTGGGGCTATGCCAAGGAAGCGGCTAAACGCGGCGTGGAAATCCACCAGCTGACTGAAGTACAGGATTTTGTGACTGAAAAAAACCTGGTCACGGCGGTGAAAACCAACCGTGGCAGCATCAAGTGTGGCTGTGTGGTGCAGGCGATTGCCGGTGCTTCCAGCATTTTAATGAACAAGCTGCATATCAAGTCACCGATTCATACTTTCCCGCTGCAGGCCATGGTGTCCCAGCCGTTTAAACCGTTTATCAACCCCTTGGTCAGCTCATCGGCATTGCATTGTTATGTGCAGCAAACCAGCCGCGGTGAAATTGTTTTTGGCGGCGGTTCAGACCCTTATCCACTGTACAACACCCGTTCTACCCTGGAGTTAAAAGAAAGCCTGCTGGCTCATGCCATTGAAATGTTCCCGTTTATGGCCAATGTCAAACTCATGCGCCAATGGGCGGGCATGACCGACATGACGCCTGACTACAGCCCGATTATGGGCAAATCGCCTTATGACAATTATTACCTGGACGCAGGCTGGGGCACATGGGGCTTTAAATCCACCCCGATCTGCGGCAAGACCATGGCGGAACTGGTAGCGACTGGCCGTACGCCGGATCTGATCAAGCCATTTGAATTGTCGCGTTTCAGCCGCTTCCAGCAAGTCAATGAAATGGGCGCCACTGCGGCGAGCCATTAAGGAGTAAACCCATGAAAATAATGATTTGTCCTTTAAATGGTCCAAGAAATATCAGTGAGTTTAGTTATGGCGGCGAGCTGAAAACCATGCCGGACCAGAACACCTGCAGCAATGAAGAATGGGCAGATTATGTGTTCAATAAAAGCAATATTGCCGGTGTGGTACTGGAATGGTGGATGCATACCCCCAGCAGTTATTGGTTTATTGCCGAGCGCCATACAGTGAGCGATGAAATTCTGCGTACCTTTGATGCCAAGGAAATGTTTAGCCAGCGCATCGATTTTGAAAATCCGGCAGCTACAGAAAAAACAGCAGAACAGGCTGCTAAACAGGAGGTATCCGCATGAGCAATCTAGATTTAAACCGACTGCCTTTGCCGTATGGCATTTTGATTGACCGCAACCAGCCTGTGACTTTTCAGTTTGATCAGCAGACTTTTCAGGGCTATGCAGGTGATAGTATTGCCAGTGCCTTGATTGCCAATCAGCGCTGGATTATGTCACGCTCTTTTAAATACCACCGTCCGCGTGCACCTTTAACCATGGCGGGACAAGATGCCAATACGCTGATTCAATTGCCGCAGGAGCCGAATGTACTGGCAGATAGCACCGAGATTGCAGCGCATCTGTCGGCAATGGGGCAAAACTATGCTGGCTCGTTAATGAAAGACAGCGATGCGTTTTTAGGCAAATTTTCAAAATTTATGCCTGTCGGCTTTTATTACCGCTCATTCTACAAGCCTAAAGGGGTCTGGAAGCTGTGGGAGTCCATGATCCGTAAAAAAGCCGGGCTGGGGGTGCTGGACCTGAATTTTCAGCCTGAATACTACGACAAAGCCTATCTATTTACGGATATTGCCATTATTGGTGCCGGTCCGGCCGGCTTGCAGGCAGCGTTAACCGCCGCGAATGCCGGTATAAAAGTGTTGCTAATCGAACAGGATAAAATACTGGGTGGCAGCCTGCATTATGCGCGTTTTGATGCCGAAGGCAAAAAAGCCGCTGCATGTGCGGCCAAACTGATTGCGCAAGTAGAACAGCATGAAAACATTAGCGTGCTGAAACAAGCCATTTGTAATGCCTGGTTTACCGATCATTATTTACCGGTCATTCAAGGCAAGCGCATGTATAAAGTCCGTGCCAAGCAATGTATCGTGGCCAGCGGCAGTTTTGACCAGCCGGTGGTGTTCCGCAACAACGACTTGCCCGGCGTGCTGCTGACCAGTGCCGTACAGCGTCTGGTCAAACTGTATGGGGTACGGCCGGGCCAGAAAACGGTTATTTTAACCGGTAACGATGATGGCTATCTGGCCGCCCTAGATCTGGCCGAAGCCGGTATCTCTGTGGCCGCCCTGGTCGACATGCGCGCGGGTGCAGAAGATCCCGCTTTGCAAAAAGCGGTTGAACTACACCACATTCCGGTCTATCTCAGCAGTACCGTGTATGAAGCCTTGCATAGCAAGGACATGCAGCATCTGACCGGGGTCGATATACGCAGTATTGTTGCCGAAGGCCAGGTGGGTACACACGGCAAGAAAATTGATTGTGATGTGCTGGCCATGTCATCCGGTTATATGCCGGTGTACCAGCTGCTGTGTCAAGCCGGGGCCAAACTGAACTATAACGACAAAAAGGCACAGTTCAGCATTTCCGGTTTGCCTCAGGGATTGCACATTAGTGGCTCTGTTGCCGGTGTACATCAGCTGGACAATGTTCTGCACGATGCGGTGCAAACCGCCACGGATGCAGTGAATGCCATTTTGGGCAATGCTGCAGCAGCAGCGAAAAAACCTGTTGTCGAAGCAGCGGTGAATTTCCCATGGCCAATTTTCGCGCATCCTAAGGGCAAAGAATTTGTCGATTATGATGAAGACCTGCAAATCCGCGACATTATCAATGCCACCAAATCGGGCTATCGTGATGTACAGCTGGTCAAGCGTTTTTCTACCGTGGGCATGGGACCTTCTCAAGGCCGTCATTCAGCCCTACCTACTGCGCGTCTCGTGGCAAAATATACCGACCGAACAGTGAGCGAAACCGGGGTTACGACAGCCCGCCCACCGTTCACCGCAGAAAAACTGGCGCATATTGCAGGACGCGGTTTTGATCCATTCCGTCAAACTGCCATGCATCAACGCCATATTGAGGCCGGTGCACAAATGATGCCGGCAGGCAACTGGCAGCGTCCGGCTTATTATGGTGACGTCTCTGGCCGTTTGCAGCATATTGAAAACGAAGTGCGCAATGTACGTCAGAATGTCGGCATGATTGATGTCTCTACTTTAGGCGGATTAGATCTTCGCGGGCCTGACAGCGGCGAGTTCCTCAACCGCTTATATACCTTTGGTTTTGTAAAATTGCCAGTCGGTAAAACCCGTTATGCAGTCATGACTGCCGAAGATGGCGTGGTGATTGACGACGGAGTTGCCGGGCGTTTAAGTGAAAACCATTTTTATGTTACGGCAACCACCAGTGGGGTAGACCGCATTTACCAGCAAATGCTGAAATGGAATGCGCAGTGGCGCTTAAATGTCGATATCGCCAATGTCACGTCGGCATTTGCGGCGGTGAATATTGCCGGTCCGAATTCCCGCAAAGTGCTGCAAAAGGTCTGTCAGGATGTTGACTTCAGTGCAGCAGCATTTCCCTACCTGGGTTTGCGCACCGGAACCATTCAGGGCATTGCTGTGCGTATCTTGCGCGTTGGTTTTGTGGGCGAATTGGGCTATGAAATTCACTTCCCCGCACGCTATGGCGAGTTCATGTGGGATCTGCTGATGCAGGCGGGTCAAGAATTCTCAATGAAGCCTTTTGGGGTGGAAAGCCAGCGACTGCTGCGTCTGGAAAAGGGCCATATTATTATCAGTCAGGATACCGATGGCATGTCGCATCCTAAAGAAGTGGACTTAGGCTGGGCTGTGGCGAAAAGCAAGCCTTGGTTCGTGGGCAAGCGTTCCATTGCCATTTTGGAACAGCAGCCCATGAAACGCAAATTGGTGTCTTTTGTGCTGGATAAACAGCAGCAAAAACCGCTGGAAGGCCATATTGTGCTGAATGGCGACAAAATTACAGGAAACGTAACCTCCTGTGAATATTCACCAACCCTGGACCAAATTATTGGCATGGCGTATGTCGGTATTGAGCAAAGCGTAGTGGGCCAACAGTTCCAGATTCGTGTGGAAAAAGGTGCAAGTGTCTACGCCACAGTAGTAAAAGCGCCTTTTTATGACCCTAATAATGCCCGTCAGGAGATCTGATTATGAGTATTTTGCCTCAAGCGGAACGCAGTCCCATTCAAAAAACTTGTGCGGCCTATCAGTCTTATGGCGCAGGACGCATGTTTCTTGCAGGCGGTGAGTCCCACCGCATTCAGCAATGTGCAGTGGTGGATTTAACCAATATGCCACGCGTCGGTTTCCGGGGAACCGACAGTGCCAGCTATTTAACTGCAGCCGGTTTTACATTGCCGGATGCACCCAACAAATTGTGTCATCAGGCTAATGGCAGCATTGTGGCACGGCTGTCTGCGACCGAATATTTGGTGCTGGGTGCAATACAGGATTTTGGCGAAAGTGTAGCCGCACTGGAACAGAGCTGGGTGCTGAGTGACCGCGCCAACTATTTGCTGCCGCGTCAAGACAGCCATGCCTGGATTCAACTGACCGGGCAATCTGTGGCTTTGATCATGGCTAAGCTGTGTGCGGTCGATTTGTCCGCAGAGGCTTTTGCTGCAGGTCAAATTGCACAGACCTCAGTGGCACGCATTAATACTGTGGTGATGAATGTCAGCGATGCCCAAGCGCCGAAATTAAATCTCTTGTGTGACCGGGCCTCTGCACTGTATTTATGGAATGTCCTGCTGGATGCCATTGCGGAATTTGATGGTCAAGCTGTCGGTATTGACGGGCTGCTCAGCATTGCATAAATAACAATTCTGTTTTCCCCCAACTGCAATCCCCCTGAATGGCTGTTAGCGTAAGCTGGCAGCCATTTGCTTTATGTGCTGGCGTCAGGACAGCAATAAACCTTTATCATAAAAGCTACAGCCATCCCTTGCCAGTGCTATGCTTTCAAGCCTTTGTCGTTTAGCCAAGCATCGTCTTGATCAAGAAAAAATTTAAATGCTTCAAACTGATAGGACGAAATTCGCCGTTTGTTCTTGTCACCATGGATACATGATCGCACTACCCGATTTCCCTATAATGATGACCCTGTATAGAGAATTATCCTTGTGGTTTTTTTGGGAATGTTCAGCCATATATAGTGCTGGAGCACTCGGCATTGCATCATGCAATCTCAAAGACGTGTTGTGGGAAAATGACCGAAAGGAAGCCGTTAGCGCTATCTATCCCTGTTTTTCCCATAAGAGAGAATGAGCGAGGAGAGTACAGGTTTAACCCGCTGAGAGGGCGCCCCACAGTTAAAATCCGCAGATGGACAGTAGGGATTTAATCCCCAAAGGGCAGTATAGTCATGTATGCAAATGATGCAAAGCGATGTTTATCCCAAGCAGCCATAAAAAAACAAGGGCCTAAGCCCTTGTTACTTGATTTTATACGGCCTTTAGTTATAGGCACGTTCGTTATGATCACTGACATCCAGACCGCGCTCTTCCTGTTCTGCCGTAACACGTAGCCCCACAGTTTTATCAATGATTTTCAGCAAGATCCAGCTCAAGATGCCGACATAGGCAAAGGTCATCGCAATACTGGCCAGTTGTGCCAAGAATTGCGGGAGCAGGGAAATGCCTTCAACATTGCCGCCCAACTCGGGGATACAGAAAATGCCGGTCAGCAGGCAGCCAACCATACCGCCAATGCCATGTAACGAAAATACATCCAGCGCATCGTCTACGCCGAGCTTTTTCTTTAGCATCATAATCGCGTAATAGCTGGCCATACTGGTGAGCAGGCCAATCACAATTGCACCAAAAGGGCCAACATAAGCGGCCGCCGGGGTAATGCCGACCAAGCCGCCAATGGCACCTGAAGCCAGACCAAAGGCAGTGACATGGCCGGAATACATTTTTTCAGCAAACATCCAGCCGACAATACCACCGCAGGTTGCCAGCATGGTGGTCATGAAAATCAGTGCGGCTGAAGAATTGATGGCCAGAGCCGAACCCACGTTAAAACCGAACCAGCCGGCCCAGAGCAATGCTGCGCCAATCATCACAAATACCACATTGTGCGGCGGCATCGGCGTAGCAGGCCAGCCTTTACGTTTGCCCACCACCATGGCACCAACAAATGCCGTGACCCCGGCTGCAATATGTACAGCAGTACCGCCGGCAAAGTCCAATACTCCCCAGTTATGGAATAGTGCGCCTTTGCCGCCCCATACCATATGGGCCATTGGGCCATAGACCAGCACTATCCACAGAGATGAAAAAATAACCGTTGCCCGGAATTTCATTCTTTCCGCAAAACCACCCAGTGCAATACACGGCGTGATCATGGCAAAGGTCATCAGGAACACAATCAAGATATATTCAGGAATGCCACCTGCCAGGCTTTCTGCGGTGATGCCCTTCAGCATCAGCTTATCCAGACCACCGACAATGCTGTTCAGATTATAAACGCCTTCTTGCATATTGGTGGTATCGGTTGCCAGGCTATATACTCCGGCCACCCATAAAATGCCGACAATACCGGCAATCGCAAAAAACTGGGTAAATAAAGACAGGATATTTTTGGCGCGGACCATACCGCCATAAAACAGCGCAAGTCCTGGAATAAACATCAGCAGGACAATAACAATAGAAACCATGAGCCATACAGTGGCAGGTCCATCAATCGTTCCCTCAGCGGCGAAAACTGCGCTAGGCGACAGCAGTACACTCAGCATGAGTAACTTCTTCACATTGTTCATTATCATGAATTGCTCCTGAATCTCATGAATATAGATTTACATTAGCTTGCCCATTTTTTGGTGGGAATTGGTATTACTAAAGGGAATATTTCTTTCATGATTCAAGATGCAATTCTTATACCACTAGTCTTTAATTAATAATTATTTTATTATTTTTCAAATATATATTTTTACTTAATTTGCGGTTAAACGATCTATCATAATCATTTTCAAGCTAGGGCGTCTATATCTCAAAAGAAGTAGCTCTTTAGCCATGGTCAGCTGTTTTTACCCCGAGAAAGCAGATGGGAATTGCCCGTCTGAGCATTGTACTTGCAAAAATAAAAGCAAATACCCTGAAGCATTTGCTTGGTGAAGTTGAATAATTTTAAATGGACTGAAATGAAATTTTAATTTATCAACTGAAAGCGGACCGCGGCGTTAATTGTTATACGCACGTTCGTTGTGATCGCTGACATCCAGACCGCGCTCTTCCTGTTCCGGGGTTACACGTAAACCGATGGTCTTATCGACCAACTTCATAATCAGCCAGGTCAGCACGCCGCAATAAATCACGGTGAGTACAATACTGCCTGCCTGTGCAGCCAACTGGTTCAGCAGGGAAATGTCGGTCACTTTGCCGCCCAGTTGCGGGATGCAGAAAATACCGGTGAGCATACAGCCGACCATGCCGCCTATGCCATGCAGGGCAAAGACATCCAGGGCATCATCGATTCCCATTTTATGCTTCAGCTTGGTCACGGCATAGAAACAGCAGATGGCGGTGATAAAGCCGATCGCCAACGCACCAAAAGGTCCGACATAAGCCGCTGCAGGGGTAATGCCCACCAGTCCGCCAATCGCACCTGAAGCCAGGCCCAAAGCCGTGACATGATGGGTATGCATCTTTTCAATCACCATCCAGCCTAAGATGCCGCCGCAGGTCGCCACCATGGTGGTCATCATGGCAATGGTTGCCGATGCATTTACCGCGAATGCAGAACCGACATTAAAGCCGAACCAGCCCACCCATAAAAATGCTGCACCGATCATGGTATAGACTACATTGTGCGGGGGAACGGGTGCAGCCGGCCAGCCTTTACGCTTGCCTAATACGATTGCGCCGACTAAGGCGGCAACGCCGGCATTAATATGCACCGCGGTACCGCCAGCAAAGTCCAGAACTCCCCAGGTGTGCATGATTGCACCTTCACCACCCCAGACCATATGGGTCATTGGTCCATATACCAAAACCAGCCATAGGGCAGAAAACAACACCACTGCACCAAACTTCATGCGTTCAGCAAAAGCACCTATGGCCAGACAGGGGGTAATGATCGCGAAGGTCATGCCAAAAATAATCAGAATATATTCAGGTACACCGCCCAGCAGAGTATTTTCATCAATACCCACCAGAAAGGCCTTATTTAAACTGCCAACAAAGCTATAGAGATTGGTTACCCCCGCTTGCATATGGGTTTTATCTGCACTCATGCTATAAACCACAGTCAGCCACAATACACAAACCACGCCTGCCACAGCAAAAAACTGGGTATAAATAGACAGAATATTTTTGGCGCGGACCATACCGCCATAAAACAGCGCCAAGCCGGGAACAAACATCAGCAGCACCAGCAGTGTCGACAGCATCATCCATACGGTGGAGGCGCTGTCCAGATCGGTCTCACCTGCAAAGGCCAAGCCTGGCAGCAGCAGGCTCGCTACGACAATTCTTTTTAAATGATTTACCCACATAGGTTGTACTCCGGATTTTTTTACTAGGCTGTAAAGATCAATATCCCAAAATCAATGCGTTGCAATAATATATTCTTATTGGGAATATTTATTTATTTTTAAGCAAAGCAATTCTTATACCAGAGTTGAATTTTGATCTCTGCAACAGTCTAGGGATGTTGTCATAAAGGAGGGGGCTGTTGATAGGGAGATGGAACTGTTGAGATGGCGAAAGAGCAATAAGGGGAGGGCAAGATAAACTTTGATTACGCTACCGCACGGTTTTTGCGAAGCGTATCAGCAAAAAAGATGGCAATGCCATCTTTTGATAAAAACAGCGCCGCTTTATTCGGCCTGGTTATCCCCATAGTTCACCATGGAGATCAAACGGATCGGGACTTTAATCAGTTGTTCTGGGCCATGCGGAATTTCTCCATCTAAAGTCAAGCAGTCACCTGGCTGCATATGAAACACTTCATCGCCATGACGGTACATGATTTCACCTTCAATCAGATACAGCATCTCTGTTCCCGGGTGGGCAAAGGTAGGAAATTCTTCGCTGGCATCATCCATGCTGACCAAATAGGCTTCAAAGTTTTTGCGCGGCCCGCGGGAATGGGTCAGCAGGTGATACGTATGCCCTTTTTCGGTACCGCGACGCACCACCTCCATCCCTTCGCCTGATTTCACAATCATGGCCCGGCTTTCCTGATGGTCATATTGACTGAATAAGGTGGATAAGGGGATTCCCAGTACTTCACATAGACGGCTCAGCGTTTCAAGGCTGGTCGAGACCTGGGCATTTTCAATTTTACTCAGCATGCCCTGACTGATTTCAGCAGTCTGCGCCACTTCCGCCAGTTTCAAGCCCTGTTCCTGACGGCAACGTTTGATTTGAATGCCAATGTACTGTTCCAGTTTAAGGCTGTTCTTGTTTTGTCTCATTATGGATCAACTCGCACTGTTTTGAATCTAAATCCTGCTGACTCTTAATCAAAATTAAAAAGCAGCCCCGATGTGGAATGAAAGTATTATTTTATGAAACTTTTATTCTCTTTAGGAATATTAAGGCTTTTAGGCCCCAAGCACAAATTTTTTAACCGATCTAAAAAAGTTGGCAAGGGAATTGCTTTCTCTTTAGGAAAGAAAGTTTCTTCTGTTGAATAATACATTGAATCAAATATCTGTGCATTATTCGAGCCAAATATCATTTTTTGTCATATCGGGAGTATGTCAAATATGTTCCAGCAGGCCATCGTAAAAGAGTTCTTTGAAGAAGAACAGGACATCATTAGTAAGCCCAAGTACCGTGCAGAAGTACAGAAAGTCATTGATGATCATCAGTTAAAATATGTATTGGCTCAGTTTGTCGATATTCATGGGTCAGCAAAAACAAAATCTGTACCGATTTCGGGTCTCAAAGCCATTGAAGGTGCAGGGGTAGGTTTTGCCGGTTTTGCCATTTCAGGGATGGGGATGCAGCCGCATGGTCCAGACTTTATGGTGAAAGGTGATTTATCTTCTTTAACACCAGTACCCTGGCAGCCAGGTTATGGCCGTGTGGTCTGTGAGGGCTATGTCAACGGCAAACCACATCCCTACGATTCTCGCTATGTACTGCGCAAGCAAGTTGAGCGTCTGTCGGCTAAAGGCTGGACCCTCAATACCGGCTTGGAACCTGAATTCAGCTTGTTCCGCCGTGGTGAAGACGGCAAACTGAAAGCAGTCGATGAGTCAGACAATCTGGACAAGCCCTGCTATGACTATAAAGGCCTATCCCGTTCACGCCAGTTCCTGGAACGAATTACCGAGGCATTAATTCCAGTCGGTTTTGATATTTATCAAATTGACCACGAAGATGCAAATGGCCAGTTTGAGATTAACTATACCTATAGTGATGCCATGAACTCGGCGGACATGTTCACGTTCTTCCGTATGGCAGCAGGTGAAATTGCCCATGATTTGGGCATGGTCTGTTCGTTTATGCCCAAGCCAGACCCGAAACGTGCCGGCAATGGCATGCATTTCCACTTGTCGATAGGCAGTGCAGAATCCAGCAACCTATTTAATGATGACAGTGATCCGCAAGGCATGGGCTTGTCAAAAATGGCCTATCACTTTATTGCAGGGCTGCTTGAGCATGGTCCGGCCCTGTGTGCCTTCTGTGCCCCAACTGTGAACTCATACAAGCGCCTAGTGGTGGGTCGCTCCCTTTCAGGTTCGACCTGGGCACCGGCATTTATTGCCTATGGTTCAAATAACCGCTCTGCCATGGTTCGTATTCCTTATGGCCGTATTGAACTGCGTTTGCCGGATGCCGGTTGCAATCCCTACTTGGTTTCTGCAGCGATTATTGCTGCCGGCTTAGACGGTATTGAACGTGAACTGACCCCGCCACCTGCATGCAATGAAAACCTGTATACCTTGAGTTTGGAAGAAATTGCTGCACGCGGTATTGGCACCTTGCCTCAATCCCTGAAAGAAGCTGTCGAGGCTCTAAAAGCAGATCCGCTGTTTAGAGAAACTCTCGGTGCTGAAATTGTTGACGAATTCATCCTGCAAAAAAGCATGGAATGGGTTGAATACAGCCGCCATGTTTCAGATTGGGAAATTCAGCGCTATACCGAATTTTTCTAAACTTTATTTTCACCCCATAGCGTCCCTAGGACATGAATTAAAAAGAGCATTTAGCGGAGAACAATTATGTGCGGAATCGTAGGCTTATACTTAAAAAATCCAGCTTTGGAATCACAACTCGGTAAACTGTTTGAACCGATGCTGGAGTCAATGACCGGGCGTGGCCCTGACAGCGCAGGCTTTGCCATTTATGGTGACGAAGTGTCTGAGGGCTGGGTCAAACTTACCTTACAGTCAGTTGAAGATGAATTTGACTGGTCTGCATTTGCAGAAGCACTGAAAGCAGAACTGAACACCGATATGGACTGGTTCCAGAATGCCACGGCTGCAGTCATTAAAGCAAAATCGGATGAACAAACAGTGCGCGCAGCGATTGGCAAAATTGCCCCGCAGCTCAAGATCATGAGTGTCGGTCAAAGCATCGAAATTCTTAAAGGCATGGGTTTGCCAGTCGAAATTTCTGAGCGTTTTGGTTTGGCGAATATGAAGGGCAGTCACATTATCGGTCATACCCGAATGGCCACTGAAAGTGCAGTGACCATGGAAGGCAGTCATCCATTTTCCACCGGCGCTGATTTGTGTTTAGTGCATAACGGTTCTCTGTCTAATCATGCCCGTTTACGCCAAGAGTTAAAACGTGAAGGCATCAGCTTTGAAACAGATAACGATACCGAAGTGGCTGCAGGCTATCTGACTTGGCGTTTACAGCAAGGGGATTCTCTGGCAGAAGCACTGAACAATGCATTGGACGATCTGGACGGTTTCTTTACCTTTGCCATTGGCACCAAAAACGGTTTTGCCGTGATCCGTGATCCGATTGCCTGCAAACCGGCCGTGCTGGCGGAAACGGATGACTATGTGGCCATGGCTTCCGAATATCAAGCCTTGGCATCATTGCCGAATATTGACAAAGCCAAAGTCTGGGAACCAGAACCAGCCACCTTATATGTTTGGCAACGCAGTGCAGATCAAGCCGCCTAAGAATGAACCAGAATAGAAAACAGGAATAACCCTATGAATACAGCATTTGCAGAAAAAATCAGCACTTCAATTTTAAAAGATGAATTTGATTTAAGCGTAGACAGCATCCGTGATTTAAACCAGGCCCTGCATAGCAAAGAACTGACCGACAGCATTGTGGACTGGAAAGTCAGCAATCCAGGCGGCCAGCATAATATTGCAGTTGGCATTAAAGCCCCTGTGAATGTCACCATTGACGGCCATGCCGGATATTACTGCGCCGGCATGAATCAAGAAGCTCATGTCATCGTCAACGGCAATGTTGGGGTAGGCGTAGCTGAAAATATGATGTCAGGTTCAGTGCATATCAAAGGCAATGCCTCTCAAGCAGCAGGCGCAACAGCGCATGGCGGTCTGCTGGTCATTGAAGGGGATGCTGGGGCACGCTGCGGCATTTCAATGAAAGGCGTAGATATTGTGGTGGGCGGCAGTATTGGACACATGAGCTGCTTCATGGGGCAGGCTGGCCGTCTGGTGGTTTGCGGTGATGCAGGCGATGCGCTGGGCGACTCGCTGTATGAAACCAGAATTTATGTCAAAGGTGCGGTGAAGTCTCTAGGTTCAGACTGTATTGAAAAAGAAATGCGTCAGGAACATCTGGCAGAACTGGCAGAACTGCTGTCTAAAGCCGGATTTGATGAAGATCCTGCTTCTTTCAAACGTTATGGTTCGGCACGCCAACTGTACAACTTCAAAGTCGACAATGCATCTGCATACTAATCAAGCGTAATAATGGAGCAATCAATCATGACTCAAACTATCCAAGAATTTGAACCCGTGTTACGTGAATCTGCAACGTTTGACCGTTTAACCATTCAAGAAATTCAGCGTGCAGCGGCAACCGGCATCTATGATATCCGTGGCGGTGGTACCAAGCGTAAAGTGCCGCACTTTGATGATTTGCTGCTGCTCGGTGCAAGCATGTCACGCTACCCGCTGGAAGGCTACCGTGAAAAATGCGGTACCGATGTGGTACTGGGCACACGCTTTGCCAAAAAACCGATTCATTTAAAAATTCCTGTAACGATTGCCGGCATGAGCTTTGGTGCATTATCTGCCAATGCCAAAGAATCTTTAGGCCGCGGTGCCTCTATGGTTGGCACATCTACCACCACCGGTGACGGTGGCATGACCCCTGAAGAACGTGGCCATTCGCAAACATTGGTGTATCAATATTTGCCATCGCGTTACGGTATGAACCCTGATGATTTGCGTAAAGCGGATGCGATTGAAATTGTACTCGGACAAGGTGCTAAACCCGGCGGTGGCGGTATGCTGCTGGGCATGAAAGTGACAGAACGTGTGGCAGGTATGCGTACTTTGCCAGTCGGTGTCGATCAGCGTAGTGCCTGCCGTCATCCGGACTGGACGGGTCCAGATGACTTGGCAATTAAAATTGCCGAAATCCGTGAAATCACCGATTGGGAAAAGCCAATCTATGTCAAAATCGGGGCCAGCCGTCCGTATTATGACGTAAAACTGGCGGTGAAAGCGGGTGCAGATGTGATCGTGCTGGATGGCATGCAAGGCGGTACCGCAGCTACCCAGGAAGTGTTTATTGAGCACGTCGGTATTCCTATTCTTCCTGCCATTCCGCAAGCGGTACAAGCCTTGCAGGAAATGGGCATGCACCGTAAGGTTCAGCTGATTGTTTCTGGCGGTATCCGCACAGGTGCCGATGTGGCGAAAGCAATGGCGTTGGGAGCAGATGCGGTAGCGATTGGTACGGCAGCGCTGATTGCGCTGGGGGATAACCATCCGCGTCTAGACAAGGAACTGAAAGAAATTGGTTCAGCGGCGGGTTATTATGATGACTGGCAAAATGGTCGTGACCCTGCAGGAATTACGACCCAGGATCCAGAACTGTCAAAACGCCTCGATCCAGTTGAAGGTGGACGCCATTTGGCCAATTACCTGCGTGTTTTGGTCTTGGAAGCACAAACCATGGCACGTGCCTGTGGTAAATCGCATTTGCACAATCTGGATCCGGAAGATCTGGTGGCGCTGAATGTCGAGGCGGCGGCAATGGCTCGTGTACCACTTGCTGGAACCAACTGGATTCCAGGTCAAACGCAGTATTAATAGACTCTCATAAGATGGAGATGCATCATCTCCATCTTATGATCTCATCGATAACATGATTTAAATCTTGCAAGGTTACTGAGGTTTATTTGATTAATTTTTTGTTTTAAATGATTTTTTTTGTAAAAAATACAATTATATAGACAGATTTTTCCCCATCTGGTCATTTGCAATGATCTTGGCCCATTTATTTTAAAATTAAAATTTTCCAAAATTTAGTCATATTTCAAGACTGATTTTTAAGCCACAGGAACATACAGGGAAGGATAAAATTTCTATCTATCCTCATACAGGTGTTTATCTTGCATTTAATAAATCAATATTCTGTTCAATCCGGCTTTGAATCATATGGAGCGTTTCTGATCGAATCTACTCAGCCAACAGATCATCTGCGATCTGATTAAATTGGTGCACAACCTCTCAGAAATCGAAATCACAATTTCATCAGCTACTGGTACAGAAAGCTCCACTTGCCGAGAACCCAGTTTGACAATCGCTGGTTGGCTAAGATCCAGCGCCTTATTCATAATCTCCATTTGGCGATATCTAGCTGGACCTTCACAGAAAGTGACATCGTAAGCGGCTTTAAAGCCGTCCAAGGTTTTAGGCAGTCATTATGCCCCTAGAGCGGTTGTCGAATTCAGTGATCCTTTCCCAATGTTCTATTCATATCATAGTCCTGTTGCCTGACCGTTTGACTGTCTTATTGTCTTCGTTGGGGGCTATATTTGGATACATAAAAAACTCGCTGATCAAGTTAATTTAGTTAGTTTAACTCTTTCTCGGCATTAAATTCCTAGAGCAGCAGTTTCAGATATCTTGCAAGTAATATGATTGGTACTTAAGCTGGTGACTAAAAATGAAATATTAAAAATTAAATTAATAAAAAACAATAAATTAAAAAATAGTATGATGCGTATGATACGCATCACATAAAAATTGCTTAAATTTGCTATAATTAAAATTTGCAGTGTCATTAGTGGTTGGGTTTAAATTTATGAGTCTTACGGAAGCGAAGGTACGCCAGGCCAAGCCCAAGGAGAAAGTTTATTTTCTTACAGATGACGATGGCTTAAGTTTGAAGGTGGAATCGAATGGACGTAAATCTTGGAGTTATCGTTATTCAGTAGCAGGTAGCAATAAGCGTCCGCGAGTGAAGTTGGGCGAATATCCTTTCATGTCATTAAAACAGGCAAGAACCGCCCGGGATGAATATAAATTTAATGGTTATAAAAATGAAACAGTACATAAAAAAAATATAAAAACATTTCAAGACATTTGCGAAGAATGGTTAGAGTTTAAAATAAAAAACTCTTTTAAAGATGAACCCCGTTGTGGTGTTATTCAATTGGCAAAAAAATGTTTAAATCATGAGATTTATCCTGATTTAGGAGATATACCATTTAATGAAGTGAAACGATATGATTTAGTGACTATCGTTAAAAATATAGAAGCCCGTCATGTCAAGGAACCGGTTAAAAAAGCCTACAGTTATTTAAACCAAATTTATGATTATGCTGTGGCAATGGGTTACTGTGAATATAATATTGCTCACGGATTAAATAAAATATTAATAAAAACTAAAATTAAAAAAAATTATCCTTATTTAAAATCAGAAGATTTACCTAATTTTATCACCAGATTGAGTCAAGTAAATACGGATCCAATCATAAAAAAAGCCTTATTATTTAAACTTTATACTGGAGTTCGTGGTGCTGAGCTTATACTTTGTGAACCACATCATTTTGATTTAGATAATAAAATTTGGAAAATACCGGCTTTGCATATCAAACAGTTCCGACGGAAAGTCATTTTAGGCCATGATATTCCGGATTTTCTGGTTCCTTTGTCAGACCAAGCAATGACTCTGATAAAATCAGCCTTAGCCTGGTCTCATGGTGAAAAATATGTATTTTCTAGTCCCCGTTATCCAGATAGACCTCTGCATTTTAATACATTGAATATAGCCATTCGAAAAATGGGCTATGATAAAGATGAACTATCTGCACATGGTTTACGTTCTACTTTTAGTACAATATTAAATGAATCTGGATTATTTCAATCCAATTGGATTGAAGCGCAACTATCACATACGGATAAAAATAAAACACGGGCAAGCTATAATCATGCTGAATATCTTGTACAACGTATTGAAATGATGCAGTGGTGGGGGAATTATATAGCCAGCCTGATTAAAGATCAGGCTGTACAAGATTAATCTATTAGAAGACTAAGGTAGGTGGTCTGCCTTATGAACTAAAAATTTTTATTAGTGATAATAACAATACTTTAAATGTGTTCTAGCATATAAAAGTCACATTAATGTGTGAAATATCAAATAAATTCACAGTTTATTCACACTCCAAAGCCTAAGCTCACTTCCCAACATATGACGAATTTTTAAATTTCGGCTTATGGCAACTTTATATCATTATTGCTTGGTTCCAGCGACAGTCCAAACGAATGATTTAAATATGCTGTTCAATTCTGGCTGCTTTAAGTAGAAAACCGTCAAACAGACTTTATATAAATCTATTCAGCCTTGATAAAACGAGTATCTATATGATTTTACAGCAATACAAGATTGTTTTTGGCGGAAGTATGGGCGCTGGAAAATCGGCAGCCATTAAAGCGCTCTCTGACATTCCGGTCATAGAAACCGAAGCCATGAATACTGACATAAATAGGCATAGCAAATATTCCACCACGGTAGGAATCGACTATGGTGAAATCGTGCTTGAAGATGATACCAAAATCGGACTGTATGGCACTCCCGGTCAGGATCGCTTTGATTTTATGTGGTCTATTGTCTGTAAAGGCGCCATTGGTATCGGTATTTTAATTGATCATTCACGTGCAGAGCGTTTGCAAGATTTGCAAACCTATCTCAATGCTTTTCAAGGCTATAGTGAAAATATTGTGATTGGGATTACTCATCTCGATCAACAACAGGATCAGATCCTCAAGATTTATCGGGATTGGATGAGTTTACACCACTACAGTTATCCCATATTCGCGGTCGATGCCAGACAAAAAGATGATGTACTGCTGATGGTGGAAGTCTTAATTGCTGCTATTGAAACTCGCAGCATGGTTATGCTTTAAAGGATGAAATCGAAGTGAATATCAATCCTCTTTCGCGCCAGATTCCTCAATCATTGATTGAAACTGGTCGTATGCAAATTCATGAACTGTTAAATAACGTGAGCGGCCTCGATTTTGTCATGCTGTGTTCTTCTGACGGTTTTCAATTGGCTTTGGCCAGTAAAAAAAAGCTGGAAAATACGGGGAAAATTGCGGCAGTCAGTAGCTCAATCTTAGCGATGGTGTCGGCCTTCATTTCAGAAATCAACTTGATCGGCTGTAAGATGCTTTCTCTCGATGCAGAGAATGGTCATGTCGTGTTAACGGGGGTAGAACATGCCCACTATCCAATGCTGATTGTAGCAGTAGGCTCATCTGATGTTCTGATGGGGCAAATGCGCTATGAAGTCAAGAAAACCTCAGAATTTTTAGCCAAAATAAATGCATAGATGATTAGCTCCATGAAAATACGTGATTGATTAATTTTCATGTAATGCACTGTATTTAAATGAATTTAAATTATTTATTGTAGTCACACCTGGCTTAATACGGTTAGAAAATGAAAACATTTTTGAATATTGCTGTGTTCGGGGTGAGCCTGAATGTACTTGACCAGCTTAAAAGCCAAATATTGTTATCTGTTCCTCGTGAAGTACAGGTACGCTGGGTCAATATCGCTGAAAAAAATATTGACCTGCTGATGGTGAATGATGCCTTTTTTGCATCATCCAGCATTCAAAAAATTCTCTCACAGATTCATGTACAGTACCTGCGTCTGATCAAAATTCCTGAACAACAGGGCATGATTGTCGATGACACCTTATCTTATCCTGTAACCCAGTTAGATCATTTACGTGAGTGGTTACAAGAAAAATTCTTTGATTACGAACCGGATGATCATCTTCATCTGCCCGATACAACTGTAGAACAATCTGTTGATATCTCGACCGTATTTGATCAATGCCTATTAGCCCGAAACGGTTTTATCCAGTTATTCGATCATCAAGGGTTCTTGGCTCTAGCCGACACCATGACTGAGCGCGTCTGGGTCAATTCTGATCATCCAATGACTGGTTTTGACAAAAGTCTGAATCAAACCTATGCCACGAATCAGTTTGTGCAAGAGATGCTGAAGAATACACAAGCTCAGGATTTACGTAGCTGGTTGTGGCAGAAGGCCTATTGTTCTACCAACATCGAACTTCCAGAGGTTCATGTCAATCAATATTTTAAATTGCAGATCTGGCCAAAGTTTGAGCCCGGGTATGAACGTCGAAATCTACTAAAAATTGCGACATGTTTTGCTCAGGGCGCTCAGATTCAAACTGCAATCAATCAATTAAACATTCCCAAACAACAAATCATCAGTTTTGTTGCACTCACCGATATGCTCAAAATGGGTTCATGGATTGACTTTCATGAAGCGAAATTCATGAGCAGCAATGAATCAACTGATCAAGGTCAGATGATTAAAGTGCGCAGTTTTTTTATGAAACTGCGTAAAAAACTAGGTCTTTAAATCAATATTTTTCCGGGGAAACCCTTAATTTAAGGTAGAAATGAATATGGCTCGTATCGTTTTAGACAGTTTAACTGCGATGGATGGCTTTATTGCAGCAGCATTGGTAGATAGTGAAAGTGGTTTAGCTTTAGCCGTTCAAGGAACCGGCATAGATTTAGAACTTGCTGCAGCAGGCAATACCGAAGTCATACGCGCGAAACGTAAAATAGCCAGAGCACTTCAATTAAATGATGATATTGAAGATATTTTAATTACTTTAGGCAAGCAATATCACCTGATTCGCCCGCTTGAAAGCAATGAAAATTTATTTCTTTATCTTGTTTTAGATCGTTCTAAATCAAATTTAGCCATGGCTCGTTTTGAACTAAAAGCATTTGAAAAAGAACTGGACTTTTCTTAATACTAGATTCAAATCAAATTTATCTAAGCATCTCTGTCTGAGATGCTTATTATCATATGACGGCTTTCATTTAATTTAAAAAAAGACTTTGTTTAGAACGCATGAGATAAAAATACCCGTGTTCAACTTTCGCTGTGCCGATTATCATGCCTGGTTTTTATGGGTAATCAAGTCCTAATTAAAACCTCTTTTTTTACAGACTTTTATTTGAATGATTTGTTATGCTGTCAGATGATTTATAGGCATTGTAAGAAAGCTGAAACCATGGATAGTAATAATAAAAAACCCAAACATTCAATTGTATGGCGCGATCAGCCAGAATCGCATGATTATCCTGCTGCGAGTTCTTATTTATGTTTATTGTTGCCTCCTTCACAGGTTGAAAAACTGCTGAGCCAGTTACAAGTCGAAACCATCACTCAGTTTAAAGCCAAAGATATTTTTCGTGCAGCACAGCTTCCGCTGCTTGATGAGCACAATTTTCATGTGGCACGTGATTTGAGCAAAATTGAGCAGAGCAAAGCACTTTCACCTTTGTTGCTGGTTCGTGATTTAGGAAAGCGTCATTTAATTATCGCTGATGGCTATCACCGACTCTGTGCTGTGTATCTGCATGATGAAGATGCTCTCATTCCTTGCCAGATTATTTCATTGACTGTACAAGATTTGGCAAATGTATGACCGTTGCTAAAAAATTCCCGATTTTTGATGTGATCGCAGGTTTATCTATCGCAGGTTTGCTGCTGCCTGAAGCAGTCGCTTATTCCAATATGGTGGGGTTGCCACCGCAAAGTGGTTTGGTGGCACTGGTGCTGGGTTTAGTGTTTTATGGTCTGATCGGGAATAGTCGTTTTGCGATTGTTTCTGCGACCTCATCTTCTGCCGCAGTCATGAGTTCAAGTCTGGCAACCATAGTGATGTTTTCTTCGCCTGAACGCGCAGGTCTGGCCTATGCGCTGGTATTTCTGTCAGGCATTTTACTGGTGATCGCAGGGTTATTTAAGCTTGGAGATGTGACCCATTTTATTGCAAAACCTGTGCTGAAGGGTTTTTCCTTTGGCCTGGCACTCAGCATTGTGCTGAAACAACTTCCTTTAGTATTACAGGTACATCCTGAGCATAGTGATTTTTTCCGTCAGTTGTGGGACATGCTACAAGCCTATTCGAACTGGAACTGGCATGCTTTGATCATGGGACTCTGTACCTTTTTCACTTTGCAATTAACCCAGCGCTATAAAACTATTCCAGTGGCCTTGTTGCTGATTATTTTAGGCATTAGTTTCAATGTGATGGGCTATACCCAGGCATGGGGAATCCGTTCTGTTGGGCATTTTGAGTTGGTTTTACCGAGTGTTCACTTACCCCATTTGGATATGAATAGCTGGTTGCAACTGGTAGAACTTTCACTGGCAGTTGCACTGATTATTTATGCCGAATCTTATACTTCAATTCGTACCTCGGCCCTAAAATACCATGATGCAATCCAGCCAAATCGTGACCTGATTGCATTGGGCGTGAGCAATATCTGCTCAGGACTGTTTAAGGGAATGGCGGTTGGTGCAGGCTATTCGGCGACTTCAGCCAATGAGTCTGCAGGAGCAAGAAGCAAAAAATCGGCCTGGGTGGCAGCGCTGGCCGTAGTGATTTTTCTGCTGTTTTTTCGCCAGTATATTGCCAATATTCCTGAACCCGTTTTGGCAAGTATTGTGATGTATGCGGTCAGTGGGCATATCCGTTTTGCACCATTTAAACAGTATTTTATCTGGCATAAAGATCGCTTGCTGGCGATTGTTGCAATTTGGGCAGTGATTATTTTTGGTGTGCTCAATGGGTTACTGATCGCGGTGCTGGTGAGCATTTTAATGTTATTGAAAAGCTACTCTGTTCCTCGAATTGCCTGGCTTGGACGTCTCAATGGCGGGCATGATTTTGTTGATATCAACCGTTTTCCTGAAGCTGTAGCACCTGATGCTATTTTAATTGCACGACCTGATCATCCCCTGTTTTTTGCCAATGCAGAAAAAATCTGTCATGCGATTCTAAAGAAGGTTTCTGGGCAAAATTATCAGCATGTGATTTTAAATCTTGAAGAATGTCCAAGCCTGGATAGTACCAGTATCGAAGCATTGTTATTGCTGGCTGAGCATTTGCAAGAGGAGGGGATTGAGCTGAAATTGGCACGCGTACGCCGTTCAGTCGCAGAAACTTTATTGTATGTGAATAGTCCTTTATTCCCCCGCTCTAGTTATGATGCACAAAGTGTCGATGATGCCGTGAGCCAGATAGAAAATCATCGTTCGACAGCAACTTAAGCGCAGGGTGTACACCACTCATAAGATACAACTCTGTAAGAAAGCGGTCGAGAGTACACCTATACCTGATCGTTCAGCTAAAATCAGCACACATGTGGTATTTGAAGTATGTACTCACTCAAAGCCGATCCTGACAGTGAGATTTTTATTGGGTCTGTGTCAGGTCATATCTGGCAATTGATCAAGAGCAAATACAAAAAATGATTTACAGACCCATTAAATATTTTGTAATTATTACTTTATTTTAAAATGATGTTTCTCGGGAATAAGTTTGATTTTTATTTTCTTATAAAGTCGCTCTTTGGCGTTTTCTGCTGATTTGGTTACTTTATCTGCAAATTTCTGATCAGACATAAGAATGGCATAAGTTTTATAGCCTATTTCAAGAGCTTCTACTTTTTTGCCTTCTTCTTCGAACTGTTCAATTAATTTGTTGATCTTTTTAACACTGATATCATTCATGTAATTGACTCACTCCCTCTTGAGTTTTACTTTAGGATTGTATTATTACAATTTGGTTAAAATAAATTTAAATCATTGCAAGTGATTGTCATTTATACAATAACTTGCAACTTTTCGTTAAAAAACTTGATTCATTAATTGTTGCTGGGCAATGTAGACTGCCTGTCCATTACCAGGCTGACATTGTATCCAGGTTCCATCGGCTTGTAATTCCCATGCACGCCGATTATCTTTGAGATAATTATTCAATCCTTCTTCAAGAATTTGTTTGCGAATTTTCTTATTCTCGATCGGGAAACAGGTTTCGATGCGAGAAAATAAATTACGTCCCATCCAATCCGCACTGGCGCAATACAGTTTGCTGTCACCATTATTATAAAAATAATACACTCTGGTATGTTCCAAATAACGTCCGACGATGGAACGTACACGAATATTGTCGGAGAGCCCTGCAACTTGGGGTCGTAAGCAACAAATTGAACGAACGATTAAATCGATCTGTACACCCGCTTGTGAGGCTTGATAAAGTTCATGAATCAGTTGAGGTTCAGTTAATGCATTTACCTTAATAATAATCTGCGCTTTTTTTCCTGCTTTACTGTTTTTAATTTCCTGCTGTATGAGTTCAAGCAATTGTGAATGTAGGGTAAATGGCGCGTGAAAAAGTTTTTCCAGTTTTATGGTTTTTCCCATACCGGTTAATTCTTGAAAGATTTTATGTACATCTTCACAAATATCAGCATCACTGGTGAGTAAGCCATAATCAGTATAGATTTTGGCATTGGTCGCATGATAGTTGCCTGTGCCTAAATGGACATAACGTTTAATTTTATCTATTTCACGACGCACAATCAGGATCATTTTGGCGTGGGTTTTATAGCCGACAATCCCATATACAACAACCGCGCCAGCTTCTTGTAATAGATTGGCAACTTCGATATTTGACTCTTCATCAAAGCGTGCACGCAATTCAATTACGGCAGTAACTTCCTTGCCATTCCGTGCCGCTTCAGCAAGGACCTGCACGATTTCAGAGTCTACACCGCTGCGATAAAGGGTTTGTTTTATGGCCAATACATGTGGATCACGGGCTGCCTCTTTCAGCAACTTAATGACCGGAGCAAAAGAGTGAAAAGGGTGGTGTAATAAAACGTCTTCGGTTTTTAATACCTCAAAGATGGATTTTTTGCCATACAACACTTTCGGTAATTTTTGTACATAGGGAGGGAAACGTAACTCTGGTAAATTAAAGTTCGATATAAAGCGGGCCAGGTTAACAGGACCATTCACCAGATAGAGCTGGTCTTGATCAAGATCAAATTGTTCAAGTAAATAATCAGTAATTGTTTCAGGACAATCTTTATTCACTTCAAGTCTGACAGCACGACCAAACCGCCGGGATGAGAGTTCCCCCTTTAAAGCAATTGCTAAATCTTCTACATCCTCTGATACGGTGAGGTCAGCATTTCGTGTTACACGGAATTGATAACACCCCGTGGTGGTCACCCCTGGAAATAATTCATGAATATGTTGCTGAATGATCGCGGAAAGTAAAATGTAATGCTCAGCCTCACCAGAAACATGTGTGGGCAATTTAACTAATCTTGGCAATGATCGAGGTGCAGGAACAATTGCTAAATCAATTTTTCGTCCAAAGGCATCGTTGCCTTCCAAAGTGACAATAAAGTTTAAGCTTTTATTGGCTAAACGAGGAAAAGGGTGTGCGGGGTCTAGGCTGATGGGGGTTACAACAGGTTGAACTTCATGATGAAAATAATCTTTAATCCATGCTTTATGTTTTTGAAGGATGTCGCCATACTGAATAAAATTAACTCCATTGCCTTGAAGTTGAGGCAAGATATTATAATTCAGAATTTTATATTGTTCCTCGACTGCCTCATGTGCAAGCTTAGAAATAGTCGTCAGTATTTCTGAGATGAATAAATTATCTGGACTGGTCTTATTATTGCTTGACAGCTCAAATTGCTGTATCAAACTCGCGACACGTACTTCAAAAAATTCATCTAAATTTCGTGAAAAAATAATTAAAAAATTTAGTCGTTCAAGTAAAGGGTATTCAGTATCTTTAGCCTGTGCCAATACTCGCTTATGAAATTCAAGTAAGGAAAAGTCCCGATTAATATAAGTTTTTAATGTATGTATGGAAGAATTTGAAGGCACATTTAAAGCAGTCATTTATGGCTCTTATATCATTAGATAACAAGGTTCAAATCAATTGAATAAACATTCATAAAACCCTTAAATGAGACAAACTGATTTTCAGTACATTAGATCAGAAAATTATTGTATTAATAAAAGGCTAAAATTGAATTCTATTCAACTTTAACATTCTGCGGACATTACATTACAGATTTGTTAAAATATACCTTATATATTATTTAAGTGTATGTTATTTATGCTTTTTAGTGATTTTTTTGCATTATTTATTTAGTTTTTCTTTTTGCAGTTATTCAAACCTAGCGCCATTTACATTTGCTCATAAAAAATCGATCGCCTGTAATCGAGCCTTAACATAGAAAGGGTTAATTTAAGTCCAGATTCCAAAGAATCTTTGTGGATTCACTCAACCATTTTTTTCGATTTGCGAAAGGTAAAGATATGTCCGAAAGAAAAGTCGCATTTGTGACAGGGGCACTCGGTGGTATTGGTAGTGAGATTTGTCGTCAGCTGGTAAAGGCAAATTATAAAGTGATTGCAACGGTTGTGCCTCGAGAGGAAGACCGGGAAAAGCAGTGGCTAGAAAATGAGGGTTTCCAACACGAAGACATCCGTTTTGTCTTAACGGATCTCACCCATCATGCTGATGCGACGAGCGCGATCCAGGATGCGATACAGGCTGAAGGTCGTGTAGATGTGTTGGTGAATAATGCAGGCATCACGCGCGATGCAACATTTAAGAAAATGTCCTTCGAACAGTGGTCACAGGTCATCGATACCAATTTAAAAACACTATTTACCGTGACCCATCCTGTTTTTAATAAAATGCTGGAGCAAAAGCAGGGACGCATTGTCAATATTAGTTCGGTCAATGGTCTGAAAGGACAGTTTGGTCAAGCCAATTATTCAGCCGCAAAAGCGGGCATGATCGGTTTTACCAAAGCTCTGGCTCAGGAAGGTGCACGTTCGAATGTATGCGTGAATGTTGTAGCCCCGGGCTATACGGCAACACCGATGGTGACTGCCATGCGGGAAGAGGTCATCAAAAGTATTGAAGAGCAGATTCCTTTGCATCGTCTTGCCCAGCCTGAAGAAATTGCAGCGGCAGTTATGTATCTGGTCGGTGAGTATGGCACCTATATTACGGGTGAAACCTTATCGATCAATGGCGGTTTATACATGCAATAAGTCCTGTACTTATTGAGTCAGTTTTTCTTTGTTTTTTTCACAATAACTAAATTTTAAGCACTATAAATCAATGGAGTAATACAACATGCTATACGGTGATATCTTTTCAAACATGAATGCTCAGTACAAAAATATGTTTGAACCTTATGCAAAATTTAACAGTCTGGTGGCGAAAAACTTTGCCGATCTGACCAATTTACAGCTCAATGCTGCACGTCATTATGCGGATATTACATTATCGCAAGTCTTTGCCAACAGTGAAGTCAAAGACATGCAAAGTATGATCAATTGTGGCATGAAGCAAGTGGAAACCATGAGCAAACTCAGCCAGCAAATGATTGACGATGGCCAAAAACTGGCAAGCTTGGCCACTGAATTTAAAGCCGAGTTTGACAAGTTAGTTAGCGAATCGATGCCGAACAATAAATAACGGTTAACACTCTAATGAAGATTGAAGACTAGCGAGCGGGGAAGTGGAGATCACTTCCCCGTTTTTCGATTCCATTCCTGATAGGAAAGTGAGGAATGACCCAGTATGCGGAGTGGTGCAATGCAGCAGAATCTTTTTCAGTTTAATCAGAACGTCCAGCGTTTTTTCGATGTCCATGAAGAAATCTGGAAGAAAGTGCAAGAATTTTACTATGGCGATAATCCGCTCAATGATGCATTAAGCAAAGTCAACAGTGAAGATATGAACCTGTTCTTTCAGGCATTAACCAAAAATCCGGCACGCTTGATCGAGATGCAGAGCAAATGGTGGATCGGTCAGATGCAGATTTACCAAAATATCATGCTGCGCAGTGTCAACAAGGATATCCAACCTATCGTGAAACCTGAGCCGGGTGATCGCCGGTTCAAAGATTCACTTTGGCAAGAACCGAATTACGATCTCCTGACCCAGTCCTATCTGCATTTCAGTCAATTGGTGCAAGAAATGCTGGATGAGGTCGAAGGCATCCCGGATAAAGTCCGTCACCGTATCCACTTTTTCACCCGCCAAATGGTGAATGCCTTTTCTCCCGGCAATTTTTTGTGGACCAATCCGGAAGTGATTCATCAGACAGTACAGGAACACGGGCAAAATCTGGTGCGTGGCATGGAAATTTTTCATGACGATATCATGAACAGTAGTAAATATCTATCCGTACGCATGGTCAATAATGACTCTTTCCGGTTGGGAAAAGATCTGGCCTATACGCCGGGTGCGGTGGTCTTTGAAAATCCGGTTTTTCAATTGTTACAGTATGAAGCGACCACTGAAACTGTATATCAGACGCCTATTTTGCTTATCCCGCCCTTTATTAATAAATACTATATTCTGGATTTACGTGAGCAGAATTCTTTTGTGAACTGGTTACGTCAGCAAGGGCACAGCGTATTTTTAATGTCCTGGCGTAATCCGGGGGCTGAGCAAAAGGATATGCGTTTTGAGGACCTGATTAAGTCTGGTACGGTTGAAGCGATGCGTGTCATTGAGGAAGTGACCGGAGAAAAAGAGGTCAATGCCATTGGTTATTGTATCGGCGGAGCGGTGCTTGCTGCGACGCAGGCATACTATGTAGCGAAACGCCAGAAGAATCCCGTCAAGAGTGCAACCTATCTGGCAACCATGTTGGACTTTGACAATCCAGGCAGTTTGGGTGCTTTTATTAATGAGCCGGTCATTCAAGGGATTGAAACTTTGAACCAACAGATGGGCTATTTTGATGGCCGCATGTTGGCGGTGACCTTTAGTCTGTTACGTGAAAATACCCTGTACTGGAACTATTACATTGAAAATTACCTGAAGGGCAAGCATCCGTCCGACTTTGATATTTTGTACTGGAATAGTGATGGCACCAACATTGCCGCACATGTGCACAATTTCCTGGTACGCAATCTGTACCTGAATAATGAACTGATCCAGCCGAATAAGATCAAGGTGAATGGTGTGGGTTTGAATCTGTCGAAAGTGAAAACACCGAACTTTTTTATCTCGACACAGGAAGATCATATTGCACTATGGGATACGTGCTTTAAAGGGTCTACCTATCTGGGGGGTGAAAGCACGTTGGTCCTCGGTGAATCTGGACATGTGGCAGGCATTGTCAATCCGCCAAACCGCAACAAGTATGGCTTTTATACCAATAATAGCCCCTATGAAAATCCGAAACAGTGGCTGGCAGATGCCCAGTTCCATCCAGAATCCTGGTGGTTACGCTGGCAGGAATGGATCGCACCTTATACCGGCGATCAGATTCCGGCGCGTACATTAGGTAGTGCAACCTATCCGGTCAAGGAAGCAGCACCAGGCAGTTATGTACAGGTCAGTCTATTTTAGCATTTAAGCATTCTCACTGCCTGCCAATCGTATGAGGGCAGGAGTATTAAGCAAGATGTAAGTTAAAAAACAGGAAATTAAAATGAAAGAAGTTGTGATTGTTGCCGCAAAACGTACTGCGATTGGAAGTTTTTTGGGTGGCCTGGCCAGCGTCAGTGCACCGCAGTTAGGTAAAGTGGTGATTGGTGCGGTATTAGATGCTGCCGGAGTAAAGCCAGAACAGGTAGATCAGGTCATTATGGGGAATGTGTTAACTGCAGGTGTGGGACAAAATCCGGCACGTCAGGCGGCAATTGCTGCGGGTATTCCGGTTTCAGTACCCGCTTCGACCTTGAATGTGGTGTGTGGTTCGGGACTGCGCGCTGTTCATTTAGCCGCACAGGCGATTGCCACTGGTGAAGCCGATATTGTCGTGGCAGGTGGTCAGGAGTCGATGTCACAAAGTGCCCATATTATCCAGATGCGTAACGGACAGAAGATGGGCAATGCACAATTGGTGGATAGCATGGTCTATGATGGTCTGACCGATGTGTATAACCAGTATCACATGGGAATGACCGCTGAGAATATTGTGGAAAAACTGTCGATTAGCCGTGAAGATCAGGATGCTTTGGCACTCTCGTCTCAGCAGCATGCAGTCAAAGCACAGGCAGAAGGGAAATTTGACGCAGAAATTGTGCCGGTGCAAGTGCCACAACGTAAAGGTGATCCTTTAATTTTTGACCGTGATGAATATATCAAGGCCGCAACGAATGAACAGAGTCTCGCCAAGCTGCGCCCAGCCTTTAAAAAGGATGGCACTGTGACTGCAGGTAATGCTTCGGGGATTAATGATGGCGCAGCAGCCGTACTGGTGATGAGTGCCGATAAAGCAGCAGAGCTTGGTTTACAGCCACTCGCAAAAATTAAAGCCTATAGCATGTCTGGTATTGAACCGGAAGTGATGGGACTCGGTCCAGTAAATGCTGTGAGAAAGACGCTAGAAAAAGCAAGCTGGTCTTTGGAGGAGGTTGATCTGGTTGAAGCCAATGAAGCCTTTGCCGCACAAGCTTTAGGGGTGGCGAAAGAACTGGATCTGAATATGGACAAGGTCAATGTCAATGGTGGAGCGATTGCCTTAGGCCATCCGATTGGAGCCTCAGGCTGTCGAATTCTGGTCACGCTGTTACATGAAATGCAACGCAGTGACAAGAAAAAAGGACTGGCGACCTTATGTATTGGTGGTGGAATGGGCATTGCATTATCAGTTGAGCGGCCTTAAACATGATTTCTGATTGCGAGAAGCTTTGTTGCATAAAGATTTCAAACCTACATGTCCCTAACTGATTTTGAACTGGGTGCTGTATGTTGGTCACTTTTTGGCAACAGGAATCGCTGCTAAAGCTTTATGATCATGGACTAAGTCCCCACTTAAAAATACGTGGGGACTTACATCAGGCTAATAGGAGGTATTATTAAGGAGGTGCTTTACTCGATGCTTACTGAATTAAAACAGCACCTTATATTTTTTCTAGCAAAACTGTCATCAATTATTCATAACCATGTCATGTACAAAAATTAGTCTATTCAAAATTTTAACAAACATTAAAAAATATGAAGACTTTAAAACCGCATACCTTATGTCTCAGCTTGGCTTTATTGGGCTGTTCATTTCCAAGCTATGCACAACTCATGTTCAGTCAATATATTGATGGTTCCTCTAACCGTAAAGGATTAGAAATTTATAATCCTGATGGTAGTACAGTAAATTTAGCCGATTATGAAATTCAGCAATTTAGCAATGGATCAACCACTCAGTCAGCAGCTTTTCCATTACAAGGTACATTGGCAAGTAAAGCAAAGTACATTATTGGCCGTACAGAGTTACAGGCGGAAATTGGTACTAAAGTCAATCAAGTGGCAGGACTTGCATTTAATGGAGACGATGCATTAGTACTCTTATATAAAGGTACTCCCATAGATCGTTTTGGTCGAGTGGGGGAAGATCCAGGCACTGGTTGGGGAGTCAGTTTTAGTAGTTATCAAAATAGTTTGTCACGTACTAAAACTTCAAATAATGTCACTTCGATCGATCCTGCAGCAGCATTTGAGTTAGAAAGCCAATGGTCTAAATGGTCTGACCGAAATGCATTCAACAGTTACTTAGGTGCAGTCGATACTGAATCTGCCTTGGCTGAAATCAGTTGTAGTACGTCCGATACTCCTATTGCAGACTTGCAAACCGCTGCACTCAATCAGCAATATGTCATTCGTGGTGTCATTACTGCTGATTATCGTTACCAAAATGGCTTTTCCGGGTTTTATATTCAAACTCCAGACAGTAAAGCTCAACTTGGCTTAAGCAATGCCATTTTTGTATATTTACCCGCAAGTAGTACAGTGACTGGTGGAAAAGTAGGTGAGGAGGCTATTTTTAAAGGTCGTCTCACTTCTTATCAGAACCAGCTACAGATCGATCAACTCAGCAGTAATATTCAAACTTGTAATCAACAAGCTGAAAACCTGGTTAGTGCTACGCCCTTACAATTGCCCTTCTCAAGTTTGACAGATACAGAAGGTCATAGCCCTAAACGATATCAAGGAATGCGGGTCAAAATACCGCAGACCTTAACAGTCAGTGAGAATTATAATTATGGGCGATATGGTGAGCTATCCTTAAGCTTGGGTCGTTTATATATTCCAACCAATTTATATCCAGCCAAATCACCTGAGGCCGTCAATTTGGCCAAACAAAATTTATTGTCAAAAATTATCCTGGATGATGGCTATAACAATCAAAATAGAGCCCCATGGCTGCCGCAAAACTTCAGTGCATTAAACACCTTAAGAAGTGGTTATCAGTTGAAAAATGTTGAAGGGATTCTGGAATATCGTTTCAATGCATGGCGTATTCAACCTATTTTAAATAAAACACCGCCGGAAATCATGAAATACGCAAATTTAAGAACAACGGTACCCGCAAAAGAGTCCAGACAAATTCGTGCCGCTGCTTTTAATGTATTAAATTATGATAATGGGACAGCACAAGGTTTTCCTACAGAACGCGGTGCAACCTCACAATCCGAGTTTAACAAGCAGCATCAAAAAATTGTGAGTGCTTTAAAAGCAATTGAGGCAGATGTTTATGGATTAATGGAAATTGCAAACAATGGCTATGATGAAAAAAGTGCAGTCGCTTACCTCACCAAAGCTTTAGGTACTGACTGGAAATATATCATTCCACCGAAGATGACCAAACTGGGTACAGATGCAATTGCTGTGGCTATTATTTATAATAGCAAGCGCGTTAAAACCGTAGGAGAGCCTGCGGTCTATAATGATCAGACTCAAAAGAACCGGGTAACGATGGCACAAAGCTTCCAAGCTTTATCTGGTGGAAAAGTTTTTACCATTGTACCGAATCATTTAAAATCTAAAGGCAATTGTCCTGATGATAAAACTTCGTTAGATGCCGATCAAGGTGATGGTCAGGGCTGCTGGAACGCGACACGTTTAACAGCAGTACAAAAATTAATGCAGTGGATTGCAACGAATCCGACCAAAGTCAATAACCCCAATTATTTACTGGTCGGTGACATGAATAGCTATGCTAAAGAGGACCCCATATTGGCATTTGAAAAAGCCAATTATAAGGTTTTACTGAATGATGAAAAAATTGGTCAGGGTAAAGCAGCCTATAGCTATATTTTTGGTGTAGCGAGTGATGCTAATGGAAATGGCGGTTCAGGAAACTTAGACCATGCCATTGCCGATGCGAACTTATATCCAAGGGTGAAGCGTGCTTTTGCATGGCACATCAATGCAGATGAACCGACAGCCTTGGATTATAATGAAGAATATAAAATACAAGAGCAAATCGCAGCATTCTATGGCGATGATGCATTCCGCTCTTCCGATCATGATCCTGTAATTGTCGATATGGATCTGAATGAAAATGTAGCAAATCATCCGGATAGCAGCAAAATAAGCGCTGGCAGCATGGGATTGTGGTCAATTTTTGCATTAGCCGGGCTGGTTTTAGTTTCCACTCTACGCAGACGTAAATTGAGTTAATTGAATAAAGTATCAATTTAAAAAAACTGAAGACATACAGCGGACGGCTGCATGGATATGATCACATCAAAACATTCTTAAATGATAGGTGGCGATAATAGCTCTATGCTAGGAGCTTTAGAATTTTTGTGTTGATTTAATCGATAAGGAGAAATATAAAATTTCTCCTTATTTTATTGTGGGTAAAATAGCTAAATTCATGAATTTTAAACAATAGTCCCACATGATATGTGATTAAATTATAGTCAAATGGGGATAGCCGTGGCCTTTAAAAACAGAAGCATTCAATATTCAGGTATCACATGTAGTTTATTGGTTTCCAGTATATTTTTAGTTGGGTGTAATAATAGTAAAGACAATACGAATATAACACCGATCATTCAATCGCAACCGCTGGAAGTCAATGTATTGCATATTAACGACAGCCATTCACATTTGGATGAAGAAAGTACCAAATTACTGCTGGAAACTTCTGCAGGTAATCGCGAGCAAATCCAGGTTTCAAATGGAGGTTTTGCACGAGTTGCGGCACTGATGAATAGCCTAGCCAGCACGGAGAAAAACCCGATAAAAATTCATTCAGGGGATGCCATCACTGGCGATTTGTACTTTACTTTAAAAGAAGGTGAAGCCGAAGCAGATCTCATGAATGCAGTATGTTTCGATACTTTAACGCTAGGCAATCATGAATTTGATAATACGGATGAAGGCTTAAAAAAATTTATTGGTTTCTTGAATAATAAAGGTCGCTGTAAAAATAAAACACAAGTTTTAAGTGCCAATGTCGAGTTTGGAAAAACCTCAGCACTCTACCAGACTGATCTGGTGAAACCTTATACCATTATGGACAAAGAAGGGCAAAAAATTGGCTTAATCGGTCTAACGATTGCTGATAAAACCAAGAATGCCTCTCGTCCCAATGCAGATACCATTTTTACAGATGAATTAACCACTGCACAAAACTATATTGATCAGCTCAAACAGCAAGGCATTAATAAAATTATTGTACAGTCTCATTTAGGCTACGGCATGGATAAAGCACTGGCTGCACAATTGTCTGGTGTTGACGTTATTGTGGGGGGTGATTCGCATACCCTGCTGGCCGATGCAAAGCTGAAAAACTATGGTCTCAGCCCGGAAGGTGCTTACCCAACGGCCCTAAAAAATAAAGAGGGTGATCCGGTTTGTGTGGTACAAGCCTGGCAATATGCTTATATGGTTGGCCAGTTAAAAGTAAATTTTGATGCCAACGGAAAAGTTGAAGCATGTACGGGTAAAGCCAATATATTGATTGGAGATGATTTTAAGCGCAGCGCTAAAGATGCTCCAGCCTTGAGTGCTACTGAATTGGATGCAATTAAAAAAGATATTGAAAACAGTAATAGCCTGCGGATTGTGCAGCCTGATGCTGCAGCTTTAGATATTTTAGCACCTTATAAAACCGCGAAAAATTTATTGGGCAAGGAAATTGTTGCGAATGCCCAGGAAAATCTATGCCTGCGTCGTGTACCAGGAACGACAAAAGATACCTCACGTTCCAGCTTAGGGGATATCTGTAACAAATCAGATTTTACCAATCAGCATGGCGGTGATGTGCAACAATTCGTGGCTGAAGCATTTTTGCAACAGGGTAAAAAGTATTTTAATGCCGATATCTCGATCCAAAATGGCGGTGGTGTCAGGGTGGATCTTCCCCAAGGTGATATTTCTGTAGAGAAAATTTATACGGTATTGCCATTTAAAAACACATTGGTGCAGTTGAAGGCAACTGGGCTAGAAATTAAAAATGTACTTGAAGATGCGATGGATGCAGTGGTAAATAATAATAATACCGGCAGTTATCCTTATGCGGGTGGACTGCAGTGGGATGTAGATTTATCAAAAACCAAAGGTCAACGGATATCCAACTTAAAAGTTCGCAATGCACAAGGAATTTATGAAGCTTTAAATCCAGACCAGACCTATCAGGTGATTACCATTAATTTTCTGGCAGATGGTCAAGATTTTTATAGCAGTTTTAAAAATATCACCGGTGAACGTCGTGTAGAGGTGGGACTGGATTATGCTGAAGCCTTCTTGGATTATGCAAAAAATGAAAAAGTGCTGAAGCGCTTAGCTGTTGAACTCTACAGTACGCAGACTTATAAAGAATAAGCTGACTTGATTAATCCGGGTCAGCCGAATGATGACTGACTCGGAGCATGTAGAGCCTGTAAATCATTATAGTCAAGTTCCAAATCTGGTCTTGGTCAATTTTTCCATTTTTTATCGTATGCGAGCATACTCCAAAATATTGTGCAGCTTTGTCTTTAAAATTTTTGAATATCTTCAGTCTTCTACTGTATTGACATCCTCCCCCAGCTAAAGCAAGGGGATTCCTCCTGCGAGACGCTCATGCCAAAGCGCGAGTATGTTCAGGGCGGAATTCAAATCCCGCTGCCAGACTGTACCGCAGTTCTGGCATGTCCATTCTCTCATTCCAAGATCAATCCTACCTTTCGGACTACTGCTTGATATTTTCTTGCAGCACGAGCAGATCTGGGTGGTATAGGCTTCATTGACTTCTTCAAACAATACCCCTGCGTTCTCGCATTTATACTTGAGCATTGCTTTAAGTGCTGAAAATCCTGCATCTAAAACAGACTTCGCCATCTTGGTTTTAACCAGCTTTTTCGCACTTAAGTCATCTACAACAATCAGTGCATTTTCTTTCACAAGCAGAGTGCTTGCTTTATGCAAATGATCTTTACGACAGTTTGCAATCTTGGCGTGTAATGCACGTACACGTTTTTTATTTCTTGCTCGTTGAGCAATCCCTAATTTCTTTTCATATTTTCGATAGAATTTAGGATTTGAAGTCACAGTACCATCTGAGCAGGTGGCTATATCTTTTAAGCCCAGATCAATCCCGATCGCTTTGGTGGCGGTGGGTTTCTCAGCTTTAGGCTATCCACAACAAGACACACATACCAGCGCCCACGACTATCCTCAACAAATGAGCCTGTTCTAACGCTGTATTTGCCTATACCGTAACTATCCCATAGGTTAAATTTCTGCTTGCCGTATTGCACATAGCCATCAGCATAGTTTATCCCTGATTTCTTAAATGGTATCCAACCAAGTGAAGGTCTTGCTGACTTCTTGTTACTCACACGCCATTTTAATTTTGCTTTTCTAAACTGTTTTCTTTTACCAGCATATTCTTCTCTGATTGCATCCACCGTTTGACTATGCAAACCACCCAATTTTGAAGTCCCTTTTGTGTATTTAGCCATATCGAATGCTGAGAAAAAGTCACCTGTTCTTTTCAGGTGTTTGAAACTTAAATCATTCACATAATTCCAAACAAAGTTCACCTCAGATGCTAATTGGTCTAGCACCTTGCAATGTTTGTCTTTTATGCATAATTTAAGTGTTTTCATGGGCTTATATTAGATCATGTTAAATTAAAGGTGTTGATTTTAAAAAAATTCAACGACATTTCATGTCGTGTCGCTTATATCTCTGCCCTGAAGGACAGAGTTTTACGCTCCATTTGATAAAATCCGACTCAATGAGGTTGCTTATAGTTGCTTGTTGTATCATGGTGCTGATGATAGTGACTTGATTTATGCATTTCATGCTCATCAGATTTATCTTTAGGATTCTTTTGTGGCTGAAGATCCTCTTGATTTGTCTGTTCTTCAGCTCTTTTAGATTCCGATTCATCTTTGGGGTGCTGTTGCTTGGTCATTTTATTTATCCTTTTCAAAAATTATAAAATTACCGATTGTTTTACCGACCCAATTAGAATGCGCGGACGCAAAAAAAAGAGATAGTTTTATATTGTATTGGCTTTGTTGCACCAAAGTTCTCTGGATATTTACTATTAAAAAAATGGCGAAGCCATATATATCACCGCAATTATTGGTGTAATCACAGTCGGACACGATGAAACACTGGAAAATGTCATCGAAAGAGCAGATCAAGCCATGCATATGCGAAAACAGCAAGGATATGACAGGACAGTATTTGCATGATCAAATTGAGTGTACAGAACTAAGTTTGTAATTGTCGAGTCAAGCCAAATGACCTCGTCCTTCGGGATTTAGCCCAACCTTCACATTGCCCATACCCAAAAACCATTACAGGGCTGTTCTCGTTGTTAACGTTCGGCCAGCACCTTGGATAATCTTTAGGTATGGGCGATTAATCGGTCCAGCCAGCGTTTTGCAGCAAGCAGTTTTAAGCTTCTGGCTGCACTCAACCGATTCAAGGTGGCATATTGCATCACTTCCTCACGCAAGACGGCACGATGCTATCACTCCACTGTTTGAGATTAGCCAGTTCCTGCTTGAAATTTTCAATCTTTTCAGCATTTTCTAAAAAATCCGGACGGCTGACATAATGCTCTAGAATATTTAAAAAATCTAAAGCCACTTGATAAATCTGTGGTTGGGTTCGAATAGCCAGTGCATAGGGAACACCTTCCAAATCACTACGCAGAACCCGAATATAAACCATCATGCGTAATAAAGAGGTCAAGCGCTGTTTATCTTGTTGATACTCTGGCACCACAGCAGCTAAAGTCGCCGTAATAGCTGCACTGGAAGACTGCAGTAGCACCGTCATGATCAGTCTGATCCAGACCAGAAACAGCTTCTGCCCAAATGAATGATAGTGAAAAATAGACAAATCGACTTGTTGAGCAAGACCTGACATCGCAAGCTGTAATTGCTCAATTCCAAAGAAAATCAGGCCAAAACCTGCAAGCACAAAACCGAATAATGCCAACCGACCATGGGTTAACAATTTGAGCAACGCACCTACAGCAATCATGGGTAAGGCAAAAGTGGCGATAGAAAACTTACCCCCCAGCAAATCCGCCATCCAACCAGGTACTGCTTGTTCCGATGTTGGCGCCAATAATCACCCCAATCGCTTGGGTAAAACTCAAGACTCCAGCTCCGACAAAACCGATAGTCGCAAGTGTGTTGGCTGTAGAGGACTGGACAATCAAGGTCAGACCAATACCAGAACATAGTGATTTCAACGGTGTTCTGGTAAATTTGGTCAACCATACCCTTAAGGTTTCACCAGCCATCTCTTTTAGGCTGTCGGTCATTAAAATCATGCCAATCAAGAATAAACCCATCCCGCCACAGAGCTGAGCAATAATTTCGAGCACAGTTTCCCCCAAGGTGTTTTTAGCATCAGCATACCGTCTGATAGAGGGGATGTCATTAACAACAACCGGGAGCATAGGCTTTGGTAGTAGGTACTTGCGGCACATGTTGACCTCTAAATCCGTGCAGCACTGAAAGAAAATAGAATCGCCTGAAAAATCACAAAATATTCATCTCCCGTTGTTTAGGATTAGGATGAATTTGGCCAGTTTCATCTGACCAAGACACGCAGAGAGATAAATTTAAATCTTATCTCTCAAATTTTATTTAAAGAATGAAAACAATCAGGGGCCTGTGGTGCGTCGAGTAATTGAATATGTGGGAGCGGACCTGTCGCGGATTATTGAAATGGCCTGGGAGGATCGAACCCCATTTGAAGCCATTCAACGTGAATTCGGTTTGAATGAAGCGGCGGTGATCCGCTTGATGCGGCAAAATATGAAACCCAGTAGCTTTAAAATGTGGCGTGAACGCGTGACTGGTCGAAAAACCAAGCATCTGCAGCTGCGTTCACCCGATGTGATACGGGCCTATTGTTCACGGCAATACAAGCGTTTCTAAGTGTTTGATTTTGATCGCCGTCTGGACTCACGTTTACATCGTTCAGAACAGTATCGTACTTCCTCCCAGCAGCGTTGCCATTTTTTGCGCCAAGTAAAAGGGCGCAAGCAGTGGATACAGATTTTTTCAGGGAGATGCTGTTTTTTCATCGTTTATAACTCATTGATCTGGCTAAGAAGCTGCTGAGCATGGCTGATGATCAGCTGCCGATCTTTAAGTTTATCCAGCTGCCGATAGATCAGGCCCATACGTGGATGATTGCGAAATGTCACTTCATGCCGGATCATGAAATACCAGTACAGGCTGTTAAACGGACAGCTGTCCGGCTCGATGCGGGTTTTGACATTATAGCTACAGTGCTTGCAATAATCCGACATCTTATGGATGTAATTACCTGAAGCGGCATAGGGTTTGCTGGCCATCAAGCCGCCATCGGCATGCATCACCATGCCCAGCGTATTCGGCAGTTCTACCCATGCATAGGCATCGGCATAGACTGCCAGATACCACTCGCTGATCTGCTGCGGGTCTATACCAGTTAATAAGGCAAAATTGCCAGTCACCATCAGACGCTGGATATGATGCACATAGGCGTGCTGAAAGGTATTGCGGAAACACTCCGCCATACAGTTCATCCGGGTACGGCCGGTCCAGTAAAATTTCGGCAGTGGGGCTGAGTGCTGCAGGGCATTGCGGCTGGCATATTCCGGCATATACAGCCAGTAAATCCCGCGGACATATTCACGCCAGCCGAGAATCTGCCGGATAAAACCTTCGACTGCATTTAACGGTGCATGACCGGCATGGTAGGCAGCTTCTGCCGCATCACAGACTTCTCTGGGCAGCAGCAGGCCACAGTTCAGATAAGGCGAGAGCAGGCTGTGAAACAGCATGTCTGCGCCCTGAACCATGGCATCCTGATAATCGCCAAAATGCGGCAAACTGTGGGCAATGAAATGCTCCAATGCAAGCAGGGCATTGCTGCGTGTGGTGGCCCAGCGAAAATCGGCAAGGCTGCCAGGGTGACGGGAAAATTCGCGTTCAACCAGTTCCAGTACATCCAGATCAATCTGATCGCGTTCAGAATGGAGTGGTGCAGGCAATGGCGGACTGCCTGACCAGGCCTTGCGATTGGCACTGTCATAGTTCCACTGTTGTCCAAGAGGCTGCTGTCCCTGCATTAAATAGCCGGTGTGCTTGCGCATTTCCCGATAAAAATATTCCATACGCAGTGTCTGGTAGCGGCTGGCCCAGTGCCGGAACTGCTCCGAACTACAGAAAAAACGCTCGTCATTCAGGCAATGTACCGGCAGTTGCAGCTGCTGGCCCCAGTGCTGTTCGATCTGCTGCTGCAGGCGGTATTCCCCGCATTCAGTCATGACTAATTCTGTGACGGGAAATAGCTGTTGCTGTGCCTGCACGAAATCCAGCAGGCTACGAATCCGGCTGCCGGATTGAAAAGCATGGTAACGTACACGCCAGCCCTCAGCTTTAAGCTCTTTGGCAAAATGACGCATGGCGCTAAAAATCAGGGCAATTTTTTGCGGATGATGGGCGACATACGTGGCTTCCTCGACAACTTCGGCCATCAGGATCATATCCTGGGTACGGTCCAGTGCTTTGAGCGTAGCAAGCTGTTGATGAAGCTGGTCACCCAGAATTAAACCGAAACGCATAGCCATTCCAGACCCGATGAAAGATAGCGCAGTGTAAAGCCAGACAGTTCAATTTTTTGTGAAAATAAAGATCAGCCCGCATGTTGAGTCAATTCAACTCGACCAAATGATCCTCTGGCATCGCATGCAATTTATGAGCACTGTAATAAGGGACATTCATCTCTATAGTGCTAAAGCCAGTTGATGAAACTCGTTTTGCATTATTCCTGAATGCATAGGTGGTGTGAAAATTATGTGATTTTAATCAAAAAGATACAAATTATTATGGTTGTAATTCAGGCAGCTTGCGCCTAGTATCTGAGTAGAAGTTACTCCATGTAAGCTTCCTTAGTTTTGTCCCATACACCCCTCTGTATGGGATTTTTTTTAATCAGGGAATTGTATGAGCATGCACTCAAAAGCGTATATTTTTAGACAGCAGCAATTACTGGTGGATGACCATTTTCAGTTGCCGCAGGTCGCAAGACTGCAGCACGACCTGAATCTGTCGGAAAATGGCGAGATCATTGCCCGTGATCTGAAAGAAGACGAACCGGTGCCGGAAGGTTATCAGCTGGTTCCGATCAGACAACTGGTGCAAGTCTGGAGCAGACCGCAGTTTGAACAGGCCAGCCGTGCAGTACAGTTACTGGAATGGCGCCGTAATCACCGCTTTTGCAGTAAATGCGGTCACGCCACCCAGCAGCACGCCAGCCAGTATGCCATGGTCTGTCCATCCTGTGGCTATAACCAGTATCCGCGGGTGAATCCCTGTGTCATTACCATCATTACCCGGGGTACAGATGAAATTCTGCTGGCAAAAAATGCTCGTAACAAAACCCAGATGTACAGCCTGATTGCAGGCTTTGTTGAAGTCGGGGAAACCTTGGAAGAGGCAGTACGCCGTGAAACGCTGGAAGAAGTGGGGCTACAGATCAAAAATATTCAATATCTGGCCAGTCAGCCGTGGCCGTTTCCCAGCAATCTGATGATGGCCTTCAAGGCGGAATATCACGCAGGGGAAATTCAAATTCAGGAAAATGAACTCAGCGATGCGCAGTTTTTCAAATTTGATCAGTTACCCGAAATTCCGTTCAAGGGCAGTATCGCCTATGCCATGATTCAGCATGTGATGCATGGAACGCCTGTTGCAGATGACAGCAAAGAATGGCTTTGAAATTTTGAACAAATATAGTGCGCATTCTCGCTCTTTTAAGGGCGAGTTAAGCTACTAGAAATTTAAAATTATTATATTAGTTAACCCGAATCGCGGATAAGAAATGGACTTGAAAAACAGAAGGACTAGAGCCATCAGTTGAGTTACCACACAAAACTTACAACTCTAGTCCTGATGTTCAATAGTACCGAATTATTTTGCGTAATTGATGATTTCTTTCTTAAATTTGAAGCAATGTATTGGAAATTTCTAAAGCAAAGCAATCACTGCTTAAGAATCCGAAAAGCACAACTGAGTATCTCTGAAATCATCTTTATTGCCATTTGGTATAAGTATTCTCACTTCAATAATTTCAAAGCATTTTTTTCATGGTTGAAACAGGATAAAAGTCATTTATTTAAGAGCTTACCCTGTTATCAACGCATGATTCATCTCATTAATATGCATCAATTAGCATTACATGCTTTACATGTAGCTGTAATGAAAGCTCAACATAGCCAATATTTATGGATTGATTCAACCACTTTACCTGTCTGTAAAAATCAGCGTATTCAGCGTCATAAATCATTAGCCAAGATCGCATCTCGAGGTAAAAGTTCAATGGGGTGGTTTTATGGCTGTAAATTACATATCGTGATGAATCAATTTGGTGAAATCGTGTGTTCTGCATTATCCAATGGGCATGTTGCTGATATTAAAATGGTTGAACAATTAGCTGAAGGTTTACAGGCGAAACTCTATGCCGACCGTGGCTATATCAGTCAGGAATTAAAAAGGAAACTGAAAGAACAAGGCATTGATTTGATTACCTATCATCGAAAGAACATGCAATCTGTTCAACTCTGTGCATTAGATGAATATCACTTAAAGCAGCGCAATAAAATAGAAACATTATTCAGCCTATAGAAAGGACAATACAATTTAGTGACGAGTAGAGCACGTAGTGTTTGTGGATTTCTAGGAGGGATTTATGCTTCATTGTGTGCATATCAATTAACCCATCGAAATAAGCCAATAATTCGGATTATGGGGTCATTGGCTTAAACAGGATTCGGGTTAGTTATAAATAATATAAAGCTATAATATATATAAATATTTTTATATTATCAGCTTTGTTTTAGCTGTGAGTAGTTCATCGACTTAAATAATCTTGAAAATTTTTCCGCTAGAAGTACTTTGGAAAAACATTTCAAAGCTGGGCCGAATATCTTCACCATCCACGGTAATATATTTGACATGGGAACAAGACTGGCTAGCACTAAAATGGCGCTCAACCGTGGCCTGAATAGAATATTTGATACCGAATTGGTCTTTTACATTTAGATTTTGTTTAAACATTAGTTTACCTTTAACAAGATTATGGCAGAGCGGCTATTCAATTAATTAAGCAATATATTATTTTTAAATAACTTTTTGATTTAGCTTAAATAATTGATTTAAAGACGTATAAAATGTACGACCATCTAAATTTAAATCTACCTCAATTCCAGATTCCAGCAGAACTCTTTTACCCACTTCAATTTCTTTAAAACCTTGACGTGTATTCTGCATTTTATTTAAGGGAATTAAAGAAACGATAATTTCAGTACCATTTTTAGATTTTGCAATTAATTCATTAACTTTTAACAATTTGTATCCTATTTTTATGATTTTTTCCAATATGGAAGAACAACTTTTTCTTTAAAATTAAAAAAGCACTGAGTAGTGCTTTTTCAACTCGTATTAGTGCTTATATAGCAACAATATTGACTGCATTCGGTCCTTTTTGACCTTGAGCAATACTAAATTCAACCTGTTGGCCTTCGAATAAGGTTTTAAAACCTGAGTTGGCAATTTCACTGAAATGCGCAAAAACATCTGGACCTGATTCTGGTTGAATAAAACCAAAACCTTTAGTTTCATTGAACCACTTAACGGTACCTTTAACAACATTTGAGTTTGACATAATAAATCCTACTAATTTTTTAATAATTTTTAGTCATTTTATTGACTGCATATAACTTTGAAAATAATAAAGAATGAAACTTAAAATCTGAAAAAAACGAAGAATTATGAATAAAACGACGATACTTAAGAGAGATTTAATGAAACAAGACTTTTTTCTAGTTGAGTTAACTATACCCTAAAAACAGGAATAATCACGTTTTTTATATGTATATTTAATTATCTTATTAAAAATCTAGTTATCTGACTGATTTATATATTTTATTGTAATTATAACCAAACAAAGTTAATCTACTTGGCCAATAAATTTGAGCAGTAAATGAATGCGATTATATAGCTCTGTAATAATAATATTGATGTTTTTAATTTCAGGAATAATGTTTTTTTTTACATATGCACAAAGCTTAAGCTTATATCAGTTTTCAAATTTGACTTTATATTAATAATAACCGAACAAAGCGGGTAGGACTAAATCTACTCATTTGCGATTGTGTTAGGTGTTTAGTTCCAGCATTTGATGGATCACAACACTTATATAAGTGTAGCAACAACACTTTGGACGGCCACCACTCTCCTAGACAAATTTTGTCTAGCACCGTGCAGATGAGATTTTACCGCGGGTTACAAATCGCTCCTAGTGATTTATGCCTTTGAATACACTGTTTTTTGTATACGGGAAACGTAGTCGAATCGATCCATAAATAACTTGCGTATTGTTATGTAAACCTACCACCTATTCTTAATGAACTACTCGCAGCTAAAGCAACGAGTTTCTGAAAACAACCTAAGTTGTCATCATCTCTTTTGACGTTTCATCGACAATGCAATTAGGGTTTTTAGTCTTAATCGTCTTACGACTGCCTCCACGCCCACTAGAGGAAGACAATAAATCCTCCTCCAACACCGTTCCAGTGTCTATAATTAATTTTATAGCTCTGCTTTTTATCACTTTGGATGCGTTTTTATCCGCATTATCAGTATGACCACAACTCACGCATTTAAACTTTTCTTGAGTTTTGCGATTGTCGGGATGAGTGTGACCACACGAAGCACACTCCTGACTGGTGTAAGCTGCTCTAACCTTAAATACCGCTTTTCCTAAATGCTTGGCTTTGTATTTCACATACGTTTCTAGCATATGCCAACCCATATTCAGGATTGCTTTATTTAATCCTGCTTTCGCCTTTGCCTTATTTGGGATAAATCGACCTGATTCATCTTTTTTCGGCTTGGGCTTTTTCGTCATTTTTTGAGTATTGAGTTTCTCAAAAATAAAGACCTTATTCTTTTCATTATTAACTAAGATATAGCTAGTCTTGTGGTTGAAATCATTTCGGATATTGGCTTTCTTTGCGTGATGGATCGTAATACGATGTTTGGTTTTGGCTCTACGGTTTGAGCCTTTTTGCTGTTTAGAGAGTTTGCGCTGCAAGCGTTTAATATAACGCTCAGCTTTGGATAAATGATTCTTTTGTTCTTTGCTGAAATCAAATTCTTGATCAGGAGTACAAACAGGGATAGCCACACCACGGTCAATACCGACCACAACTTTATTAAGTTGTTCTTGAGTGAAACCATGAAGATAATCCAAGTGTTCACTTGGTTTAATTTCATCAATTTCCAATGAATCTTCATAACAGAAAGATACGAAATACTGTCCACGCTCTTTACGAATATAAAGAGATTTAGGTGCATTGAATTCAGCATGTTTATTAAAGTTCAGATAGCCAATATTGTATTTATGACCACCAATTTGAAGTCGAGTTTTACCAAATTGATCTTTCTCGAAACTGAATAAATCACGAGTGAGGTAAATACTCCCCTTATCGGTTTTAGCTTTGCGCTTTGGTCGGCCACCCCCCCTTTAGTTGACTTCTTAAGGGTGTTGTACCAATTCACATTCGAATTTTTAAGAATTGTCCCTGGGCATTGTGAAAGCCACGGAGTTAGCTCTTTAGACCTAAACTGAGCATACTTCTGATCTTGAGTTGCGTAATATTCTTTGAAAGGGAAAAACTTGCTTGCGAATTTCCTAAAATACTTATCTTCATCACATTTAGCATTCCAGATTAATCTCGCACACCCCATCCACTAGCTCAGAATTAACTTCTGCTCCTGAGTTGGATATGCTCGAAATTTAACGCCTGAAATCATCAGTAAATTTACTATTTGGGTGCTTAGACTTTATACCATTTTGGACTAAAAATAAAGTTAATAATATAAAAATACTGAGTTATATTATATATTTAAGCTAATTGTAAGTGATCTAATATTTTAAATTCCTAGTGACTTGACTCGCCCTTAAAATAGCGAGAATGCGCCACTAGATTTGTTCAAATATTTCAAAACAAAATATGTAAATTTGAATCTTGAAGCACTACCTTAATCTGCTATAATTTGTACATCAAACTGATGTACTTATTGGTGAAAAATATGGCTAACCTAGCAACAGAAAGAATCAATGTTCGGTCAACAGTAGATGCAAAAAATGTGATTGAACAAGCTGCGAATTTATTGGGTCTCAGTGTGAGTTCCTTTATGATCCAATCCTCATTTGAACGAGCAAAAGAATTACTTAAATCTAATCATGAGTTAAAAGTGAATAATGCTGATCGTGATATGTTAATGAACATGCTTGAAAACCCACGCCCTGCAAATGATGAGATGAAAAATTTAATGAGTTTATTGGATGAAGATTGAGGTTTTACAAGCCCATCATCAAAAAAAATCATTTAATTGTGGGCAAGATGATTTAAATAAGTTCATAAAACAATACGCATCCCAACATCAGAAATCAGGAACAAGTAAAACGTATGTAGCGATTGATGACGATGATACACAGGTGAAAGGATTTTATTGTCTATCAAGTGCCTCTATAGGATTCGATGTAGTTGATGCTGTTCTCACTAAACGATTACCTCGTTATCCACTCCCTTGTGTGGTTGTAGGTCGCTTTGCCGTTGATCAACCAATTCAGGGGCGAGGAATTGGAAAAGTGCTTTTAGCACATGCTCTTAAACAAGTTTCAAAAGTTGCTCAAATTATTGGTGTTAATTTTGTTGTCATACATGCCAAAGATCAAAAAGCGATGGAGTTTTATCAGCGTTTTGGCTTTATTTCATTAACATCAAATCCATTAACATTAATATATCCAGTGAGTGAAATACCTAATTTTAATTAAAGTGGCCTACTAGCAACAGGAGTGACTGGTAGATTAGGAACAAGAATAAGAGATTCAGGTTAATTTTAGATGGTCTAAAATATCCACAAGATCAAATTCTTATTTTTATAATTTTTTCAATATTCGCTTAATATTTAATCCTTAAACGAAAGACAACCCCTTGTTGACTATTATGTGCATTTGCTTCCCCATTATGTAACATCATGATGGATTTAACTATTGATAGCCCTAAACCACCAGTTTTTGCTTTGGAATGTCGACTACTATCAATTTGATAGAAACGCTCAAATAAATGATTCAAATGCTGTTTATCAATAAAAATATTTTTAGTTAACACTTCAATATCGACATAGTCTGCTGTAGATTTTGTTGTAATTACAATGTCTTGGTTTTCGAATCCATAATCAATGGCATTGATTAGAAGATTAGATAGCGCTCTTTTTAATAAATCTTCATTACCATATATTTGAATTCCTTGTTCTAACTCCAAAACAAATTTCATTTGTCTATCTTCAGCTAAGAATTCAAAATAATGCACCAATTCTAAAATAAGGTTGGATAAATCAATATTTTCTTTATCAATAATATAATCGCTGTGTTCAGAACGAGCGATGAACAACATATTGTTTATCATCTTACTGAGTCGTTCATATTCCTCAAGATGAGAATATAAAAGCTGCTCCAGTTCTTGGGGTGATCGAGATTGCATGAGCATAATTTGTGTTTGACCCATTAAATTATTTAAGGGGGTTCTTAGTTCATGGGCAATATCTTCGGAAAACCGTGCCAATTGATCATAATTAATTTGAATTTTTTCTAACATCGCATTCATTGCTGAACGGAGTTGCTCAACTTCAACGGTAGTACTTTTAGTTTCGATTCGCTGATGTGGTTGAGTGCCCTGAATTTTATGTGTTTGCCCAATCAAATTATTTAGAGATTTGAGTAAATACCACCCGACCCAACGTCCGAGCAGGCTTGCCATGACAATGCCCAATAAACTATAGAGAATCAATTTCCATAAATATTGATCTAGAGTAGATTGAGCTTCATCAAGTTGTGTGCCAGCAATCAGTTGGTAATGTTGATTATTAAAAATAACAGTTTTATAAGCCAAACGGGTTGTGGCAAATTCAGATTGATTATCCAGAAAGGTAATGGTTTTTGATTCCGCCATAGTGGGAATAGCAACTTTCAGTGGATTAATCTCAATTAAGGCGTGTTGTGGGTTTCTTAAGATTAAAAGATTATCTTCTTTCCCTAGCATATTTTCATACAGACGAGGGTGTTGAACTAAAATCTGAAAACTTGCTTGATCCTGTAAAAAAATTTCGATGCGTTCAACACGTGCAGTTAAGTTCTGATCCCGTTGTTTAGCTAATAGGTGCTGCATGTTGTGATAAGAAAGTAAACCAATAGCAAAAAATACAGTGCAACAAATAATACTGAAGGAAATACTTAAGCGTGTTGTTAAGCTGAGTTGCGTTAGCTGATTTTTCATTTATTTATGCTTAAACGATATCCCATACCCCGAACAGTATGAATTAATTTTGGCTGAAAATGATCATCAATTTTGGCACGCAAACGGCGAATAGCAACATCTACCACATTGGTGTCCGTATCAAAATTAATATTCCACACCTCAGAAGCAATTTGAGATCGGGTTAACAATTCACCTTGATGTTGCATTAATAAGTGTAAAAGTGAAAATTCTTTAGCGCTTAAGTCGATTTTCTGTTGGTTCCGATAAACAGTACGTTCAAACCTATATAAAACTAGATCTTCAACCTGGTAATATTCAGACTCGGGTTTTACACTTCGTCTCAACAGGCTTTTGACCCGTGCCAATAGTTCAATATAAGAAAAAGGCTTAATTAAATAGTCATCTGCACCAAGTTCTAAACCTTTAACTCGATCTAGGACATGATCTTTCGCAGTCAGCATAAGTACCGGAATTTTAGAAAATGTCCTTAGGGTCTTTAATACTTGCCAACCATCAATTTCAGGTAACATGACATCCAAAATTACTAAATCAAAGTTTTTTTCTTCAAACAACCTGAATGCTGTTAATCCATCATGAGCAATACTGGCTAAATAGCCGGATTCATTTAAACCTTTTGCTAGAAATTCAGCAATTTTGGTTTCATCTTCAATAATAAGTATCTGCATCTAAATAATATTATATGGATTTGTCTATCCCTACATTACAAATTCGTAATCTGATTGTCATGCAATAGTGAGTTTATTTTATATAAGCTAATTTATCTCTTCATTTAGCTTAATAGAAATGATGAAAAAACTTCTATTTATTCCAGTACTTCTATTTAGTTCAATCACATATTCAGCTCCTAAAACCAGCTATGTAATGGATCTAAACCTCGCCAATCAACTGGCAACCAATGTCATGCAAGCATGTAGCACTACTGCTAAACCTGCGGCTGTAGTGGTCTTAGATCAGGGTGGCAATGTCCTGGCAAGTCAACGGCATGAAACTGTGGGCATTCATAATTTAATCGCAGCGCAAAGGAAAGCTTTTACCGCATATTCAAGCAAGGTGACTACCTTACAATTTATGCGTAATGCCCAGAAGAATGTTGATTCACAGAATTTAACCAGTTTACCTGAATTATTACTTTTAGGTGGAGGAGTGCCCGTCGTTTATAAAAGTCAGGTATTAGGTGCAGTTGGTGTAGCCGGTGCAGGTGGGTCAATTCAAGATGATCGATGCGCACAACTGGGTATAGAAATCACACTCAAACAAATTTAAATCAATTTAATTCAGGATAAATTCATATGAACAAGTTATTTTCATTCGCTGGAAGTTTATTTATTTCAAGTTGGGTAATGGCGCAAAATCCTTTAAGTGTGCATGTACTTAACTTGGAAAGTGGATTGCCTTCACCTGATGTAAAAGTTACTTTGGAAGAACAGAAAAATGGAAAATGGATACAGATTTCAGAAGCTAAAACCAATGAGCAAGGCCGCGTAACGGCATTATTTCCAGAAAATAAAACTTTAGATAATGCAATATACAAAGTCACGTTTAAAACAGGAGACTGGTTTAAGAAAAATAAGCAAAATTCTTTCTTCCCTGAAGTTCCGGTGATTTTCCAAACAGATGGTTCAGTAAAACACTACCATATTCCATTACTGCTTAGCCCTTATGGATATTCAACCTATCGAGGTAACTAAGCTGAGCAAAACAGAAGCTCTAACTTGTATGAGATTAGAGCTTAGTATCACTTAATATAATGGTGCTTATAGGTAATAGCCCTCATTTGAGGGCTATTACCTTATTACAAAATTTTCACAATGGATTGTGATCAAATATGGTAGTGAAAATACTCATATATTCAAAATTAAATTTATAAAAATGGAGTGCATTCTCATGATTAAAATAAAAAATCATGTTCTGAATATAACGTTAGGTTGCATCTGCTTAAGTTCTACATCTGCAATTGCCTCTCCACTAATATCATCTCACGATACAGCTCATTTACCGACTGTGGCAAGTACAACCCCCGGCACTTTGTTATCCATACAAGCACAAAATACCGATCTATTTTCAAGTGCATCTCAACGCTTCTTAATTACCTATCGAAGTCGCGGCATACAATCAGAACCAATTGTAGCTTCTGGATTTATTTTATTGCCGAAAGGAAAAGTACCAAAAGAAGGTTGGCCTATTTTAGCATGGGCGCATGGTACAACAGGTGTTGCCGATACTTGTGCTCCCTCGAGTGATTATGTAGGTGGGCCGGTTCATATTTATCAACAAATAGCGGCAAAAGCTTTGAATGCCTGGCTTGCTCGTGGATATGCAGTAGTCGCACCAGACTATCAGGGTTTAGGTACACCCAGTGGACATCCCTATATGAATACTCAAAGTCAATTGCATACTGTAGTGGATGCTGTAAGGGCGACTCACTATTTAAAGCCTTATAAATTTAATAAAAATTGGTATGTCATGGGGCATAGCCAAGGAGGTGCTGCATCTCTTGCTGTTGCGGCGTATGGACAAAAAGACGCACCTGAACTTAATTTACGTGGGGCAATTGCCCTTGCTCCAGGCGGTTATCAATATGAAGGAATTGCGGAATATGTGGCAACTCACTCTCAAATCAACACCAGTGTTGCAGCATTTTTTCCAATCGTTCTTCTAGGGGCGGAAGCTGCAGATCCTAATCTTGCTCCAGCAAATTTAGTTAGCTCAGAAATGGGGGAAATTCTTAATCTGGCACGTGGTCGCTGTTTATCAGAATTACAATCTGATCTGAAGCAAGCCCCTAAAACTGTCTTTAAACCGAATGTAAATCTAGCCCCTTTGACCAATTATTTAAAAAAGCAGTCTATTGAGAATATGATACCCACTGTGCCTGTTATGGTTGTTCAGGGTGAGAAAGATCAGTTAGTGGATTCACGCGGTACTTATGCCTACTATCAACAAATCTGCCAGGTAGGAAAACCTATTGCCTTTTATCCTTTGAAAGAAGGCGACCATCGTGACTCCTTAAGACAAAGTGAATTCCTGATTGGAAATTTTATTAATTCAGTGGAAGAAAGGAAATCTGTAAATACCTGCAGCGTAAAATAGTATGGTAGATCCAAGAGTTTGAACTCAAAAAACTCTTATACAGAATTAAAATTTAGCATTTCAATTTTAAATATAAAAAATTTAATTAAATCAATATGATGATAAATGGTTTGTTATCACTAACTGATAAAAATTTTCTTGTAACAGGAGGTGCTGCAGACGTTTATGATCAAACCACAGAAATATCCAAGAAAATGCCAGTCAATTTCTTAACTGACTGACATTACATCTTATAATTTATAATGAGTTTTTCAGCGATTAGATCACTACTTTATCAATTCATATAAATACACTAATTAGTGGGATTGATTTAATTCATTATCTGTTGCAGAGATAATAGATGCAAAGATTGGAACACCCACAATAATGGGGAATGAAAGGATCCATACATCAATTGTTACTTGACTTGAAAAGAAAAACTGGTTGACAAGAGCAGCCAAAATTAATAATGAAACTAAAATACTAGTGAATCGGATTACAAATTTGATAGGCATTTGCCTGCTCCTAGGTGAATCTAGCTGTTGTTGTAAAGTATATACCTTATCTGACTGTCCTTAAATCCATAAATAGCTGTCCACTTCATTTTACGTGGACACTATCGTGATGTTGAGCAGATAAAAAGTAGGACTCAGCGAATGCTTACAGTTTTAAGCTCCATTTGATAGAATTATTGTACGAACAATAAAATTAATCCAGCTTAAATTATTCAATCACAAATACTGAATTTCACCATTTTGTCTTCACGCTTTGTTCACACCCACCTAGGTTATCTTAAGCCTAGGATACAACAAGGCTAAAAAATGAAGATGCTATTCAAATCTGTTTTTGCAGCGACAGCACTTGCCATCATCAGCTTAAGTACAACGACTCGAGCAGAAACTGTTGCACCTCAGGCAGTCGATCAGGTAGATATCGAGCAGTATGCAGGCAAGTGGTATGAAATTGCGCATTTACCGATGTATTTTCAGCGTAAATGTGTCTCGAATATCTCGGCACAATATAGCGTCAATACCGATCAAACCATGCGTGTTTTGAATAGTTGCCGGATTGCCAATGGTGAGATGATCAGCTCTGAAGGTATTGCCTATCCGCAAAATAAGGGCAACAGCAAACTAAAGGTCAGCTTTTTGCCGCAAGGTTTAAGATGGATACCATTTAGCAAAGGTCATTACTGGGTATTACGAGTAGACCCAGAATATAAAGTGGCACTGGTAGGTGGGCCAAGTAACAAATACCTGTGGATTTTATCGCGTGAACCGCAACTAGATGAAGCCACTTATCAATCCTATCTGGAAACTGCAAAACATTATGGTTATGACGTGACAAAACTGATCAAATTGCCGCATTAATCTGTTACCCTTTTGCCGAACTGACCACGCTCTCTACACAGTTCGGCTTTTTTTATTTACTTCACATAAAATTCATATCTGACTGATTACACTCATCAAATAGAATAAAGACAATCGCTTGAAAGTAGGATGAGTCCATGTTGAAAAGTCTGATGCGATGGATAGACAGCTGGTCTACACCCACAACGCCCAAAACACTGACGGCTGAAAACAGCAAGATTCAGTGGCTGAGGATTTTGCCCTTTATTCTGTTACATCTGGCCTGCCTGGCGGTATTCTGGGTGGGAGTGTCTTGGTTTGCAATTGGCTTTATGCTGGCATTCTACCTGATCCGCATGTTTTCAATTACAGCTTTTTTCCATCGCTATCTGTCACACAAAACTTTTCAGACCTCGCGTCCGGTGCAGTTCCTGTTTGTGCTGATTGGCACCATGAGTGCACAGCGTGGTCCGCTATGGTGGGCGGCGCATCACCGTTATCACCACCGCTATACCGATACCTTGCAAGATCCGCATTCCTCGACGCACGGTTTTTGGTACAGCCACGTCGGCTGGTTTTTAAATGAATATAATTTTGCCACGCGTAAAGAAGTCATTAAGGACTGGCTGAAATATCCGGAGCTGATCTGGTTGGATCGTTTCAGTTTAATTGTGGTGCTGCTGACCGCGGGCGGAATTTATGCATTTGGGGAATGGCTGGCCATCACCTGGCCGCAACTCGGTACGTCCGGCCTGCAATTGCTGGTCTGGGGCTTTGTCATCTCTACCGTGTTACTGATCCATGCCACCTTGTGTATCAATTCACTGGCGCATCATTACGGCAGCCGGGATTTTGACACTGAAGATCACAGCCGCAACAACTTATTCCTGTCCATTATTACCTTGGGCGAAGGATGGCATAACAACCATCATTATTATGCTGGCAGTACCGGGCAAGGCTTTTACTGGTGGCAGATTGATGTGACCTATTACCTGCTGAAACTCATGTCCTGGTTCGGACTGGTCTGGGGAATCAAACCCATTCCGGCAAGGGTCTATGAAGTCAGTAAAATTGCTCAGGCCAGAAAACAGAAAAAAGCCGCTACGACAGGCACTCACAAAATTCAATCGAAGGAATCACCATGAAAATTGCAATTATTGGTTCAGGTATTTCCGGTCTGTATGCTGCCTGGAAACTCAGCAAAGTGCATGAGGTCACGGTCTTTGAAAAGAATAACTACTTCGGCGGTCATACCGATACCCATCAGCTGAATATAGACGGTGAACAGGTCGCGGTGGATAGCGGCTTTATTGTGTTTAACGAGCATAATTATCCGCTGTTTTGCGCGATGCTAAAAGAACTCGGGATTCAATCGCAAAGCAGTGACATGGGCTTTTCCGTGAATAATCAGGTCAGCGGCTTACAGTACAATCCTTCAAAAAAATTCTCCCTGCTTTTCCGCCCACAAAATTTTCTGAATGCTGATTTTCGCGCGATGTTGTCGGATCTGTTCCGTTTCTATGCAGTCAATAAAGATCTGGATGTGGAACAGGTCAATGCACAACTCAGTATTGATGAGTATCTGAATCAGCATGGCTATTCCCAAGCCTTCCGTCAGGAACATCTTTATCCGATGTGTGGGGCGCTGTGGTCCTGTCCGGTGGAACAGGCCGGACAGATTCCCTATAAATTTGTGGTGAGCTTTTTCCAGCATCATCGCATGTTACAACTGAAAGACCGACCGTTATGGCTTACGGTCAAGGGTGGATCGGCTCGCTACGTTCGTGCGATTCAGTCCCAGGCCAATATTACCTTCCGCAAAACGGGTGTTCTCCATGTATCCCGTAGTGCCAATGATGTGCTGGTTGAAACGACACAGGGCAGCGAACGTTTTGACTGGGTTGTATTTGCCAGCCATGCTGACGACAGCCTGAAGTTACTGAAAGACCCGTCCGCGCAGGAGTTGGACGTACTGAGCAAGTTCCGCTATCAGGATAACCGCATGGTGGTGCATTCTGATACCCGCATCATGCCAAAATCCAGACGCCAATGGGCCAGCTGGCATGTGCATGTGACCCCGAGTCAGGCCACCGAACAGACCCCATTCCAGCACAGTGGTATGCACTATGGTTTCAGTTACTGGATGAACCAGCTGCAAAACCTGCAATGCAAAACCCAGGTCTTTGCCACCCTGAATCCTAATTTTGCCTTGGATCCTAAAAAAGTCTGGGTAGAACGGCATTATCGTCATCCGGTGTTTGATGCCCCGGCGATTGAAGCACAACAACGCTGGGCCGAGGTCAATGCTCACAACCGTACCTCATACTGTGGCGCTTACTGGGGCTGGGGCTTTCATGAGGATGGGGCACGTAGCGCTTCATGGGTAGTCGATCAGCTATTGCAGCAGACCGAGCAGGCAGCTAGGAGCGCATGATGCAGATATATCCACTGGCGATCGCCGCTGCCGAAATTAGGCATCGCCGTTACTTGCCCAAAGCCCATGCTTTTGAGACCCAGCTGACCTATCTATGGTTTGATCCGGATCAACTCGCGACCTTTACCCAGAAATCCTGGCTATGGTCCTCTAGCCGATGGAATTTACTGACCTTGGATGAGCGTGACTTTCTGACCATGGAATGTGGCTCGATTCGGCAGAAGGTCGCACGCCTGCTGATCAAGCGGGAAAACTATCTGTTATCGCATGCTGCTTCAATCCGGGTCCTGGCTTTGCCACGCACATTCGGCTTTCGCTTTAATTCCGTGGTGTTTTATCTGGTCTTTGGTGCCACCGATCAACTGCTCTTTGTGCTGAGTGAAATTACCAATACGCCATGGAATGAACGTCAGGTTTATATCCACGACTGCCGGAACAATGCAGCTGAACATGCGCCGTACCAGAGTCACCAGTTTGATTTTAAAAAGGCTTTTCATGTATCGCCGTTCATGCCGATGGCACTGGATTACCGCTGGCGCTTCAGCTTTTCCGATCAGCAGAGCGTGATTCATATGCAGCTGTTTGAGCAGGGCGTGCTGCAATTTGATGCCACCCTGAAATTTTCCCTGCAGGCCATCACAGTTCCTTCACAGCAGCATCGCTATGCTGTGCTGAAAGTTCTTGAACCCTTCAGGATGGTCAGCGAAATTTATTTGCATGCTTTTCGTTTATGGAAAAAGAAAATTCCGTTTTACCGGCATCCTAAAAAAGAAAAAGGAAATACATTGCGATGAAAACACTATTCATGGGAGAGCAAAGCACACTGCCGGTGGTATTACGGCATTTGCTGAAATTACGGCATGGTCAGCTGATTTTTAAAGGCGTCTGGAACGGAGCAGTCGGGGAAAACAGTGATCTGCAGGCCGTGATTCAGGTGCATGATGCCCGTCTGATGGAACTGTTGTTCCGCAATGGTGTACTCGGCGCTGCAGAAGGTTTTATCCGCGGTTACTGGAGCAGTGAAGATCTGGTGGATGTGATCCGCATTCTGGCACGCAACCGTGATGTACTGGACCGGATGAACCAGAATGCCGTGGCCAAGGCTAGCCAGTTGCTGTTAAAGGCCTGGTACAAATCGCGCAAGAATTCGATTGATGGCAGCCGCAAAAATATCGCCGAACATTATGACCTGAGCAATGACTTTTTCAAGCTGTTTCTGGATTGCAGCATGATGTATTCCAGTGCGGTATTTAAAGAACCATATATGAGTCTGGAACAGGCTTCGGATTATAAAAAAGAACTGATCTGCCAGAAACTTCAGCTGCAACCGATGGACCATTTAGTTGAAATTGGCAGCGGTTGGGGTGGTTTTGCCATTTATGCGGCGCAGCATTATGGCTGTAAAGTCACCACCATCACCATCTCCCAAGCACAATATGATGAAGCTATCGCGCGGGTAGAGGCAGCGGGGCTATCACATCGCGTTGATGTCCAGCTGAAAGATTATCGTCTGTTGAAGGGCAAATACGACAAACTGGTGTCGATTGAAATGATCGAGGCAGTGGGCGAACAGTATTTACCCACCTATTTCAGCAAATGCCGTGAGCTGCTGAAACCGAATGGTCTGGCACTGATTCAGGCCATCACTATTGAGGATGCCCGCTATGCCAAAGCCCTGAATACGGTGGATTACATCAAGCGCTATATTTTCCCGGGCAGTTTTATTCCCTGTATCAGTGTCATGACCCAGGCTGCTTCCGAGCAAAAACTACGTCTCAAGCATCTGGAAGATATTGGCCAGAGTTATGCACAAACCTTGCACTGCTGGCGCCAGCGCTTCCGAGAGCAGCGTGATCAGGTAATGCAACTCGGCTTTGATGAGCGCTTTATCCGTATGTGGGATTTTTATCTGTGTTATTGCGAAGGTGGCTTCCGCGAAGGCGTGATCAGTGATGTGCATCTGCTGTTCGAAGCCAGTGCTTACTAAGCCGAGATAAAATAGGAGGCTTGACATGCTACTGGATTTACTGGTGCTGAATGTCTTCATCATGTTCTGCAGCTGGCTGCTGGTCACCTATAACCGCAGAGCCGGCCTGGTCGATGTGGCGTGGAGCTTTAGTATTGCACTCAACGTTATTATCGCGGCTTGGGTGATGGAAACTGCACCACCGCTGGTTCGGGTATTTCTGGGCATATTTAGCGGCATCTGGTTTTTACGCCTGACCTGGCATCTTCTGCGCCGTTATGCCAATGAAACTGCAGAAGATACCCGTTATGCCAATATGCGCCGGGCCATGGGCGATTATCAGCATCTCGGTTTTCTGGTCTTTTTTATGTTTCAGGCCGGGCTGGTGGTGCTGTTTTCCTACCCGATGCTGGAACTGCTGAGCATTCCAGTCCAGGAGTGGAATGACTGGACACAACTCACGGTGCTCTTGGCAGCCCTGATTATGCTGCTGGCCCTGATGGGTGAAAGCACAGCCGATCAGCAACTCTACCGTTTCAAGCTAAATCCACAGAACCAGGGCAAAACCCTGGATCGGGGCTTATGGAAATATTCCCGTCATCCAAATTATTTTTTTGAATGGTTGCACTGGTTTGCCTATCCTGTGCTCGGTTTGGCAGCAGGTGTTCATGGATTATGGGTTTATCCGCTGCTGATGTGGCTGTTTCTGTACTACATCACTGGAATTCCCTTTAGTGAACAACAGGCGCTGGCACATCGCGGTGACAACTATAAAGACTATCAGCAACGAACTTCAATGTTTATTCCGTGGCCACCCAAAGAGTAGGTAAATACATGGACTTTATGATTCAACAATCTTTAAAACTGGTCGAAAGTGGCAAACTTCCCGATCCGGTGATTCGGGCCGGCATTCGCAGCTTAAGCAAAAAACGCCTGGCACAGGAAGGACGCTTCGACCCTGCACTGGCTGCCCAGCGCTATATGGATGTGCTGCATATGCTAAAAAACAGCGAGATTGCCATCGAGACCGACAAAGCCAATGAGCAGCACTATGAACTGCCCACCGCATTTTTCCAGACAGTACTGGGCAAACGTCTGAAATACAGCGCCAGCCTGTTTGAACACGCACATACCTCACTGGATCAGGCGGAAGAAGCAGCACTGGCCAGCTATTGCCAGCGTGCACAGCTGCAGGATGGACAGGATATTCTGGAAATAGGCTGTGGCTGGGGTTCTTTCAGTTTGTACATGGCCGAGCATTATCCCAAAGCCCGCATTACCCTGGTATCGAATTCCTCGACCCAGCGTCAGTATATTCAGGAACAGGCCCGTCTGAAAAAACTGGAAAACCTGACGGTGATTACCTGCGACGTCAATGTACTGCAACTGGAAGCCGCTTCTTTCGACCGTGTGGTTTCGGTGGAAATGTTTGAACATGTACGTAATTACCAGAAACTGTTTGAAAATATCAGCACCTGGCTGAAAGCGGATGGCTTGCTGTGGTGCCATATTTTCTGTCACCGTTTCCTGCATTATCCGTTTGAAGTCAAAAATGAATTTGACTGGATGTCGAAATATTTCTTTAGTGGCGGTCTGATGCCGGCCGCCTCAACCTTTCTGCATTTCCAGCAGCATTTACAGCTGGAGCAGCACTGGCAATGGGCCGGTACCCAATATGAACGCACCGCGAACGCCTGGCTGGAGAATATGGACCGTAAACAGGCCGAGATGCAGCCACTCTTTGAAAAAACCTATGGCACGGATGCGGCAATCTGGTGGCAACGCTGGCGGATTTTCTTTATGGCCTGTGCCGAGCTGTTCGGTTATGAGCATGGACGCGAGTGGGTCATCGGCCACTTTCTGTTTAAAAAGAAAGCCGTATAATTGAATGGCGAATCGGATGGACCAGCGGGGAATGTATCAATGTTAAGGCTGTTTAGGGACAAGCGCGATCATCCTCTGGGTGAGGTGTTTAACCGCTACTACTGGCTGCAAATTGGATTCATTGCCCTGTCCGTGGTAATCGGGATTGCCTGTAGTGCTTGGGTAATCAAGGGTTCTTTGCTCAGAACTGCGCTGGAACAAGAAATGTCGCATTACTGGCAGCGGCTGGAACGCAATCCTGCCGCAGAATTGCCGGATACCAAAAACCTGTATGGATACCGCTGGAACGATGTGCCCCCCGCCCAATTTCAGCACATACAGCTTGAGCAAGGAGTGACCCGACATTTTGTCGATGGCAAGAAACGCATGACCGTTTATGGCGAAAAAGACGGACAGCATGTGCTGCTGGTGTTTGGCGAAAGTAACGTCAACAAGCTGGTCTGGCTGTTTGGTCTGGCGCCGCTGATGGTCAGCTTGTTTGTACTTTATAGCGTGTTGTGGTGGTGGAATCGCCGTGCCCGGCGCTATTTTTCACCGATCACCCGTCTGGCCAATGCACTGGAGCAGATTGACTGGGAACATCAGAAAAATCAAGTTTCACCGTTTCAGGACATCCGGACCGACTCTAATCTGGAAGCGGAATATCTCAAGCAGGCACTGGAAAAATATCATCAGGTCTTAAACGAGTTTATTCAGCGTGAACGCGAGTTTACCGGTGATGTCAGTCATGAACTGCGTACGCCGTTGACCATTCTAAAAGGCAATGTGCAGCTGTGTCAGGCACGTTATGGCGACAACAAATCCTTTACCCGCCTACACAACACCATTGAAGACATGCAGCTATTGGTTGACACTCTGCTGGCCATCGCCCGCAATACCACCAATACTTTAACCGCTGAGCCGACCATGCTTTCAGAATGTCTGGAAAATCTGGTTCAGGATCTGGACAGTGTTAGCCATAACAAAGGCATGCAAATTGATTTTCAAAAAGACCTCGACGAACAGCTACGTAAACTTTATCCATCCATGACCAAAATGGTGTTTGGCAATATTCTGCGCAATGCACTGAACTATTCGCAAGGCACCGAAATTGATGTCATTCTGCAAAAAAATAAAGTGCTGGTGGCAGATAACGGCATAGGGATTCCTTTGCCGAATAATTCCAAGGTTCAGGAACTGTCTGGCCAGCAGTTGCAACTGGAAATCAAAGGTCATGGCATTGGACTGCAATTGGTACAGAAGTTGTGCAAGCAGTTGGGCTGGCGGGTGGAACTGTTTGACCGGCAGTATTATCTCAGCACCCATCAGGATGTTGATCTGACGATGACCACCGGACTGATTGTCGTGGTGTATTTAAACGAGGTTTCCGCCTGAAAAACTTAAGCTTCTAAAGCAATCTTTAAACCGACCCCGGATATGGTATGAATCAGCTTCTGCTCAAAAGGTTTGTCGACCATCTTACGCAGATTATAGATATGGCTGCGCAGTGCATCACTTTCCGGTTCTTCATCGCCCCAAAGCTCCATCATGATTTCCTGTTTGGTTAGTACCTTGGGTGAATGGCGCATCAGCAGTTTCAGCAGTTTAAACTGAATTGGAGGCAATTCAATGGTCTTTCCAGCCCGAGTCAGCTGCTGCCTTGCCGGATCCAGAACCAGATCGTGAATTTGCAGACGGTTATTGGAGACTTCACCCAGTGAACGTTTGATCAGGGCTTTGACCCGAACCACCAGCTCGTTAAAGTCAAATGGTTTGACCAGATAATCATCCGTGCCCGAATTAAAGCCTTTGAGTTTATCATCCAGTGTATCCCGAGCGGTCAGCATCAGTACTGGCAAGTCCTGACCTTCTTCATGACGCAGCCATTCACACAGTTCATAACCGGAACCATCAGGCAGGTTAATATCCAAAAGCAAGATATGATAGCGCTGCTGTTTCAGTAACTGGCGCGCAGCATTCAGATTCCGGGCATGATCCACCACAAAATCGTGTTCTTCCAGAAACTCACACAGGGTGGAAGCCAGTTCGTAATGATCTTCGACCATGAGGATAAAATGTTTGGACATAGCTGCGGATACTAATTTAATAATTGCTGTTTTAATTTAGCACTAAATGGCTGGGGACCAAGCCATATATTAAAATATTGCTGGGCCAACGGATGCTGAAGATGGCCCAGTACCTGCTGATTCAGCACCAAGGTCAGGGTTTGAGTCTCGGATTTATAGCTTAAGCGATACAGATCACCTGATTTTACTGGCTTATAAAGCTGGGTGATTCTATCTAGTACTGTCAGATGCTTAGACTCTCGCTCATTCCGTTTCAGAAAATGAAAGGCTGCGCGCTTGAAAGCCCATTCCGGAATATCCTGTGTATATGAAAAATCAATCTGCATATTCTGGCCTTTCCATGGTTTTGTACAGTTCTGGGCATAATACCGGGCAACGCCAACCTGTTTCTGAGCCACCAGCAGTGGACCACTACCACATTGAGTCATACTCTGGGCATGTGTCCATGAACTGAAACTTCCGAGCAGCAGCGTCGTGCCTATTGCGATTTTTTGAAAGGCAATACCCATGAGTAAGCACCTCCTACATAAGGCAGTGAACGATACAGACCATTGGCCGGATCCCAGAAATCCTGCTGGAAAATAATCTTATTGTTCTGGTTAACCTTGATTTCACTGATGCCAAAAGAGTCCATACTGCGGGTCGTGCCGAACATTTTAAAGTCATAAGCCATATGCCAATGCACATAGGCAGAATCTTGATGATAAGAGGTGTTTAACAGCTTGACACTGACGTTACTGACCCGTTTGTTCATACCCTGAAAATGCTGGACTAGATTTTGCCGGGATGAAAACTGCGACAGGGTATCGTTAATAAACAGCGGATCGGCATACAGCGAGCCGGCTCGTTCCACAAAAGCCGGTGTGCCCAAAGTATTAAATGCTGAGGTAAAACGGGTGCCAATATCCAGCGCTTTGGCCTCATCCAGGGCTACCCCCTGAACAGCACTTCTGGATTTTGCATAATCGGCTGAATAACTGGGAACACTTTGACATCCGGTCAAAGATAGTAGCGGTAAGGACAAGGCCGCTGCCATTATTTTCTTAACATGTTTCATCATCACTGTCCGTCTTAAATTCATGTATTTACTCTAGATAAAGAGTCGTGAACAGAATGTGAAGAGCAAAGCTGTCCCCAAGGTTAGGATCGGGAGATTCCAACCTTTGCTTTTAAAAAAGAGGGGCTTAAAAGTAATTCATCATACCGCATGATGAAAGAGAGCCAAAAATGGTGCTGTACGTTCTGCTATCGGCGGGCTAAGTCGATTTATTAAGCCCGGATTTATACTTTTTCACATCGCTCTTATCTTAAATTCAACTTAATAAAACACCACAAATCAAGTAAAATAAAAGTTAGATCAATACTTTATCGGGATGCTTGCCGAGATGAACTTTTAAATGCTGTAAATGACCTGTTGTTCAACCTATTCAATACGCTTATTTGAGATACTCTTTTCTATGGATCAATTACATCACACTAAAAACTCTCAAAATGCAGCACTGATCGAGATAGATGAGGGCATTCGGCTACATATCGCTTGGGCGCAAAAAGTATTTCAATATCTGGTTTTAAAAACACCTGCCGAGCCACAATTTTCCGCGAAAGAGAGTCATTTATTGTGTCATTTTGGCAAATGGTTTCAATCAAACCACGCTAAATTTGAAAAAATCAATCCTGATAAAACCCGGGAACTGGAGCAGGTGCATTATCTTGTGCATCATCATTTACATAATATATTTTCCAAGCTCAGTGACAATCAGTGCATAGAGGCAGCTTTAGTCAGTCAATATCAAAAAAGTCAGAATGATCTGCTGGAACTGCTAATTTATTTTAGAACCCATTTGATTACCCAGGCATTGCAGTATGACCCTTTAACCGGTTTGGCCTTAAGATATGGAATGGAGAATCAATTCAGTACCTTGCGTCAGAGCACTGAAAAAAACCAGAAAATACTGGCGGTCGGTTTACTGGATTTGGATCATTTTAAAGCGGTCAATGATCAATATGGACATCAGGCGGGTGATGAAGTTCTTGCCCATACGGCACAGATACTGCGTGATTCTCTTCGAGATACGGACAACATTTTTCGCTTTGGTGGCGAGGAATTTTTAATCTTTCTAGAAGTGGATAATTCCGATTCACTGCATGAGATTATCGACAGAATTTTTCAGTCACTGCATAGCAATCCGACCCGATTAAAAAGTGGTGAAGTGATCTATATCACCGCCACGGTCGGTATTATCCACGTCGGGTCTGATGAAACCATGGAAAAAGCCATTGCAAGAGCAGACCAGGCGATGTATTCAGGAAAGCAGCAGGGACGAGACCAGGCGATCTTTGCATGACGAAATATTTTGTAGGTTGCTCGTCTGCTGGGTGGCTCATTGAGAGATATAGCTAAGTGACATTAGGTGGGCTTTCAAGAGATAAAATTCCCCCTTTTTATCTCTTGAACTTATTGAACATGGCGAGAATTCATCCACTGATGGTTATTGAAACAAAATTGCTCGGAATTATAAAAAATGTATTTTTTGATTTAAGCAAGAGAGCCAATATTATTGTGTGTTAGATTATGCTAATTTTGAATGATTTTTAATCTATTCGATTAGCCCCAAAAGATTATATTTTGAGGTACTGCATTGGGATTACAGAGGGAATATGCCAATCAAAAACAAATCGATTTTTATCCTTCTTGTCCTTACTGTAGTGATCATGAATATTTTTATGATCAGCTTATTGGCCTATACCTTGCACACTGCACGTGAGCACGCTGAAGCTGAGGCTCGGACTGGTGTAGAAAATTTAACATCACTGCTTGAAAAAAGCGTGAGCAGCTGTTCACAAGAAATCGATTTGTCTTTGTATACCTTACAAACCTATATAGAAAAAGAATTAGA